>CAIQUG010000212.1 GCA_903874895.1 uncultured Caulobacterales bacterium | reverse complement strand
CGAGCCCGCCCATCAGGTGGCCCGCCTGCTGGACCCCCGCCTGATCGACACGGCAGCCATCCGGTCTCCCGACGTGGGAGCCGCCGCCAGCGTTGTCGCGGCCCACCCTGCCGTGCGAACCGCGCTCCATCAGCTGCAGGCCGCCTTTGCCGCCCAGCCCTCCGGCGCCGTGCTGGACGGCCGGGACATCGGCACCGTCATTGCGCCGGACGCCGTGGCGAAACTGTTTGTCACCGCCACACCCGAGGTCCGGGCAGAGCGGCGCCTGAGACAGCATCTGGCCGCCGGTCGTCCGGTGACCCGCGAGGCGGTGCTGGCCGATATCCTCGAGCGGGATGCGCGGGACACCGGGCGGGACATGGCCCCGCTGACCCCCGCCACAGACTCCGTCTTGCTAGATACGACCCATTTGACTATAGAAGCGGCTGCCGATGCGGCCCGCCGCATCGTCGAGGCGGCGCGCGACCGGGCCTGACTGGGCTTCGTCAAATCCAAACGTGCCAGAAACTCGGGCGGCTGCGGGCGATTTTCGATCTGATGCGATGGACGGGCGCTGGCCTTTCGGGTCTGCGTGCACCCTCGCGTTTTCGGCTTCAACCCTCAACCCGGTTTCGGATTCCGCGGTGCGACCGCGGTCGGACCGATATCTGTCTGGAGACCCAATGGCTGACGACGCCAGCATGAATCCCTCCCGCGACGATTTCGCGGCCCTTCTCGACGAGTCCTTTGGCGGTCGCGACATCATGGAAGGCACGGTTGTGCATGGCCATGTGGTTGCGGTGGAAAAGGACTTCGTCGTGGTCGATGTCGGTCTGAAGACCGAAGGCCGCGTGCCGATGAAGGAATTCGCCAACATGGAGGGCAAGCCCCTCCCGAAGATCGGTGACACCGTCGAAGTCTTCCTCGAGCGCGTCGAGAACGCCGCCGGCGAAGCGGTGATCAGCCGTGAGAAGGCCAAGCGCGAAGAAGCCTGGACCCGCCTCGAGGGCGTCTACGCCCGGGCCGAGCCGGTCATGGGTGCCATTGTCGGCCGCGTGAAGGGTGGCTTCACCGTGGATCTGGGCGGGGCTTCGGCCTTCCTCCCGGGCTCGCAGGTGGACATCCGTCCGGTGCGCGACGTCGGACCGCTGATGGGCAAGGAACAGCCCTTCGCGATCCTGAAGATGGACCGTCCCCGGGGCAATATCGTGGTCTCCCGCCGGGCGATCCTCGAGGAAGCCCGCGCGGAGCAGCGCACGGAACTGGTCAGCCAGCTGGCCGAGGGCGAGATCCGCGAAGGCGTGGTCAAGAACATCACCGACTACGGCGCGTTCGTGGACCTCGGCGGCATCGACGGCCTGCTGCATGTCACCGACATGAGCTGGAAGCGCGTCTCCCATCCCAGCCAGGTGCTGGCGGTCGGCGACACGGTGAAGGTGCAGATCATCAAGATCAACCCGGATACCCAGCGCATCTCGCTCGGCATGAAGCAACTGCAGTCCGACCCGTGGGACGGCGTGGAGGCCAAGTATCCGGCCGGCGCGAAGTTCACCGGCCGCATCACCAACATCACCGACTACGGCGCCTTCGTGGAGCTGGAAGCCGGGGTCG
>CAIQUG010000211.1 GCA_903874895.1 uncultured Caulobacterales bacterium | reverse complement strand
TGGCCCGTGGTGTTCTCCAGCCAGACCGGGTTGTTCGGGCTCACGGCATCCAGCTCCACCGCCGTGGGATAGCGCTTCTCTGCAAGCTTGCCCTCGTCCCAGCCGGCACCCACGACCCATTCGCCGGGCTTGCTGGCGGCGGCCCGCTGGCCCACGGCGGCCAGCAGGTCAGCCATGCTGGAGACCCCGTCGAGACGGATGTGGAACAGCTCATCCTCGCCGGTCTCGAGGATGTGGGCATGGGTGTCGATCAGGCCCGGGGTGGCGGTCCGTCCGCGCAGGTCGATGATCCGGGTCTTTTCCCCCACCAGCGGGATGATCTGGGCGTCGCTGCCGAAGCGCAGGACCCGGCCGTCCCGGACCGCCAGGGCCTGTGCCACATGACCGTGCGGATCGAGGGTCTGGATCCGGCCATTGAGGAGGACCAGATCGGCGACCAGGGCCGGACGTCCGATCCGCGCGTAGAACGGGTCCGCGCCTGCCGGTCCGGTCCCGACGGCCCCCGCGGCCAGCAGGACCAGCCCGAGTAACGCGGCCCCTGTCGTCTGTCCGGACCGTCCGCCGCACCGACCCTGCCTCATTCTCACCCTCCGTGACTTCGGCGGGCAGGGTTGGGCATGGGGCGGCGCGGCGTCAAGCGGTCAGTAGCGGTAGTGGTCCGGCTTGAACGGTCCGGAGGTGGGCACGCCGATGTAGTCGGCCTGGTCCTTGCGCAGCACCGTCAGCTGGGCCCCCAGCTTTTCCAGGTGCAGCATGGCGACCTTCTCGTCCAGGTGCTTGGGCAGGGTGTAGACCTGCCGCTCATAGGCCTTCGCGTTGGTCCACAGCTCGATCTGCGCCAGGGTCTGGTTGGTGAAGGATGCGCTCATGACGAAGCTGGGGTGGCCGGTGGCGTTGCCCAGGTTCACCAGACGACCCTCGGACAGGATGATCAGCTTCTTGCCGTCGGGGAATTCCACGTGGTGGACCTGCGGCTTGATCTCGTCCCACTTGAAGTTGCGAAGGCCCGCGATCTGGATCTCGCTGTCGAAGTGGCCGATGTTGCAGACGATGGCGTTGTTCTTCATCTTCCGCATGTCGTCGACGGTGATCACGTCCTTGTTGCCGGTGGCCGTGACGAAGATGTCCGCCTTGTCGGCCACGGCGTCCAGGGTGCGGACCTCGTAGCCTTCCATGGCCGCCTGCAGGGCGCAGATCGGGTCCACCTCGGTGACGATCACCCGGGCCCCGCCCTGGCGCAGGGAGGCAGCAGAGCCCTTGCCCACGTCGCCATAGCCGCAGACCACGGCGACCTTGCCGGCCAGCATCACGTCGGTGCCCCGGCGGATGGCGTCCACCAGGCTCTCGCGACAGCCGTACAGGTTGTCGAACTTGGACTTGGTGACGCTGTCATTGACGTTGATGGCCGGGAAGGGCAGTTCGCCCTTCTTGGCCATTTCGTACAGGCGGTGAACGCCCGTGGTGGTCTCTTCCGACACGCCGGTGATGGCGTCGCGGATGGCCGAGTAGAAGCCCGGCTTTTCCTTCAGATAGCGCTTCATCACCGAGAAGAGGGCTTCCTCCTCCTCGTTGGTGGGGTGGTCGAGGACGGTGGGGTCCTTTTCCGCCTTGGGGCCCAGCACGCAGAGCAGGGTGGCATCGCCGCCATCGTCCAGGATCAGGTTCGGGTAGCCCCCGTCGCTCCACTCGAAGATCTTGTGGGCATAGTCCCAGTACTCCACCAGGTTCTCGCCCTTGAAGGCGAAGACCGGCGTGCCCTTGGCGGCGATGGCCGCGGCGGCGTGGTCCTGGGTGGAGAAGATATTGCACGAGGCCCAGCGGACGTCGGCACCCAGGGCCTGGAGGGTCTCGATCAGCACCGCGGTCTGGATGGTCATGTGCAGGGAGCCGGCGATGCGGGCACCCTTCAGCACCTGGGCCGGGCCATATTCGGCGCGGGTGGCCATCAGGCCCGGCATCTCCGTCTCGGCGATGTCGATTTCCTTGCGGCCCCAGTCCGCGAGGCTGATGTCCTTGATGATGTAGTCGGCCATGGTGGCGAGGCTCCGGTCCCGTGAATGTGGACCGGTTCTACCGTCAGAGCGTGACCAGAGCAATAACGATATAAAGATATCTTTATATCTGCATCACATCGTCATCAAGCGGCGCGGACGGCCTTCTTCACCTTGGCCACGGCGCGCATCCGCTTCAGGCGGGACAGGTGGTCGATGAACAGCACCCCCTCCAGATGATCCATCTCGTGCTGGATGCAGACGGCATAGAGCCCCTCGGCCCACTCCTCCACCGTCTCGCCCTGGTAGGTCATGTAGCGGATGCGCACCCGGGCGGGGCGCTCCACCGCGTCGTAGATGTCGGGGACGGAGAGGCAGCCCTCCTCGTATTCGAACAGCTCCTCCGAGGCCTCGAGGATCTCGGGATTGACGAAGTGCCGGGGAGCCGGATCCTCCCCCTCCCGGGCCAGGTCCATGACGATCACCCGATGGGGAACGCCGATCTGGATCGCCGCCAGACCAATGCCCGGCGCGGCGTACATGGTCTCCAGCATGTCATCCATCAGGGCGCGCAGGGCGTCGTCCACCCGCTCCACGGGGGCGGATTTCTGCTTCAGCACCGACTGGTGATCGGCGACGGTAAGGATCTCTCGGATGGCCATGGGATCGAGGTAGGATCAAGTCCCGGAAAGGTCAAGACAATCGGGGGTGGGGAAGGGTGTTGCGGGGTTCGAGGCGGCCCGGTCTCAGCCCCCGCTCTCCGGCGGGGCGAGCTTGGACAGGGGGCGCAAGGCCCCGTCCAGGGGCTCGAGGGTCGGCAGGGACTTGCCCTCGTGGTCCACCGACAGGGCCTCGAACCGCTTGGCCTGGGTCAGCACGCTGCTTTCCAGGGAGCCGACGAAGTCGTTGTACTTGGCCACCGCCCGGCGCAGGCCGTCGCCCAGGCCCTGGACATGGCCGCCCATCACCGACAGGCGCTTGTAGAGCTCGCGCCCCAGTTCGGCGATCTGGTCGGCATTGCGGCTCTGATCCTCCACCCGCCAGCCGTAGGCCACGGCCTTGCACAGGGCAAACAGGGTCGTGGGCGTGACGAGGATCACCCGCTTGTCCATGGCCTCGGTCATCAGCTCGGGGGAGCGGTCCAGCGCCGCGGCCAGAAAGCCGTCTCCGGGCACGAACATGGCCACGAAGTCCGGCGACCCCTCCGTCTTGAACTGGTCCCAGTAGGTCTTGGCGGACAGGCCCTGCATGTGCTGGCGGACACTGGCGGCGTGCCGGACCATGCAGGCTTCCCGCATCGTCTCGTCCACCGCCTCCTGTGCCTCGAGAAAGGCATTGAGCGAGCATTTCGCGTCGATCACGAACACCCCGCCGCCGGGCAGGCGCACCTTCACGTCCGGGCGGCGCCGCCCTTCCTCCGAGTCGACGCTGAACTGTTCCTCGAAGTCGAAGCGGGCGGACAGGCCTGCCGTCTCCAGCACGTTGCGTAGCGTCTGCTCCCCCCAGCGGCCCTGCACGCCGGCCCCCCGCCGCAGGGCCTGGGACAGTTTGCGCGCCTCGGCCTGGGTCTCGGTGGATGCCTGCATCAGGGCGGTGATCTGGGCGCGCAGGCCGCCCGCATCCTCCGCCCGGCTCTTCTCGATCAGCTGGACCTGTTCCTCGAACTTCTTCAGCGTGTCGGCCACGGGCTTGAGCTGCTTCTCCAGCTCCGACTGGGCCAGCTGTGCCCGGGCCGTGGCCTGTTCGTCCGCCCGCTTGATCAGCTCGTCCTGGGCCTTGGTCAGGGTCTCCGCCGACAGGGCGCGGAAGGCCTGGCCCATGGTGGCGCTCACATCCTCGAAGCTGCGGGCCCGGGCGTCTGATTCCGCGATGCGCAGGCCGGCCTTGGCCAGCTCCTGCGCCAGCCCGTCGGCGCGCCCCCGCTCCCGCCGGACCTCGCCGAGGAGATACCAGGCCGCCCCGCCCAGGGCGACGGCCACAAGACCCAGAAGGAGGGCGATCACCGAGGATATGTTCATGTCCTGTTCCATACCCCGGCGATGAGTGGGACGAAAGAGGGTGCATCAGGATTCAGACGGGGGAGGGGTCTTCTGGATGGCAACGGCCCGGCGGATCATCCCGAACGTGGCAGGGTCCTGAAAAGGAACCGCGCCCGCCGCCGTCCGGTTCGTGTTGGTCCGAATGAACGAACCTGGAACCGACAGCGACGGGCGCGAGGGACTTTGGACCTCCATCCAAGGATGCCACCCTGCGCCCGTCCGCGAGAAAACGCCAATCAACAGGCTGTGAAGCGTGATCCTCCGGTTTGCCCTGCGACACGGACGAAATCATCCCTGTACGGATTCCTCCCGGGGAAAATTGTCCCCAAAAATTGTATGGGGCGCCCTGACGTGCTAGGCGCAGCCCAACCCGCCCCGCCGCCCCAGACCGCCGGACCCCGCAGCCGATGACAGCTCCCGCCTTTCCGCCCGCTCCCGATCTCGTTGCCCCCAGGCGCGCCCTGTTGTCCGTGTCGGACAAGTCCGGGCTGATCGAAGCGGCCCGGGCCCTTGTGGCGGCCGGGGTGGAGCTGGTGTCCACCGGGGGCACGAAGGCCGCCATCGCCGCGGCGGGCCTGCCGGTGAAGGACGTATCCGAGATCACCGGCTTCCCCGAGATGATGGACGGCCGGGTGAAGACCCTGCATCCGGTGGTGCACGGGGGCCTCCTGGGCGTGCGCAACGCCGACAGCCACGCCGCCGCCATGGCCGAGCACGGCATCGGCCCGATCGACATTCTCTACTGCAATCTCTACCCCTTCGAGGCCACCGTCGCCGCCGGTGCCGACTTCGCCACCGCCGTCGAGAACATCGACATCGGCGGTCCGGCCATGATCCGGTCCTCCGCCAAGAATCACGGCTTCGTGGCCGTGTGCGTCGATCCCGAGGGCATGGCCGAGGTGGTGGCGGCCATCACCGCGGAGGGGGGCACGCGGCTGGCCCTTCGCCAGCGCCTTGCCGCCCGGGCCTATGCCCGCACCGCCGCCTATGACGCCGCCATCTCCACCTGGTTCGCCGGTCAGGTCGGCGAGGTCTATCCGGCCCGCAAGTCCATCGCCGGAACCCTGGCCCAGACCATGCGCTATGGGGAGAACCCGCACCAGACGGCGGCCTTCTACCGGACGTCGGAGGCCCGTCCCGGCGTCGCCGCGGCCCGGCAGCTGCAGGGCAAGGCGCTGTCCTACAACAACATCGCCGACACGGACGCGGCCTACGAGCTGGTGGCCGAATTCGCCGACCAGCCCGCCGTGGCCATCATAAAGCACGCCAATCCCTGTGGCGTGGCGGTCGGCGCGACGCTGGCGGAAGCCTATGCCCGGGCCCTCCAGTGCGACCCGGTCTCGGCCTTCGGCGGGGTGATTGCCGTGAGCCAGAGGCTGGACGTGGAAACCGCCCGGCAGATCACCGACATCTTCACCGAGGTGGTCATCGCCCCGGACGCGGACGAGGCGGCCATCGCCCTGTTCGCCGCCAAGAAGAACCTGCGGCTTCTGATCGCCGGGTCCCTGCCCGAACCCCTGGCCGGGGGCGAGGTGTTCCGCTCCGTCGCCGGGGGCTTCCTGGTCCAGTCCCGCGACACGGCCCGCATCCGCGCCGCCGACCTGAAGATCGTCACGAAGCGCCAGCCGACGCCCGCGGAAATTGCCGACATGCTGTTCGCCTTCACCGTGGCCAAGCATGTGAAGTCCAATGCCATCGTCTATGCCCGCAACGGCCAGACCGCCGGGATCGGCGCCGGGCAGATGAACCGCCGGGACAGTGCCCGCATCGCCGCCCTGCGCGCCGCCGAGGCGGCCGAGGCCGCCGGCCTGCCCCACTCCCTCGCCCAGGGCTCCGCCTGCGCGTCGGAAGCCTTCTTCCCCTTCCCCGACGGCCTGCTCCAGGCGGTGGAGGCGGGGGCCACGGCGGTGATCCAGCCGGGCGGCTCGATCAAGGATGCCGATGTCATCGCCGCCGCGGACGAGGCGGGCATTGCCATGGCCTTCACCGGCATCCGCGTCTTCCGCCACTAGGACTGCACCATGAGCGACATCCCCCCGGACCTTGACGTCACGCCGCGCTCCGGCGCTCCCGGCAAGACCGTGGGCATGGTCAGCCTGGGCTGTCCCAAGGCCCTGGTGGATTCCGAGCGGATCCTGACGCGGCTCCGGGGGGACGGCTACCAGACGGTGGGCGATTATGCCGAGGCCGATGCGGTGATCGTCAACACCTGCGCCTTCCTCGATTCCGCCCGGGAGGAGAGCCTCGAGGCCATTGCCGAGGCCCGGGCCTCCGGCCGCCCGGTGATCGTCACGGGCTGCATGGGGGGCGAGGAGAAGCTGATCCGCGACCGTTTCCCGGACCTGGCGGCCATCACCGGGGCCCAGGCCTATGACGCCGTGGTCTCCGCCGTCCATCGCGCTGCGCCCCAGCCCTTTGCCGAGCTGATCCCCACGCCCCCTGCCGGGCTGAAGCTGACCCCCTCGCACTACGCCTATCTGAAGATCTCCGAGGGCTGCGACCATCGCTGCAGCTTCTGCATCATCCCGTCCCTGCGGGGCGATCTGGCGTCCCGTCCCGTGGCCGAGGTGCTGGCCGAGGCCGAGGCCCTGGTCGGCCGGGGGGTGAAGGAGCTGCTGGTGGTGGCCCAGGATACCTCCGCCTACGGCCTCGACATCCGCTACCAGTCCGGCGAATGGCGGGGTCGGGAATGGCGCGCCAATCTCGAGGACCTCGCCCGGGGTCTGGGCGAACTGGGGGTCTGGACCCGGCTGCACTACATCTATCCCTATCCCCATGTGGACGCGGTGATCCCGCTGATGGCGGAGGGCAAGATCCTCCCCTATCTCGACATCCCCTTCCAGCACGCCAGCCCCTCCGTTCTGAAGGCCATGAAGCGCCCCGCCAACCAGGAGCGGACGCTGGAGCGCCTCGCCTCCTGGCGGGCCATCGCGCCGAAGCTCGTCATCCGCTCCACCTTCGTCGTCGGCTTCCCCGGCGAGACCGAGGCCGATTTCCAGTTCCTTCTGGACTGGCTGGAGGAGGCCCAGCTCGATCGCGTGGGCTGCTTCGCCTACGAGAACGTGACCGGGGCCGCGGCCAATCATCTGCCCGACCACGTGCCGGAGGCGGTCAAGCAGGACCGCCGCGCCCGCTTCATGCAGGCCGCCGAGCGCATCAGCCGGGCCAAGCTGAAGAAGAAGCTCGGCCATGTGATCGACGTGCTGGTGGACGCGGTCCGCCCCGACGGCACGGCTCTGGCCCGCAGTGCCGCCGACGCGCCGGAGATCGACGGCTGCGTCTATGTCCGCGACGCCGCCCACCTGAAGGTCGGGGATTTCGCCAGGGTCCGGGTGGAGCGCACCGACGCCTTCGACCTGCAGGCCGCTCCCGTCGACCCGCCTCCTGGCGCTGCGGGCGGCCGCCCCGGCTTCCGCTCCGCCGGAGCCCGCATGCACCGGGTGATCGGGCGCTAGCCCCGGACCACGGTCACGCCCTTGTCCGGGTGAGCGCTGTAATGGGCCAGCCGGGACGCCAGCGATCCCACGTGCAGCTCCAGCCGGTGCCCGTCCGGGTCGAGGAAATAGACCGAGGCCCCCTCGCTGCTGTTCTCCTTCCACGGAGGCGCGGTCCGACGGATCCGCTCTGCCAGCGCGCCGAACTCGGCGTCCGTCACGTCGAAGGCGTAGTGGGTCTCCCCGCCGGTCGGCGCGCTCCCGTCCCCCGCCGACAGGCACAGCCACAGGGTCCCGGCCTCCAGATAGGCCCCGGTCGCCCACATCGCCCGCAACTCGAACTCCAGCACCTCCCGATAGAAGGCCACCGATCGCTCCAGGTCGGCGACGGTCAGGGTCAGGTGGTTCAGTCCGCGGATGCTCATGGGCCAAGCAAAGCCCGCCACCGGCTGCCTGGCAAGATACGGCGCCCCGGCCTCGCGTCTCCTGAAAATCCCCCGGCTCCGTTTCGAAGGACGCGCATCCATGTCCGACCGCTTCATCCTGATCTCCGGCTGCTCCGGCGGGGGCAAGTCCACCCTGCTGGAGGCGTTGCATCGCCGCGGCCATGCCGTGGTGGACGAACCTGGCCGCCGTATCGTCCGCGATGCCCTCGCCTCGGGGGAGGACGTCCTTCCGTGGTCCAACCCGGAGGCCTTTCTCCGCCGGGCCATCACCGTCTCCCTCTCCGACCGGACCGCGGCGGCGGCCCTGCCCGGACGGGTCTTCTTCGACCGGGGCCTGATCGATGCCGCCTCGGGCCTGCAGGCCGTCACCGGGGAGCCGGTGCTCACGACCCTCGCCGCCGCTCATCCCAGCCACCGCCGGGTCGTCTTCGTGCCCCCCTGGCCAGAGATCTGGGTCAACGATCCCGAGCGCCGCCACGGCTTCGACGCAGCTGTGGCGGAGCATGACCGCCTGGCCCGGGACTACGCGTCCCTCGGATACGAGATCATCGACCTGCCGAAGGCCCCGATCGACGCCCGGGCGGAATGGGTTCTCTCGAACCTGTGACACGGGGATGTTCC
>CAIQUG010000210.1 GCA_903874895.1 uncultured Caulobacterales bacterium | reverse complement strand
GGAAGGAGGCAGTTGGGGGTACGCTCACAACGGAAGGTCGACAATACCCCCCGGGGACACCCCCAGATCGACCGGATTTCACCGGACGACTCAGGACGCAAGCAGAGGATCACACCCCGATACGCCTTGTTTTCATTGAATTTTCCGCCCGAGCCCGGACCCTCTTGGACGGATTTCTGGTGCCCCAGGCCGGACTCGAACCAGCACGCCTCTCGGCAACAGATTTTGAGTCTGCCGCGTCTACCATTTCGCCACTGGGGCACAGGGCTGCGCCAGCGGATAACGGAGGCCGACCGGTTAGGCAAGCGGCGCGACCGTGCGCAGGAGCCGACGTGACAGGGGCTGACGCGACGGGAGCCGCCGCCGTCAGGGGGCCTGCCACACCACCTGACCGTCCACCATGGTCAGAACCGCGTGCCCCTTCGGGATCTCGGCCTCCGGCGCGGTCATCAGGTCGACGCTGAAGGCCGTCAGGTCCGCCCGCTTGCCCAGGGAGATCGTGCCCAGATCCCGCTCGGCGAAGCGGGCATAGGCCGCCGCCGACGTGAACAGGCGCAGGGCCTCGTCCCGGCTGAGGGCCTGCTCGGGATGCCAGCCGGGGCCGGACTGTCCCTTCAGGTCCTTGCGGGCGACGGCGCCGTAGAACTCGATCAGCGGATCACCCCGCTCCACCGGCGCATCCGACCCGCCGGCGATCACGGCACCAGCGTCCCTCAGGCTCTTCCACGGATAGGCGTCGCCCAACCGGTCCGGGCCCAGTCGCGCCCCGGCGAAATGCAGGTCGCCGATGGCATGGCTGGGCTGCATGGATGCCACCACGCCCAGCCTGGCAAAGCGGGGAATGTCCACGGCACGGATGATCTGGGCGTGCTCGATCCGCCAGCGGGCATCAGGGCCGGCCTTCGGCAGGGCCTCCGCATAGAGGTCGAGCACCCGGGAATTGGCCTTGTCTCCGATGGCATGTGTACAGACCTGAATGCCATGCGCCGCAGCATCGGCGAGAACGGCGCGGGTATCCTCGTCCTTGAAGCGGAACAGGCCCGTGTTCGGCGGATCATCCGAATAGGGGGCCCAGAGCGCCGCCCCGCGGGAGCCCAGGGCACCGTCCGCATAGAGCTTGATGGCGCGGGTCACCACCCGACCGTCGCCGGCGGTCCGGGGACCCGAGGCGAACAGTTTGTCCACATCGTCCCGGTCCACGGCCGCATAGACCCGCAGGGGCGCCTCCCCCTTGGCCGCCAGCACTTCGAGGGCCAGCACATCGCCCCAAGGCGCGCTCATGAAGTGCACGCCGGTCCAGCCATAGCGGTTCTCGACCGCCATTCCGACCTTCAGGGCCTTGACCCTCTGCTCCGCCGTCTCCGACGGCAGGACCTTCTCGAGCAGGGCCATGGCGTTGTCCACCAGCATCCCCGTCAGATGGCCGGCCGGATCCTTGTTGATCGCCCCGCCGAAGGGGGCCGGCGTCGCCGCGGTGATCCCGGCCAGCCGCAGGGCGGCGGTGTTGGCGGTCATCGCGTGGCCGTCGGCGCGCTGCAGGATGACCGGATTGTCCGGGGCCACGGCGTCGATGTCGGAGGCCTGCAGGAAGCGCTTCTCAGGCCAGCCGGTCTCGATCCAGCCCCGACCGAAGATCAGCTCCCCGGGCCTCGCTGTCGCCACGCGGGCCTTGACCCGGGCTGCCACCTCGGCGGCAGACCGTGACCCTTCCAGGTTGAGCGTCAGCTCCCGCTCACCCACCCCATCCAGATGGACATGACTGTCGGTGAAGCCCGGGAACAGCGCGGCCCCCTTGAGGTCTATGGTCCGGGTGGCAGGCCCCACCAGGGCGCGGGCACCGTCGCGGTCACCGACAAAGACGATGCGGCCGGCCCGGACGGCCACGGCCTGCGCCGTCGGATGGGCCGCCTCGGCGGTATAGACCGGGCCGCCCCAGATCACCGTGTCGGCGGGCACCGGGCCGGCGGCCTGCGCCGTGGCACGACCGGCAAGCAGGCCTGCCAGGGCCAGAGTCAGCGACACCCCTGCCCGCGTCGGTCGAGGCCCGGTCCGTCCTGTCATGTCATTCCCCCAAGGTCGCGCCGGATTCAACCGCCGACGGTCTGTTCAATGGCACCGAAGAGCGATCGTCCCCGACCGTCCGGCATCTCGATCCGCACCACATCGCCGGACTGCAGGAACGGCGTGTGCGGTGCCCCGTGGGCGAGGGTCTCCACCGTCCGCTGCTCGGCGATGCAGGCATAGCCGACACCTCCGTCCGCCACCGGCTGTCCGGGCCCGCCGTCAGCCCCCCGGTTGGACACCGTGCCGGATCCTATGATTGTCCCGGCACACAGGGACCGGGTCCGGGCGGCGTGCTGGATCAGGGCCGGAAAATCGAACGTCATGTCGATCCCCGCATCCGGCGCACCGAACAGGTGGCCGTTCAGATAGACCTCCAGCGGCCCGTGCAGACGCCCGTCCCGCCAGCGCTCGCCGAGCGCCTCCGGTGTCACGGCCACCGGCGAGAAGGCGGAGGCCGGCTTGGACTGGAAGAAGCCGAACCCCTTGGCCAGCTCCCCGGGGATCAGGTTGCGCAGGGATACGTCGTTGACCAGCAGCACGAGGCGGATCGCGGCGGCGCACTCAGCCCGATCGGCCCCCAGGGGCACATCGCCGGTGATCACGGCCACCTCGGCCTCCATGTCGCAGCCGAAGGCCGGGTCCGTCAGGGGGATCGGGTCCCGCGGCCCCAGGAAGCCGTCCGAAGCGCCCTGATACATCAGCGGGTCGGTCCAGAAGCTGTCCGGGACCTCCGCCCCCCGGGCGCGGCGGACCAGCGCCACGTGATTCACATAGGCCGAGCCGTCTGCCCACTGGAACGCGCGTGGCAGGGGTGATGCGGCGTCATGTTCGTGGAACCGGTCCCGCGGCAACGCGCCGCTCTCCAGGCTGTGGCTGAGGGCGCGGAGCATGGGCTCCGCCCGGTCCCAGTCATCGAGGGCCGCCTGCAGCGACGGCGCGACGGTGTCCGCTGGCGCGCACCACGCCAGATCCTGCGACACCACGACGAGGCGACCATCCCGGCCGCCCTTGAGAGATGCAAGTTTCATGACCACGACCATACACCCCGGGTCGAGTCAGGGAAGTCCGCCTCTGGGACGTCCACCGACGCTCACGCGGCAAAGCGATCACAGCCTCGTGTGTTGCCTCTCGTGTCAGCGGCAAAAGCCTGATAGTCGTGGCCGCCTTCGAAACGGCCCGGGAGGCTGGACGTCCGTGCTGCGCAAGACCTACGACCGCGTGATGGCCCTGGCCGAAAGCCCGCAGGCCATTCGCTGGCTGGCCCTGCACGCCTTTGCCGAGGGCATCTTCTTCCCCATTCCGCCGGACCTGATGCTGATGCCGATGGTCCTGGCGCGGCGCGACCGGGCCTGGGTCTATGCTGCAGTCACCGCCGTGGGGTCGGTGCTGGGCGGGACGGTCGGCTATTGTGTCGGCTATTTCCTGCAGGGTTTCGGCCAGTGGATCCTCAAGCTCACGGGCACGCCCAACGGCCTGGAGAAGTTCCACGAAATCTACAGCCAGATCGGACTGGTGATGCTGGCCCTGCCGATCCCGTTCAAGCTGCTGGCCATCGCCTCCGGCCTTGCGCGATTCGACTTCGCCACCTTCATCATCGCCGCCGCGATCCTGCGCAGCGCCCGGTTCTTCGGCGTCGCGGCCCTTTTGCGGATCTATGGCGAGCCGGTGCGGGAATTCGTGGAGAAGCGCCTGGCCCTGGTCGTTTCCGCGGCCTCCGTGGCGCTGGTGCTGGCACTTCTGGCGCTCAAGGCCTTGCTGCACTAGATACGGTCGTGTCGGCCGGTTGCACGGCCTTTGACAAACCGGGTGTCCCTGCGTGTTTCTTCTGACCCACCCCCTCTGGCTCGTTCATCCGGTTCGCTGGGTGTGGACGGCGATCGCCGCGGCCCTGGGTCTGCTGGCGGCAGCCCATGCCTTCGAGGCCTTCGGCCACATGCCCCCGTGCGAACTCTGCCTCAAGCAGCGGGAGGTCTACTGGACCGCGGCGGCGGCGGGAGTCGCCGTGCTGGCGGCGGCACGCCTCGCGCCGACCTTCCCGGTGGCCCGGATCGGATGTGCCCTCCTGGCGCTGATCTTTCTCGGAGAGCTCGGCGTCGCGGCCTATCACGCCGGGGTGGAATGGAAGTTCTGGCCGGGCCCCGCGGCCTGCACGGGCGGCCCCCGCGTCCACGTCACCATCGCCGACCTCCAGGCCTTTGCCCACGGGAAACGGTTCGAGGTGGTGCGTTGTGACCAGCCGGCGTTCCGGTTCCTGGGCCTGTCCATGGCGGGCTGGAACGTGCTGATCGCCCTGAAGCTGACGGTGCTGAGCGTCTGGTCCGCCCTTGTCCGCGCGCCCGAGGAGAGACCCGTATGAGCGCCACGACGACCTCCGACGCCCCGGTGCCATCGCGTCCCCGCCTGCCCGGTGCGGGTGCCGCGGCCCGACGCCTGGCGGAGATCCTGCGCGTCGACCACGCGGGCGAGCTCGGGGCCGTCTACATCTATCGCGGTCAGCGCGCGGTGCTGGACGCCCGGGGTGGTGCCCTCCCCGCCCAGCTGGCGCACATGGAAGCTCAGGAGGCGGTCCACCTCGCCGCCTTCGACCGGCTGCTGCCGGAACACGGCGTGCGCCCCACCCTCTTCACCCCCCTGTGGCGTCTGGCGGGCTTTGCCCTGGGGGCGGGCACGGCCCTGATCGGAGAGACCGCGGCCCATGCCTGTACCGAGGCGGTGGAGACGGTGATCGAAGGCCACTATGCCGGTCAGATCGAGGAGCTGAGCGAGACCTACCCGACCCTCGCGGCAGAGCTCTCGGGCTTCCGGGACGACGAACTGGAGCATCGGCAGGATGCCATAGATGGCGGTGCGCATACGGCACCGGCCTATCCGGCCTTGAGCGTCGCCATCCGCGGCATCTGCCATCTGGCCATCGCCATTTCCGAAAAACTGTAGTTTCCTCGCCGGCGTGATTTGCGCCGCCGAAACGAGGACGACCATGGCCCTGGATCTTGCAGCCATCCGGCTGGCGGCGGAAAATCCGATCCGGACGAACCTGTCCACCGTGAACGCTGCGGCGGACGACCTGAGTGCGGCCTTCGAGTCGGACCCGATCCTGGGCTGGTTCATGCGCGAGGACGGTCAGCGCAACGCCGCCCGGCAGCGTTTCTTCCGTGTGCTCATGCGCGAAAGCGCCCTCGCCGACGGTGAGATCGAACGCCCGTCCACCGGCGGCGGTGCTGCCGTCTGGATTCCGTCGGAAAAGTCCGGTGCCCAGCCCCTGCTCCGGGAACTGCGCGCCCTGCCCATGCTGCTCAACGCCACCGGCCTCGCGCGGTTCTCCCGACTGACCCTCCTGCGCGATGCCATGGACAGGCACCATCCGACGGACCGGCCCCATGACTATCTGTGGTTTCTGGGTGTGCATCCCTCGGCCCAGGGAGCCGGGGTGGGGTCCAGGCTGCTAAAGGCCCGGACGGAGAGACTGGACCGGATCGGGCGGGCCGCCTGGCTCGAAACCGCCACACCGCGGAACGTCCCCCTCTATCAACGCTTCGGTTTCCGCACCCTGGCCGAGTATCGGCCCAGCCCGGACGGACCGCTGATCTGGGGCATGTGGCGGGACCCGCAGGCGGACCACACGGCCTGATCCGGACGGATCAGCCAGAGCCGCGGCCGACACCTCCGGCCGGTCGGCCGGATCACCCTCCGGCCGGCTGTTGTACCAGATCTGCTCGATGCGCTCATAGGCCCGCCTGTGCGCCGGCTGCTCCTGGATCCAGCCCTCGAAGGCCGCCCAGTCGAACGCGTCCAGCGGATCACAGTGAAAGCGGACGAACCAGCGGCTGGCCGCTGCGTCTATTTCTCGACCGGAACCGGCATCGATGGCCTGCCCCCTCTCCAACTCCGTCACAAGGTGAACGAGGGTCAGCTTGGGGCCCGCTGGCCCCAGGGCTGCCGAGCCCGGATAGGGTCGATTCTGCGCCAATCTCTTTCCTCCAGCGAGCGACCGGCCCGCACAATCTCAGACAGGATTGATTTCCGTCGAATTCAACCTTTGATAACTTTTTATGGAGTTCTGCAATAAAAAACTGCCAGAATATCTACCCTCACGGGCAATTTGCTCATGAGACGGGCTCCTAGAGGGTGCGAAGCAGCAGGCCCACCGCAAGGGTCAGGCCCAGGACCACGATCCCGATCTTCAGGACCCTCTCGTCCACCCGACGGAGCAGCCAGACGCCGCCCCAACCGCCCACCAGGGCCCCGAAGGCCACGACGCCAATCCGGACCCAGTCAAGCCCCGGCGTGAAGACAAACAAGAGGACCGCCGCGCCGTTGATCAGGGCGATCACCAGGTTCTTGGTGGCCCCCGCCGTCTTCACCGCCTGACCGGTGAGGGTGAGCAGCGCCAGCATCAGGAAGCCGTTGCCGCCTCCGTAATAGCCGCCATAGACGCCGACGGCGAACTGGGCTGCCAGCAGCTGGCGAGGGCCCAGACCCGCCTGCCCGGCCGGCTGAGGCCGGCGAAGGAAATTTCCCCAGTAGAAGACTCCCGTGGCGAACAACACCAGGAAAGGCGCAAGCCGGGCAAACGCGGCGGCGGGCGTGACGAGCAGCAGCACCGCCCCGCAGACGCTGCCGGACAGACTGACCAGAACCAGATGCCCCAGGCGGAGGCCGGCCACGCCCTGGGCGGACTTTCGGCCAAGAATGCCGGCGCTGACCTGACCGGGGAACAGGGCCAGCGTCGAGGTTATGTTGGCGGATCGCGCATCCATGCCTGTGAGCATCAGGGCGGGCAGGGTCACGAACGACCCGCCGCCGGCCAGTGCGTTCTGGGCTCCGGCCCACACGGCCGCAAGACACAGCAGGATATAGCTTGGCGGCATGTCGGACCCCGGCGTGCGGACGGGACTGCCGCAGCCCTCCTCCTATCCCCGGCCCGGTCCCCGACGCAAGCCGCGGGGCCTCACGCCTCCAGTTCGATGTCCCAGTAGAGGTAGTCCATCCAGCTCGCGTGGAGATAGTGCGGCGGGAAGCGGCGGCCCAGATCCTGGAGTTCGTAGGCCGTAGGACGCCGCGCCGGACGGCGGAGCGCCATCTGCGCCTCCCTCGGCGTCCGCCCGCCCTTGGACAGATTACATGGCGCACAGGCGGTGACGATGTTCTCCCAGGTGGTCCGACCGCCCTTTGACCTCGGGATGATGTGGTCGAAGGTCAGCTCCTCGGCCATGCCGCAGTACTGACAGGCAAACGCGTCACGGAGGAACAGGTTGAACCGCGTAAAGGCCGGGGGACGATCCTGCGGCACATAGCTCTTCAGCGCGACCACCGACGGCAGCTGCATCTCGAAGGACGGGGACCGGACCATCTGGTCATAGGAGGACACGACCTCCACCCGATCGAGGAACACCGCCTTGATCACCTCCTGCCAGGGCCAGGTGGACAAGGGATAGTACGACAGCGGCCGGAAGTCGGCATTGAGCACGAGGGCGGGCCAGCCCGATGGCGGACGGTCGAGGATCTTCATGGCCGGACGACCCCGATCGGGGTTGCAGGCCCGGCGACACGGCCCCGGAGGATGACAGCGGAGAACCTGAAGGCAGAGCTCCTTCTAGCTGTAGAACCGCATGCCCGACGGAAGGCAGTGGCCCAGCCACCGGTCGTCCGCCGACACCTTCAGTATGTCCGATTCGAAGACGGTGAGATGACGGATTCCGGCGGTTTTGCCTCCCCCCGTTTCAGGGCCCCGTAATAGGCCCACAGGAGATGGGCCGCCACGCCGCGATACGGTCGCCAGGCCTCGGCCGCGACATAGAGTGCCTTTTCCGGAGCCCGGTCCGGCAGACCGGCGGCGACCCGGTGGGCCTCCTGAAGGGCCACGTCCCCCGCGGGGAAGACGTCCATCCGACCGTGGCAGAACATCAGGTAGGTCTCGGCGGTCCACCGGCCGACCCCCTTCAGGGCCGTGAGCGCCGCCACGGCCTCCCCGTCATCCATCTGGTCCAGTCGGTCAAAGTCGATCCGCGACCCCGCAACCGCTTCCGCAAGCAGGAGGGCGTAGCGGGCCTTGGGTGAGGACAGGCCGAAGGTTCGAAGGGTCTCGAGATCTCGGCAAAGGACGGCGTCGGGGGTCACCTCCCCGAGGCCGGCCTCCACCCGGCGCCAGATGGCCGCAGCCGAGGCGATGGAGACCTGCTGTTCGACGATCATCTTGAATAGCCCGGGAAAGCCGCCGGGACGGAGCCGCCACTCGAAGTGCGGCGCGGCGACATGGGCCTGGGCCAGGACCGGGTCCCGCGCCGCCAGCCATCGCCGGGCTTCGACGATGGCGGCGGGCGAGGTCCGCCCGGATCCGGCCCGGATCGCGTCTTCGGGGGAGGACGGCGCGACCACCGGGGCCGGTGGGCGGATCCCCCGGCCCTTCGGGGAGGAAGGACCGGTAGGGATCTGGGGGGGACGGTCGGTCGTTCGGGCCATGTCCCAGTCTAGCCCGGACGGATCGGCGGCGCGAGACCGCCGGTCGTGAGAGGTCTAGAGGCCGGCGGTGGCACCGGCGGTGGCGAGGCCGAGGGCCAGAAGCATCAGAACGCCGGCGCGGTCGAACATGCGCTCGACGATACGGATCACCAGGTTGCGGGCCTTGTCTTGCGTGGTCATGGATGTATCCCCAAGGATCGGGATCTGCGGGGCGTCCGGACCATTCCTTGGCCGCCGCTCGATCTTGACGATGCTTAGATAGCAATTCATCTGAACGCTGTCAAGATGATCTTTACGGCGTGCCTGTATCGTCCTAGACATGAGGCGTACGAAGGATTTCCCGCGTGACCGACACCCTGCCCCCGGAAACAGACGCCCCTGAAAATCGCCCCTATCACCATGGCGATCTCAGACGCGCGCTGATCGAGGCGGCACGGGTCATCATCGTGCGGGACGGGGCCCAGGCCCTGTCCCTGCGCGGCGTGGCGCGGGAGGCCGGCGTTTCGCCCGCCGCTCCCTATCATCACTTCAAGGACAAGCAGGAACTGGTGCTCGCCGTCGGCAAGCTGGGCTTCGAGGAGCTGGGCGAGGCCATGGAGGTGGAGATCAACCGCATCGGCGGCACGGTGAATGACCGGATCACTGCCATCGGCGTCGCCTATGTGCTGTTCGCCCGGGACAATCCGGCCCTCTACCGGCTCATGTACGACTGCAGCCGGAACATGGAGTCCCTGCCGCCGGAGATGCACGAGAAGGAGCACTCCGCCTATGCCATCGTCCGCAACGCCATGATCGAGGCCGGTCGGGCATCTGCCGACAATGACATCGATGTGGAACTGGCGACCGTCGCTGCCTGGTGCGTGGCCCACGGCATTGCCGAGATGGGCGGCTTCGCGCAGTTCGCTCCCCTGAAGCAGGCCCTGGGCGGAGAGCTGAACTTCTATCGGGAGCTTCTCCTGCGGTCCGGGAACTTCCAGCCCCGCTGAGGCCGCCATGCTCGACGGCCTGGTCACCCGGTTCGCCCCCTCGCCCACGGGGCCCTTGCATCTGGGGCATGCCTATTCCGCCCTGACCGCCTGGGATGTCGCTGTCGCCGCCGGTGGCCGCTTCCTCCTGCGGATCGAGGATATCGACTCGACCCGCGCGCGCCCGGCGTTCGAGGCGCAGATCCTCGAAGATCTCACCTGGCTCGGGCTGCACTGGGAGGCCCCGGTGCTGCGCCAGTCGGAGCACCTGTCGGACTATCATGCAGCGCTTGAGGATCTGGCGGCCAAGGGGCTGATCTATCGATGCTTTCGGACGCGGGCCGATGTGGCGGCTGAAATCACCCGTGCGCCGCACGGCTCCACCGGTCCGGTGTTTGTCGGCCAAGCTCTCCCGCCGAACGCGGAGGCGGAGCGCCTGTCCCGGGGGGAGGCCTTTGCATGGCGGCTGTCCGTAGCCGCGGCCCGTCGGCATCTGGGTCCGGCTCCATCATCCCTAACCTTCCTGGAGGCCGGCCACGGGCCGGACGGGGAGCACGGGGAGATCCGGGCTGAACCGGAACGACTGGGGGACATCGTGCTGGCCCGCAAGGACGTGGGCGTGGCCTATCATCTGGCCGTGGTGATCGATGATGCCCGCCAGGGGGTCACCGACGTAATCCGCGGCTGCGACCTGTTCGAGGCCGCCCATATCCAGAGACTGCTTCAGGCGCTTCTGGACCTGCCGACGCCCACCTACCGCCACCACCCCCTGCTCATGGGGCCGGACGGCAAGCGGCTGGCCAAACGCAACGGCGCACCGGCCCTGAAAGCCCTGCGGGAAGCGGGGGAAACGGTGGAGGATGTTCGGCGTCGGATCGCTGACGCCGAGGTGGCGTTCTAGCGGGTGGGAACGGGCGTCTCGCCCCGATAGTCGTAGAAGCCACGGCCCGCCTTGCGACCGAGCCAGCCGGCCTCGACATACTTCACCAGCAGCGGACAGGGCCGGTACTTGGAGTCCGCCAGACCGTCGTGAAGCACGTTCATGATGGCCAGCACCGTGTCCAGCCCGATGAAGTCGCCCAGTTCGAGGGGGCCCATCGGGTGGTTGGCACCCAGCTTCAGGGCCGTGTCGATGGCGTCCACCGTGCCCACGCCCTCATACAGGGTGTAGATCGCCTCGTTGATCATCGGCACCAGCACCCGGTTGACGATGAAGGCGGGGAAGTCCTCGGCATTGGCGGTGGTCTTGCCCAGCGACTTGGCGAAGTCCACGGCGTTCTCGTAGGTCGCCGGGTCCGTGGCGATGCCGCGGATGATCTCCACCAGCTTCATCAGCGGCACCGGGTTCATGAAGTGCAGGCCGATGAACTTCTCCGGCCGGTCGGTGACCGAGGCCAGACGGGTGATGGAGATGGACGAGGTGTTGGAGGCCAGAAGCGTGTCCGGCCGCAGATGGTCGGTCAGGGACCGGAAGATGATCTTCTTGACCGCCTCATCCTCGGTCGCGGCTTCGATCACGAGGTCGGTGTCCCCCACCTCGGCGGGGGTCACGGCTGCGGTGATCCGCGGCACCGCGCCCTGCAGCGCCTCCACCGTGATCATGCCGCGGGCGGCCTGACGGTTCATGTTCCGCTCGATCGCCGCAAGGCCCGCGGAAATGCGGTCGGCGGAGACGTCATGCAGCCGCACGGAATAGCCAGCCAGCGCGCAGACATGGGCAATACCTGCGCCCATCTGCCCTGCACCGATCACGCCCACCGTCTTGATCTCAGCCATTCAAACGCCTCGCCGCCGACACCAGGCCGGACCTGTACTGATCTGGAGCAGATTCTGGACCAGACTCTGCGCGCCTATCGTTAAGGCTTTGCTGCGATGCAAACAAGGGGCCGGGACGGATGGCCCGGCGGATCTCGCACCGCGCCGGATCAGGCCCGCACAAGTTCGCGCATGGCCCGGTCCAGACCGTCCAGGGTCAGGGGGAACATCCGCTCCCCCATGATCTGCCGGATCACCGAGATGGACTGGGTGTGGTCCCAGTAGCGTTCAGGCGTCGGGTTCAGCCACACGCAGCTCGAGTAGATCTGCATGACCCGGTCCATCCAGATGGCCCCCGGTTCCTCGTTCCAGTGCTCCACCGAGCCACCGGGATAGGTGATCTCGTACGGACTCATGGTGGCGTCGCCGATGAAGATGACCTTGTAGTCGTGCGGAAACCTGTGCAGCACGTCCCAGGTCGGGATCTTCTCCACGTCCCGGCGACGATTGTCCTTCCAGACGGCCTCGTACAGGCAGTTGTGGAAGTAGAAGAACTCCAGGTTCTTGAACTCCGTCCGCGCTGCGGAGAACAGCTCCTCGCAGAGCTTGATGTGGCTGTCCATGGACCCGCCGATGTCGAAGAACAGCAGGACCTTGATCTTGTTGCGCCGCTCGGGCCGCATGACGATGTCGAGATAGCCCTGGCGGGAGGTGGCATCGATCGTGCCCCCCAGATCCAGCTCGTCCGCGGCCCCTTCCCGGGCGAACTTCCGCAGCCGGCGGAGCGCCACCTTGATGTTGCGGGTGCCGAGTTCCACGGAATCGTCGAGGTTCTTGTATTCCCGCTTGTCCCAGACCTTCACGGCCTTGCCGTGCCGGCCCTTGTCCTGGCCGATGCGCACGCCCTCGGGATTGTAGCCGTTGGCCCCGAAGGGCGAGGTGCCGCCGGTGCCGATCCACTTGTTGCCGCCCTCGTGGCGTTCCTTCTGCTCCTTCAGGCGCTCCTGCAGGGTCTCCATCAGCTTCTCGAAGCCACCCAACGCCTCGATCTGGGCCTTCTCCTCGTCGGTGAGGAATTTTTCTGTGAGCTTCTTCAGCCATTCCGACGGGATGTCCGCCATCAGGTCCTCGTCGACCCGCTCGAAGCCCTTGAAGACATGGGCGAAGACCCGGTCGAACTTGTCGAGGTTCCGCTCGTCCTTCACCAGGGCGGAGCGGGACAGATAATAGAAGTCGTCCACGTCAAGGCCGATGACGTGGCTGTCCATCGCCTCCATCAGGGTGAGGTATTCCCGCAGGGACACCGGCACCTTGGCGTCGCGAAGCTCCGAGAAAAAGCGCAGGAACATGCCGTCGGGACCTTTGTTACGGGCGATCAGTCTGAAGCTAATCACCGGGACGTCAAGCGCAAGGCCCAATCCGGCGCCCGGCGGTCAGCCAGCTGGCGGGCTATCCGGTATCAGACGCTTGCCGAGGCTGACGACGTCGTCCTCCCCGAAGCCGAGGGAGGTGTAGAAATCGACCGCCGAGATATTGGAACGGCGGACCTGAAGGTTCAGCTTGGGGCACCCCTGGGCAAGAAGCCAGGCCTCCCCCGCCACCATCAGGGCCCGGGCATGGCCCTGGCGCTGATGCTCGGGGCCGATGGCCAGATAGTTCACCCAGCCCCGGTGTCCGTCATAGCCGAACATCGCGCTGGCCCGGACCGCGCCATCGGGCCACTCCCCCACCAGAAACCCGTCAGCCTGATGGGACAGCTTGCGCGCAATGTCCCGATAAGGATCGTTCCATCTGCGGGCGAGATCGCAGTCGCGCCACAGACCGACCACTGCGTCGCTGTCCGGCCGCTGGAATGGCCGGATCCTCACCCCGCGCCGCCCAGACGCCGCAGGGCCTCCCCGTGCAGTCGGCGGATGGTCCAGCCGTCCATGGCGTCGGCCCCCAGGCTGTCATAGAAGCCGATGGCCGGGGCGTTCCAGTCCAGAACGGACCATTCGAGACGCCCCAGTCCCTCGGCCACGCAGCGCTTCGCCAGCCCCTGCAGCAGGGCCTTGCCGGCCCCGGACCCGCGCGCCTCCGGCAGCACGAACAGGTCCTCCAGATAGATCCCGCAGCGTCCGACGAAGGTGGAGTAGTTGTAGAACCACAGGGCGAAGCCCACCGGGGTCCCGTCCAGCTCGGCGATGTCGCAGAAGACCCTCGGTGCGGTGGCGAACAGCTCCGCCGCGAGTCCGGCTTCGGTGGCCACGACCTCGTGGCTGAGCTTCTCGTAGTCCGCCAGCGCCCGGATGAAGCCCAGGACCAGGGGGGCCTCCCCTGACCGGACGGGTCGGATACACACGGTCATATGCGCTTCAAGCCCCTGTCGCCGACTGGGACAGGGCCCACAGCCGGTCTGCCAGCACCGGGTCGACGGCGTAGTCTTCCACCCCCCGCATGCGCGGGGCCTCCGAGGCAGGCAGGGCCTGGGCGCAGTCCTCCAGATAGAGGCCGCCGATCCCTTCCAGCTCCGATCCCAGGGCCGCCCAGACACTCGTGGACGCGCCCTGCTCCGGCGTCTTGAAGCCCTGGGCGAGATTGCCGTCCTCGTCCATCCAGCCCATTGCGATCATCTCCTCCCGCGGCAGGTGGCGCTGCAGCGGCGTCATGATACCGCCCGGCATGACCGCGTTTGCAGTGATCCCGTGACGCTTGAAGCGATTGTGGAAGCCCACTGCAAAGAGGGCATTGGCGGTCTTGGACTGGCCGTAGCTCTCCCACTTGTCATAGGGGCGCTTCAGGTAATTGGGGTCGTCGAAGTTCACGCCGGCCCGGCGGTGAGCGATGGAAGACAGCGCCACCAGCCGCACCGCCCCGCCCCGCGCCTGCGCCCCGTCCATCAGCGAGGGGGCGAGGCGCACGGCCAGCAGGTAGTGGCCGAAATGGTTGGTGCCGATCTGCATCTCGAGGGCATCCTCGGTGTAGCTGAGCGGACAGGCCATGACGCCGGCATTGTTGATCAGCAGGTGCAGCGGTCGCCGGCCCCAGCGGTCGGCAAAGGCCCGGACGGAGCTCAGACTGGCAAGGTCCAGCTGCTCCACCCGGGGCTTCGGCCCCGTCGCGGTGCGCGCGATCTCGTCGGCCGCCGCGGCCCCCAGGTCGGGTTTGCGTACGGCGATGACCACCTCGCAGCCCCGTTCGGCCAGGGCCCGGGCGGTCTCGATGCCGATGCCGGTCGCCGCACCGGTGATCACGGCGGTCCAGCCGGTGAGGTCATGGGTCACCGCCACCTCTCGGGCGGTACTGAAGGGCCCGAAGGCCGATGTGATCCGCTCCGTCATGTCCGCTCTCCCCGTCAGTCCCGTGTCGATGTCGTGCCGGGCTCTCAGACGGCCCGGTACCAGATTACGCCCTCGCCGTCGGTTTCGCGCCGGATCTGTCCCCGATGCAGCAGGCAGTTGATGTGCGCGAGGCTCTCTCCCGTCGCCATGCCGATCAGGTCCGGGCCGATGGGCCGGGCGAACAGGGCCCCGAACACGTCGATGGCCCGCTTCGGCTCCGCCAGCGCCCGTTGCAGGCGGATCAGCGAGCGCTCATGCCCCCGGATCAGATGTTCGATCCGGATGTGGAGGCCGTGGAAGGGGTCGTTGTGGGCCGGCAGCACCAGCACGTCGGCGGGGACCTGGCTCTGCACGTGGGCCAGAGAGGTCAGCCAGTCGTCCAGCGGATCCCCGTCCGGCTCGGTGGGAAACACAGAGACGTTGGAAGAGATCTTGGGCAGCACCTGATCTCCCGAGATCATCACGGCCAGATCGGGGCAGTAGAGGCAGGCATGCTCCGGCGAGTGGCCCGAGCCCACCACCACCCTCCAGTCATGGTCGCCGATGCGGATCGTCTCGCCCGCGGAGATGCGGCGATAGCTGTCCGGCAGGGGGTAGAGCCCCTTGCCGAAGCCGCCGAAGCGCGTGCGATAGGTCTCGATGGCGTCCTCGGACCAGCCGGCCCCCTTGTAGAAGCGGATACCGTCCTGCGGGGCCTCCCGTCCGGTATCTGCGGCCAGCATGCGGCAGGTGATGTATTCCAGCCGCGACATCCACAGGCGCGCATCGAACTTGCGCACCAGCCAGCCCGCCATGCCCACATGGTCCGGGTGCATGTGGGTGACGAACACGCGGGTGACCGGCAAACCGCCCAGGGCCCCCTTGAAGGCCGCCCGCCATGCATCCGCCGTGTCCTTGGTCTGGATGCCGGTATCGACGATGGCCCAGCCCTCCCCGTCCCGAATCGCCCAGACATTGATGAACTTCAACGAAAAGCTGAGAGGCATCCGCAGCCACAGGACCCCCGGCGCGACCTCCACCGCATCCCCGGTTCCCGTCTCCGGCACGGTTTCGAAGGGATAGACAAGGACCGGACGACGTTCCTCGACCTCTGCATCGTCGCTCAAGATCGCCTCCAAGGTGGTACTGACTTGCGCCGCAGTGGCGCTCGCCGTCAAAGTAATGCCATCACGGGCTGCTTGACCATTGGTTCCGGACACGGCTTAAGACGGAAAACACGTACGGCCGTTGGCCGCTCAGGAGAAAAATCGGATGAAACGCTTAGGAATGGCGCTGGTCGCCGTGGCATTTGCCGCCCTCGCGCCGCTCGCGGCTCAGGCGGCGGCACCGGCTGAACTGCCGAAGATCACCAAGACCGAAATCGACAAGGGCATGAAGGAAGCCCCGGCGGTGCTTGCGGAAACCGGCGCGACCTGCACCATCGTCAATGCCCGTTTCATCGGCACCATGACCATGGCCCCGACCGGCACCGACCCCAAGGCCAAGGACGCCAAGCCCGTGCCCGTGAGCGGTTACGAGGTCGCCTGCAAGGAAGGCATGGGCTACACCCTGCTGACCATGAAGCCGACGGCCACGGCCAATGACTGCATCGCCTCCGCCCTCAGCCCGTCCCTGGCCTGTCGCCTGCCGGAAAATGCCAACCCGAAGGCGGGTCTGGTTCCGGTCATGACGGAAGCCGGTCGCCCCTGCGCCGTCAACAACGCCAAGTTCCTCGGTTCGACGCCCAGCGGGACGAAGTTCTATGAAGTGGCCTGCAAGCCCGGCGAGGGCTACCTGCTGCAGCGCGAGCCCGGCAAGCCCGCCGCGGCCTTCCCCTGCATCAGCGCCGTCGGCGGAAAGCTGGCCTGCACCCTGACGACGGACGAACAGTCCGTTGCCTATGCCAAGACCCTTGCCGCCGGTGTGAAGAAGCCCTGTGACGTGAAGGATGTGCACTATATCGGCATGACCTCCAGCGGCCTCGACGGCTACGAGATCGCCTGCAATGCCACCAATACGGGCTTCATCTTCACCATCACCCCCGCGGGTGAAGTGAAGCAGCAGGTGGATTGCGCGCTGGCCGCGTCCTTCCTCGGCGGCTGCAAGCTCACCGACACGACCAAGGCGGAAACCGCCGAGAACGGCATCTACACCGACCTCGCCAAGAAGGCCGGCTTCAAGTGCCAGGTGAACAAGTACCGCCTCATCGGCGTGAACCCGACCACCAATGCGGACGTTGTCGAGCTGGCCTGTGCCGACCGTCCGGACGGTGCCGTCGCCGAATTCGCGGAAGACCCCACCAAGTCCAAGGTCCACGACTGTGTGGAAGTCGGTGCCCTGGGCCAGGCCTGCAAGCTGGGCAGCTCCCTGGCACCGGTCTACGACAAGCTGTCGGCGTCGCTGGCCGCCAAGGGCAAGGGCTCCTGCAAGGTGGCCGGGGCCCGCTACATCGGGGGCGCCGCCAACGGGGCCGCCTTCTACGAGACGGCCTGCAGCGATGGCGGTCTCGGCTGGGTGGTGAAGACCCTCGGTGCCGGCTATACGGCCGACATGCTGATCCCCTGCGCCACCGCGACGGGCGATCTGTCCTGCAAGCTGCCGACCAACCTGAAGAAGTAGGTCGGAGCGACCTCTGACGACAAAGCCCGCGAGGTATGAACCTCGCGGGCTTTCTTGTGCGTGGCCGCCGTGATCCGCGGCAGGGATCAGCCGAGCACGGCCTCGATCAGATGCGGCCCCTGCCCGGCCAGGGCGCGGGCCAGGGCCGCGTCGAAGGCCTCCGCCGTATCGCACCGGGTGGCGGGCATCCCGAACCCCTGGGCCATGGCCACCCAGTCCATCCGCGGATCGCCCAGGTCCAGCAACCGGCGGGCCTGCGGGCCAGCGTTTCCGGACTTGGTCCGGGCCAGTTCGATGTTCAGGATGCGGTAGGCGTGGTTGGCGAAGATCACCGTGACCACGTCCAGGTTCTCCCGGACCATGGTCCAGAGGCCCTGCACCGTATAGGCCGCCGCGCCGTCTCCATTCAGGGACAGGACCTTGCGGCCCGGCGCGGCGATGGCGGCGCCGACGGCCACGGGAATGCCCTGACCGATGGCCCCACCGGTCAGGGACAGCCAGTCATGGGGTCGCGCCGTCCGGGTCTGCAGATACACCGGCAGGCCGGATGTGACGGCATCGTCGGAAATCACGCTGTGCGCCGGCATGTGCCGGGCGATGGAGGTGCCGATGGAATAGGGTGTCAACTCTCCCGTCGGGCTGGCCGCGGGAATGTCCTCCAGGGCCGTCACGGCCTGTTCGGGCGCCGTCAGCAGATCGGCCAGGGCCTGCAGCGCCCAGACCCCGTCCTGGGCCGGCGTGGCGAGGCTCATGAGTTCGCAACCCGGGGGTACCAGAACGCTGGGCATGTCCGGATAGGCAAAGAAGGCCACCGGCGTCTGGGTTCCGGCCAGCACCATCAGGTCGGCCCCGGTGAGATCGGCCATGGCCATCTCGCCGAAATACATCATCTTGTCGGGGGTGAAACGCCCCGCCCCCCGCGGCTGGCGGGCGGTGAAGGTGTCCACCAGGACGCGGATGCCGACCAGCGCCAGGCGACCCGCCGCCGCGATCCCCGCCTCCGTCAGCGCACCGGAACCGACCAGCAGGACTGCCTTCTTCGCCACCTTCAGCGCCCGGGCCACGGCCTCCACGTCTCCCTCGGCAGGACGGGCACGGGGCGGGATCACCGCCACCGGTCCGCTGCGGCTGGCGGGGTTCCAGGCGGCGTCGGCGGGCAGGATCAGCGTCGCGGTGCCCCCGGCACCGGTCTGGCTGGCGATGACCGCCTCCGTGGTCAGGTCCGCGGCGGCATCCGGCGTTTCTCCGGCCTTCACCCAGACCGAATTCGGCCCGGCAAGACCTGCGATGTCGGAGGTCAGGGGCGCGTCATACTGCCGGTGATAGGTGGCGTGGTCGCCGACGATGTTCACGATCGGCGAGTAGGCCCGGCGGGCATTGTGCAGATTGGCCGAGCCATTGGCGAGACCGGCACCGAGGTGCAGCAGGGTCGAGCCCGGCTTTCCCGCGATCCGCGCATAGCCGTCGGCGGCACCGGTGGCCACGCCCTCGAACAGGCACAGGACGGGACGGACCCGCGGTTCCCGGTCGAAGGCGGAGACCATCTGCATCTCGCTGGTGCCGGGATTGGAGAAACAGACCTCGACCGCGTTGTCGGCGAGGGTCTTCAGGATGGCTTCGGCGCCGTTCATGGTTGGGGTTTCCTCAGGTGATCTTGAACCGCACGAAGCCCATCAGCTCCGCTGCGCTGGAACCATAGGCCGCTCTCGCCGCGCCCGGATAGGTGTAGCGGCCAGCCACGCCGCCCAGCCCGATCTTCAGATGGGGGGCGACCGCCAGATAGCAAACATAGCCTGCGGACAGCTCCCCCACCCGGAAGCTGCGGCCGGCCAGGGGGGACGGTGCCGTGAACAGCTCGTCCTTGTCGGCCCGTTCCGCCCGGGCAAAGACCACGTTCGGCCCGAAGGTCAGGGAGGCCTCCGCCAGAACCGCATCACGGCTGCGGCCGTCGGTGTAGCGGTTCCGGCCCCAGGCTACCGTGCTCTGCCAGAGGGCCTCGCCCAGGGGCAGGCTGTGGGAGATGGACGCCGTGGTCCGTGTCACGTTCTCCCCCGGCGACAGCTGCTCGGGGCTGACGATCCAGCCACGGCTGACCTGCAGGGACCATTCCCGCGTCGGATTGACGGTCAGGCGGACGGAGCGGGAGTCAAACCGCGGGCGGTCAAAGGCCCACCGGTTCTGATCCGGCTCCCGTCCGGTGAAGGTGGAAGCATCGAGCTTGAAGGGCCCCGCCACCAGCCCGGCCGTCGCCACCCCATAGGCCACGTGGGTGGAGTCCAGCCAGTGGTGGCTGATGGGTGCCGACGGGTTGTCGCTGCCGGACCCCCGATGCAGGTAGGCTACCGGTCCCAGGGCCGGCTCCCCCGGATAACCGGCATAGACGAACCCGGACACCCCTGCCCCGATCGGCGCGGACAGGGCGACGGCCAGTTCGCCGACGCCGTCATGGGGGTGCTGGCGATCGACCAGCCCGTGGGTCCCGTCCGCCGTCTCTCCGGTCTGGAACAGCTTGGGGTAGCCGCCCTTGCCCATGAACGGGTCCGGGGACACCATCAGGCGAAAGGTCAACCGCGCCGGGCCGAAGTCGCGGCCTGCGCTGGCCATCATCATGCCGGACACAAAAGCCTTGTCGTCCCCCCGGGGACCGGTCTGCCGGTCGGCCACGAGGGTGATGTCCCCGTGCACCATGGTCATCCAGCCATCCGGGCGCAGGGCCATCCAGCCCTCATGGCTGGCCGTGTCCGGCTGCCAGGCGGTGCCGGATGCCTCCCGCGACATGGGGGCCTCGGACAGGGCGGTCATCCGGCCCATGCTCATGCCGTCACTCTGATCCATGCCCGGCATGTCGGCCATGTTCCCCATGTCGTGCATGTCGTGGGCCTTGTCCGGCACCGACTGGGCGAAGGCAGGCCCTGCCGCAAGGCTCAGCAGCAGCCCGAAAAGTCGCAGAGACCTCACAGCCGGATGACCTCGGGGTCCAGTTCGGCCGCGAACAGCCGTGCCACGTCCGCCGCGCGCCGGTCCCGGGCCATGGACTGGTTGATGTAGCCCTTGTCCGTCAGCTCGCCGGAATGGGCGTGGGGCGTATCCCGCTGGATCAGGGCCCGGGTGACCCGCGCGGCGCCGCCGCCGGCGTCCCGGTTCAGCTGGGCGAGCCCGGCCTGCACTGCGGCCTTCACCGCCGGATCGTGGGCGAGGGCCTCAAGATCCGCAGCGCCGGGGGCCAGGGTCTGCGCCTGGGAGGGATTGAGGAAGACCAGCAGGCCGACCCCCGCCTGTCCCTCGCCACAGACCACGGCATCGGTCGCCACGCCCCCCAGGGCCGACAGGGCCGCCAGCCGCAGGGCCCCTGCGGCCACGAAGGTCCCGCTGGCCAGCTTGAAGTTCTCCACAAGGCGGCCGTCGAAGACGATCCCCTGCAGCGGGTCATCCGGATCCGCCAGCTTGGCCGCATCGCCGAGACGATAATAGCCTTCGTCGTCCACACTGAGCGGGATCAGCTGCCCGTCGGCACCCCGGTAGCCGGGCGAGATCTGCGGCCCCTTCACCCGAACCTCGAGCTTTTCGCCCTCCGGTGCCAGCTTCACCGTGGTGCCGGGGGTCGGCAGGCCGCACAATCCCGCCCGGGTGTTGATCCAGTGGACATTGCAGGCCGTCGGCCCCGTCTCCGTGGAGCCGTAGCCCGCCGCGAAGGTGATCTGCTCCCCCGTCAGGCGGACGGCCATGGCGCAGACCCGGTCACAGACGGACTGGGGCAGGCCGGCACCGCCATATTGCAGCACCCGGACCCGGCTGAAGAAGGTCCGCGCCAGGGCCTCGTCGGCCTCCAGGGCGTCGGCCAGCAGCGCCCAGCCCGCCGGCACCATGTTGTGATAGGTGGGGGCCACCTCCCTCAGATTGCGGAGCGTCTCGTCGAACCGACCGGCCACCGGCTGGCCGTGGTCGATGTAGAGGGTCCCGCCCCGGTGCACGATCATGTGCAGGATGGCATTGGCCCCGAGGGAGTGGCTCCACGGCGCGGAATTGACCACCACCGGCGGATCGGGATCGTCGTAGCAGGCCTGGATCTGGGCGGCGTTGAAGCTGACATTGGCGTGGCTGCAGATCACCGCCTTGGGCTTGCCGGTGGAGCCGGAGGTCAGCAGCAGCTTGGCCGCCTGCCCCGGCCGGGCGCAGTTCTCCGTCGGCACGACACCCTCCAGGGTCGCGAGATCGATCTGCCCGGGCTGCACGGAGCGGCTGGCGATCACCGGCAGGTCCTTCAGCACCGCATCGCGGGCAATGGCCACGGCGGCGGCGGCCCCGTCCTCCACATAGACGGCCGAAGGCGTGATCAGGGCCGCGGCATGGGCCAGCCGCGCCGGATCGGCGCTGGACTGGCCGTACTGCGGCGACAGGGGGGCGATGGGACAGCCCAGACGCATGGCGGCATAGGCCACGAGGGCATGGTCGACGGTGTTTCGGGCGAGGATCAGCAAAGGCCGGTCGGGACCCAGTCCCAGATCTGCCAGCGCTGTCGCCAGCCGGGCGACCCGGTGGCCGGCCTCGCCGAAGGTCACCCCCCGCCAGCCGGTCCCGTCACGCTCCGCCACCCACATCCGGTCCGGTACGGCCTGCGACCAGTGGTCCAGCGCCGCATTGGTGGTGGAGAAATGGTCCGACCACGGCGTGGTGTTCTCGAGCACGAGGCCCCCGTCCTCCCGGTGCGTGACCTCCAGCCGACGGGGGGCGTACCTCGGCTCACGGAAGGGTGCGTCGCGCACCGGGCTCGGGATCAGATCGCCGTCCATGGGGGTTCCGATATCTGCGCCAGCGCCCGCCGATGGGCGCAACCGACCCCTCTATAGAACGGGATGGACGGGGACCGTAACCCCCCCTTGCCGCCGCGCCGGGGGCCTTTAAGCTTGGCCGCAACAGAACACATGAGGGAGAAGTCCATGTCCGTCCGTCCGGAAACCGTAGGGTTGTCGTCCCAGCGCCTTGCCCTGGCCGACCGCTTCTTCCAGGAACGCTATGTGGACAAGGGACGGCTCAAGGGGCTGGCCTATGGCGTGTGGCGTGGGGGCCAGCTGGCGCACGTGGCCTGCCTCGGCCAGGCGGATGTGGAGCGCAACGTCCCCATCCGCGACGACACCATCTACCGCATCTACTCCATGACCAAGCCCATCGCGTCGGTGGCCCTGATGATGCTGGTGGAAGAGGCGAAGATCGCCCTGGACGACCCCGTGCACCGCTACATCCCGTCATGGAAGTCGCTGGGGGTCTACGTGAACGGCCTTCCGGGGGAGTACATCACCCGACCGGTGGAGCGGCCCATGCAGGTGGTGGACCTGCTCCGGCACACGTCGGGACTGACCTATGGCTTCCAGAACCGCACCACCGTCGATGCCGCCTACCGAAAGGCCCATATCGGCGTCATCGGCAAGACCGTGGGGCTCGAGGACCTGGTGGAGACCCTGGCGGGCATCCCGCTGGAGTTTTCCCCCGGAACCGCCTGGAACTATTCGGTTTCCACCGACATCGTTGGCTATCTCGTGCAGAAGGTCTCCGGGCAGAAGCTTGAGGATTTCCTGGAGGAGCGGATCTTCCGCCCCCTGGGCATGGTGGACACGGGCTTCATGGTGCCGCCGGAGAAGCAGCATCGCTTCGCCGCCTGCTACGCCCGCGGCCCGGGTGGCGTGGTGTTGCAGGACGACCCGGCCCGCAGCCCCTATCTGGAGCCGCCCATCCTCGTCTCCGGCGGCGGCGGACTGGTCTCCACCTTCGACGACTACATGCGCTTCTGCCGGATGATCCTTGGGCGGGGCAGCCTGGATGGGCACCAGTACATCAGCCCCAAGACCCTGGCCCTGATGGGGGCCAACCACCTGCCGGGGGGCAAGGACCTGGCGGCCTGCTCCCAGTCCCTGTTCAGCGAGGCCACCTATGCCGGTGTCGGCTTCGGCCTCGGCTTTGCCACCACCACCCACCCCGCCTCGACATTGATCCCGGCGAGCGCAGGTGACCTGTGGTGGGGCGGCGCGGCCTCAACAGCCTTCTGGGTCGATCCTGCGGAGGACATGGCCGTGGTGCTGATGACCCAGCTGATGCCGTCCGGCGCCTATCCCATCCGTCGGGAGCTCCGGACGCTGGTCTATTCCGCCTTCACGGAAAGCCGCGTCTAGCCGCCCCGATCTATGTCCCCCGGTGGATCCGGGCGACGATCTCCTTGACCAGACGGGCGGCGACGGTGGCCGTCGTCCCGTTCACGTCCCGGGCCGGGGCCAGTTCGACCACGTCCGCACCCACCAGCTGACCCGGCAGGGCCTCGATGATGCGCAAGGCCTCGCGTACGGTGAGGCCACCCGGCTCGTGATGGTTCACGCCAGGGGCGACGGCCGGGTCGAGGCCGTCGAGGTCGAAGGACAGATAGACCGGCCCTTCGCCCAGGGCGGCGATGGCCATCAGGGCCGTATCGATGTCGTCCGGTGGGTAGGTCCGCACCCCGAACCGGTCCGCCTGGGCCCGCAGATGCGGCGTGTCGGCCCGGATGCCGATCTGCAGCAGGCGCTGGGCCAGCCCCTGCTCCATGATCCGGGCAAAGGGAGACGCATGGCTGAGGGGGTCCCCCTCGAAATCGTCATAGAGGTCGGGATGGGCGTCCACATGCACGATCCGGACGCCCGGCCACCGGGCGGCGACGGCCCGCATCACCGGATAGGTCACCGCATGATCGCCCCCGAGGGTCAGGAGCGCATCCCCCGCCTCCAGCACTGCGGCGGCGGCGGCCGTGATCCGGTCCGCATCATCTCCGTCACCGGCCAGATGGCAGTCCCCGTGGTCGTGGAGAACGACGGGATCAAGCACATCGGTGAGGTCGGAGGCAAAGCGGTTGCCGGCGGCATCCTGCAGGGCCGCACGGATCACGGCCGGTGCCCGCGCCGGTCCCCGCGCATGGGACGAATGATCATCCCAGCCCACCCCCAGAAGTCCCGTCCGCATTCCGCCCGTCCTCCGCATGAGGTCAAAGCGTGCGGCCCGGCGGTGGGAAAGTCCAGTGCGGTGCCGGTGGCCCGCTAGGAGCGGAAGGACAGATAGCCCCGTTCGACCATGCGGCGCATACCCTCATAGGCCTCCGACAGCTCCTCGAAGCTGCGGCGAAGCTCCGCCAGGCGGGCCGTGCGCTCCGGGGGAACGGTCAGGCCGCCGCTGGTGACCGCGAGGGCTTCCGCCACCCAGTTGGCACGGGCCTGGGCACAGGCCACGGCGAGACGCTGGAACGCCTGCGCGTCCACGGGTCCGACCAGCTGGCCGATCACCTCTCGGTTGCAGGCATAGGCGGTGTAGTCGATCTTCTCGAGCTGGCCGCGCATGCGGCGCTGGGCGGCGGGATCTTCCGAACTCTCGGGCTGGAAGTGATCACTGCGCTTCATTGTCGTACTGTATTGGGCCATGGCCGCGCCTTTCCGGCGTTTTTTCGCCCCTGATCATGGCACAGCGGGCTTAATCAGGGGTTTAGGGCCGCAGACGGCCACCGCGCTTGCGGGTCAGGCCTGTCCGGCCATCAGCTCGGCCACGAAGGCCTTCAGCCCCGGATGGCGATGGCGGCGGTGCTGCTCCCCCTGGTAGATCTCCAGGAGGGCCCGGTATGCCGCCTCGAACTGATCGTTGACGATGACGTAGTCGTATTCGTCGTAGTGGGCGATTTCCTCGGTCGCCCGGGTCAGGCGGCGCTCGATCACCTCTGCGGAGTCCTGGGCCCGGCCCTGAAGGCGGGCACGCAGCGCCGGCAGGCTGGGGGGCAGGATGAAGACAAGCACGACATCGGCCTTGGCCCGGTCGGTGATCTGGCGCCCCCCCTGCCAGTCGATGTCGAAGACCACGTCCCGGCCCGCCTCCAGCGCCGCCATGACCGGAGCGCGCAGGGTGCCATAGCGGTGATCGTGCACATCGGCCCATTCGAGGAACGCATCCTCGGCCACCAGTTCGGCAAACCGCTCCGGCGTGACGAAGTGGTATTCGACACCGTCCGTCTCTCCCGGTCGCGGGGCCCGGGTGGTGCAGGAGACAGACAGTTCCAGTCGTGGGTGTTCCGCGATCAGCCGGCGGGACAGGGAGCTCTTCCCCGCCCCCGACGGGCTGGAGATCACCAGCATCAGGCCGCGACGGGGGACCGGGGATTCGACCTTACTCGACATTCTGGATCTGCTCGCGGAACTGCTCGATGGTCGCCTTCAGCTCCAGTCCGATGGCGGTGAGCGCCACCGTCGCGGACTTCGAGCACAAGGTGTTGGTTTCTCGCATGAACTCCTGGATCAGAAAATCCAGCCGCCGTCCGGCGGAGCCGTCGCCGGTCAGCAAACCGCGGGCGGCATCGATGTGCGCAGCGAGGCGATCCAGCTCCTCGCGGATGTCGGCCTTTCCGGCCATCACGGCGGCTTCGGCCAGGATCCGCTCTTCCAGGGGGCGGGTGTCGGCAATGAGTTCGGCCATGCGCCGCTCGAACCGCTCGCGGATGGCCACGGGCTGGGCGGCGGCCTCGGCCTCCGCCTGCTGTACCAGGTCCGCGATCCGGTCGACCTGACCGGTGAGGACCGGTGCCAGGGCCGTACCCTCCGCGAGGCGGGACGTCACGAGGCCGTCGAGCACCGCCAGGATCGACTGGGCCATGGCGGCTTCCAGCGCGGCCCGGATCTCTGGCGTGTCTGTCTCCTCGGCCACCTCGATCACCCCGCGCACGGCCAGCAGACCGTCGAACCGGGGTCGGTCGACACCGGGGCGTTCGCCGTAGTCGGCCGCCAGGCGGAGGAGATGGTCCAGCAGGTCGGTATTGATCCGCACGCCGCCCCCGGATTCGGCCCGGCGCGCCTGCAGCGCAATCTGGATCTGCCCCCGGCTGAAGCGGGCCTGAGCGCCATCACGGACCACCCGTTCCAGGGAATCAAAGCCGTTGGGGCCGCGGAACCGGGCTTCCAGGTTGCGGCCGTTGACCGACCGGGCTTCCACCGCCCAGGACCATGCCCCGAGCGCGCCCTCGACCCGGGCAAAGCCGGTCATGCCTGACAGGGCCACGGCTAGCGTGCCTTTCCGAGGGTGGGCCGAAGTCCAGAGGTCGGTGCGGACGGAGATGGGGCCGAGGGGCGGCCCTTCTCGATGGCTCGCCACCTGGCCACGTTGCGCTCATGCTCCTCGAGGGTCGAGGCAAAGGCCGCCCCCCCCGTCCCGTCGGCCACGAAATAGATCTCGGTGGTGTGCGGCGGGTCCAGCACGGCGGCGATGGACTGACGCCCCGGATTGGCGATCGCCGTCGGCGGAAGGCCGGTGTGCAGATAGGTGTTGTAGGGCGTGTCGCCCGCCAGTTCCGAGGCGCGCAGCCCATGGCCGAGGGGCAGGCCACCGGTGATTCCATAGATCACCGTCGGGTCAGCATCGAGCTTCATCCCCAGGCGCAGCCGGTTGATATAGACCGCGGCGACCCGCGGACGGTCCGACTCCCGGGCCGTTTCCTTCTCCACGATGGAGGCCAGGATCACCGCCTCCTCCGGCGAATGGATCGGCAGGTTGGGCTGGCGCTTGGCCCAGAACTGGCTGATCTGGCGATCCATGGCCGCCGTCATCCGCTGCACCACCGCGGCCCGGGCCTCGCCCCGGGTGACGTCATAGGTTTCCGGCAGGACGGCCCCCTCCTCCACCGTCGGCGTCTCGCCGGTGAGGACGTCGGCATGGTCGAGGATCTCCAGCACCTGCTTGGTGCTGGCCCCTTCGGGAATGGTCACGTGATGGTGGACGATGTCGCCGCTGCGCAGCTTGGACAGGATCAGGGCGATGGAGGCACCGGACGGCACCAGATATTCCCCGGACTTGATCCGGTGGGCAGATCCGGTGACTTCGGCCAGGGCGATGAACACCGGCGCGTTGGGGATCACCCTGGACGAGGACAACTCACCGGCAATCTCGGCAAGACCGGCCCCCTTGCGCAGGATCACCGTCGTCGCCGGCGCACCGCCGGTCGCCCTGGGTCCAGCGGCATAGTAGGCCAGGAGGCCCGCCGCCGCGATCAACGCGGCAATCACGGTGAAGGTCACGACGCCACTGGCCAGACCGGCCAGAAGGCCCCGACCGGGCGGGCGGCCCTTCGGTGGCCAGGACGAGGCGCGGCTCCGACTCACGGTGCCTTGCCGAGGAGCAGAGAGGCATTGGTCCCGCCGAAGCCGAAGCTGTTGGACAGGGCCACATCGATTCGCATCGGCTTGGCCTTGTAGGGGACCAGATCAATGGCCGTCTCGACGGAGGGATTGTCGAGATTGATGGTCGGCGGCGCAATCTGGTCGCGGATCGCAAGCGCCGTGAAGGCGGCCTCGATGGCTCCCGCAGCGCCCAGGAGATGGCCTGTGGCCCCCTTGGTGGACGACATGGTGGCCGTGCCCGCCAGATTGCCCAGCAGGCGCTCCACCGCCCGCAGTTCGATCTCGTCCCCCACCGGGGTCGAGGTGCCGTGGGCGTTCACATAGTCGATGTCCGCGGCGGAGAGCTTGGCGTCCCGCAGCGCCCCCTGCATCGCCCGGAAGCCCCCGTCCCCGTCGAGGGCGGGAGAGGTGATATGGTAGGCGTCGCCGGACAGGCCGTAGCCCAGAACCTCGGCATAGATCTTCGCGCCCCGGGCCTTGGCGTGCTCGTATTCCTCGAGCACCAGGACCCCCGCCCCCTCACCCATGACGAACCCGTCACGGTCCTTGTCATAAGGGCGCGAGGCGCGGGTGGGCTCCTCGTTGAAGCCGGTGGACATGGCCCGGCAGGCGATGAAGCCGGCAATGCCCAGCTTGCAGATCGCCGCCTCGGCCCCGCCGGCGACCATCACATCGGCATCTCCGTACTTGATCAGCCGGGTGGCGTCGCCGATGGCGTGCGCGCCGGTCGCGCACGCGGTGACGACGGAGTGGTTGGGGCCCTTGAAGCCGAACCGGATCGAGACGTGACCCGAGCACAGGTTGATCAGGGCGGACGGAATGAAGAACGGGCTGATGCGCCGGGGGCCCTTGGCCTCCAGTTCCACCGCCGTGTCGGCAATGGTGCCCAGGCCGCCGATGCCGGAGCCGATGATCACGCCGGTCCGCTCGCGACCCTCTTCGTCCTCCGGCATCCAGCCGGAGTCCTCGACGGCCTCCACCGCTGCGGCGATGCCATAGATGATGAAGTCGTCCATGCGGCGCAGCTCCCGCGCCGGCAGGAGGCTTTCCGGTTCGAAGAGGCCTTCCATCCCCGGTGATCCGCCCCCACGGCCATTGGCCATGGGTACCTCGCAGGCGACCTGGCACGCATAGCCTTCGGTGTCGAAGGCCGTGATCCGGCCCGCACCGGACTCGCCGGCCAGCAGCTTCTGCCAGGTCTGCTCACGGCCCGAAGCCAGGGGCGTGACAAGACCAATCCCGGTGATGACGACACGACGCATCGGCAAGAAATCCCTGAACTCGATTCCCACGGTGTGGGGGCACAGTGTGGCGCCAGATCCGGCAACTTCCCAGACTTGGGCGCATCCTCGCGGCGGGACAAGCGGATAAATCCGCTTTGCAGGCCCCGCCGACCCCGCTGTTTGCCCCAGAAACAGCTTCGGCGCGCCACGTATGCCCGCAGGGACATAGGCGTGACGCGCCGATGTTCAGCCCTGACGGGCAAGGACCCCGGACATCTGCATGCCCGGGACCCCGATCAGATCATCCGATCAGGCGCCGAGGCGCTCCGCGATGAACTTCACCGCATCACCCACGGTCTGGATGTGCTCGGCCGCATCGTCGGGGATTTCGATGTCGAATTCCTCTTCGAAGGCCATCACGAGCTCGACGTTGTCGAGGCTGTCAGCGCCCAGATCGTCGATGAAGCTCGCCTTGTCGGTCACCTTGGCCGGATCCGCGTCAAGGTGCTCGATCACGATCTTGCGCACGCGCTCGAGGATATCGGACATACAGTTAAACCCTTTGTGGTTGGGAGGCGGTATTGCAGATCCGTAGTTGGCGACCGCCGCCTTGGAGGTTGGTTGACAGGTTCGACCGTGTAGCGACCGGCCGTTCCGGGGGAGACGGTCGGACAGAGCGCTTCGTCAGCGCCCGGCTCCGACTGCCGTCGAGGCATGAGCTAGCACACTAATTTTCACCATGCCAGCACCCGGCGCGGGTCAGATCATCGCCATGCCGCCGTTCACGTGCAGGGTCTGTCCGGTCACATAACCCCCGGCGTCGCTGGCGAGATAGACACAGGCCGCGGCGATGTCATCCCCCGAGCCCAGCCGCCCCGCGGGGATACGGGTGAGAATCGCGGCCCGCTGGGCGTCGTTGAGGGCGTCGGTCATGGGGCTCGCGATGAAGCCCGGCGCCACGCAGTTCACCGTGACGTTGCGTCCGGCGACTTCTGCTGCGAGCGCCTTGGAGAACCCGATCATCCCCGCCTTGGACGCGGCATAGTTGGCCTGGCCGGGATTGCCGGTCACGCCGACCACCGAGGTGATGCCGATGATTCGGCCGGAGCGACGCTTGAACATGCCCTTGAGGGCCGCTCGGCTCAGACGGAAATAGGCCTCCAGATTGACCTTCTGCACCACCTGCCAGTCCTCGTCCTTCATCCGCAGCAAGAGCCCGTCGCGGGTCAGGCCGGCGTTCGAGACGAGGATGTCCAGGGGGCCGGCCGCGGCCTCCGCGCGCCCGACGAGGCTGTCCACAGAGGCGTCGTCGGCGAGGTTGGCGGCGGCAACGAAGGCGCGCTCCCCCAACTCGGCGGCGACGGCAGCCAGGGCGTCCTCCCGGGTGCCGGACAGGACGACGGTGGCGCCCTGGGCGTGGAAGGCGCGGGCGATGGCCCCGCCGAGGCCACCGGAGGCGCCGGTGACAAGGGCGGTCTTGCCGGTCAGGTCAAACATGGATCGATCTCCGAACTGGGGGTATCGCGACCTCAGAGGGTCTGGGCGAAGGTCTCGAGGTCCTGGGGCGTGTTCAGGGACACGGCCTCGGCATTGGGGGCGATCCGCTTGGCCATGCCCGACAGCACCTTGCCGGATCCCAGCTCGGCAAAGCGGGTGACGCCGCCCTCCGCCGCCAGCCAGGTGATGCTCTCCCGCCAGCGGACCCGGCCGGTGACCTGCTGGACCAGCAGGTTGCGGATGGTCTCCGGGTCGGTGACCGGACGGGCCGTGATGTTGGCCACCAGCGGAATCAGCGGCTCGACGACGGTGGTGCCCGACAGGGCGGCCGCCATGGCATCGGCAGCCGGCTGCATCAGCGGGCAGTGGAAGGGAGCGGACACGTTCAGCGGAATGGCCCGGGCACCGAGTTCCTTGGCCCGGGCAATGGCCCGCTCCACGGCGGCGACTTCGCCGGATATGACGATGTTGCCCTGGTTGTTGTCATTGGCGACGGCGCACACACCGCCCCCTTCGCAGCCGGCGGCGGCGGCGGCCTCGGCGAGGGCGAGGTCCACCTTCGGACCGATCAGCGAGGCCATGGAGCCCGCCCCCACCGGCACGGCCCGCTGCATGGCCTGACCGCGCAGCTTCAGGAGGCGTGCGGTGTCGGCAAGGCTCAGGGCCTCGATGGCGCACAGGGCGGAATATTCTCCCAGGCTGTGGCCGGCGGCAAAGGCGGCCCCGTCCACGGCCACGTTGAAATCATCGGCGAGGACGCGGACCACGGCCATGCTCACGGCCATCAGCGCGGGCTGGGCATTTTCGGTCAGGGTCAGTTCGTCCTCCGGCCCCTCCTGCATCAGGCGGAACAGGTGCTGGCCGAGGGCGTCGTCCACCGCCGCGAACACCTCGCGGGCACTGGCGAAGGTCTCGGCGAGGGCGGCGCCCATTCCGACGGCCTGACTTCCCTGGCCGGGAAACAAGAGGGCAAGGCTCATGGACAGGATCCCGATCGTTGCTGGGTCGATGCATGCACCCCTAATGCGCCCCGCGGCAAAGGGGAAGAGGCGGCAAAATCCGCAGACGACGCATTGCGTCCGGCCGGTGCCGCCCCCAAGTCCCTGTCACCCCTTGTCGCGACCGGAGCCCGATCCCATGACCCGCCAGCCGCTGAAGCTTGCCTTCGCAACTGCCGCCACCCTTGGCGCCCTCGGCCTTGCCCTGCCGGCTTCGGCCTCGCTGAAGCCCGGCGCGACGGCCCCGGACTTCAACGCCAGCGCGGCGCTGGCCGGCAAGACCTTTGACTTCAAGCTCTCGGAAGCTCTGAAGAAGGGCCCCGTGGTCCTGTACTTCTTCCCCGCCGCCTTTACGTCGGGCTGCACGGTCGAGGCGCACGACTTCGCCGAGGCCACGGCGGACTTCAACAAGCTCGGCGCGACCGTCGTCGGCGTCACGTCCGGCAATGCCGACCGGGTGGCGGAATTCTCCAAGGTCGAGTGCCGCGACAAGTTCGCCGTCGCCGCCGACCCGGACAAGAAGATCTCCAAGGCCTATGACGCCCTGATCCCGGTCGTGGGCTACACCGACCGGGTGTCCTACGTCATTGCCCCCGGCGGCAAGGTGCTGCTGAGCTACTCGTCCATGTCCCCCGACCAGCATGTGGCCAAGACCATGGCCGCCGTGGAGGCGTGGAAGTCCGCGAAATAAACATCCTGCGTCAGCGCAAAGACAGGGTTCCGGCGACGTCGTAATCTGCGCGGCATCCTGAGGAGGGCCCTGAGCCCGTGACCGCTGCCGCCCCGCCCACGACCCTTGTTCCCAAGCTGTGGCTGGTGCTGCGGCAGGGCTACGGCTGGCGCGACCTTCAGGCGGACGCGATGGCCGGCCTGACGGTGGCCGTCGTCGCCCTGCCCCTGTCCATGGCCCTCGCGATCGCTTCCGGCACCTCGCCGGACAAGGGCCTCGTGACGGCTGTGGTCGCAGGTCTGGTCATATCATTGCTGGGAGGCAGCCGGGTCCAGATCGGTGGACCGACGGGGGCCTTTGTCGTCATCGTGGCCGGCGTCATCGCCCAGCACGGCTATTCGGGCCTGATCGCCGCCACCCTGATGGCCGGGGTGATCCTGTGCCTCGCCGCCGTACTGCGCCTCGGCCGACTGGTCCACCGGGTACCGGAGCCGGTGATCGCCGGCTTCACGACGGGCATCGCCATCATCATCGGCGTCAGCCAGCTGCCCGATGCGCTGGGCCTTCACCTGCCGAAGAGCGCCGCCGAAGTCATCCCCAAGCTGGCCGCCCTCTGGGAGCGGCTCCCCCGGATCGCACCCTCAGCCCTGCTGATGACCGTGGGCGCAATCCTCGCCATCGAGCTGATGAAGCGGTTTGCGCCCAGGCTGCCCTCCCTGCTGCTCGCCACCGCCCTGGCAGCGGCCCTTGCGGCGGGGTTCCATCTGCCGGTGGAAACCATCGCCAGCCGGTTCGGCGCACTGCCCCGGGCGTTGCCCGTCCCCCGCCTCCCGGACCTGTCCCCCGCCCTGCTGGTCAGCCTCGCCCCGGCCGCCCTCAACATCGCGTTCCTGGCGGGGATCGAGTCCCTGCTGTCGGCCAAGGTCGCCGACGCCATGACCGGCGGCCGCCACCGGGCCAATGCGGAGCTTCTGGCCCAGGGCGCGGCCAATGTCGCCTCTGCCCTGTTCGGCGGCCTGCCCGCCACCGGCGCCATTGCGCGCACGGCCACCAATGTCCGGGCCGGGGCGAAGTCCCCCCTGGCGGGGGTGTTCCATTCTGCCTTCGTGCTGATCGCCATGGTCCTGTTCGCGCCCTTGATGGGGCTCGCACCCATGGCGGCCCTGGCAGCCATCCTGCTGATTGTGGCCTGGAACATGAGCGAGGCGCACCGACTGCCCGCCGTGCTCCGCGGCCCCTGGCCCGAGGCCGTGGTCATGTTCACGACCCTGATCCTGACGGTCACCACCAACCTGACCGTGGCCATCTTCACCGGTATCGCGCTGGAGATCGCTCTGGGCTGGTGGCGACGCCGGCAGGCTGCCCCCGCAGGCTGAGACCGATTTCACCTTGCATTCCCGGCGTTTCCGAGTATTTTCCGCCGCTTCCCTGAGGAGCGGTCCGCCGCGGTCAGTTTACGGGACAGGCGACAGCCTGCTCAGACCGCGCTGGAGCCATCGCAGAGCCCGGATCTTCCGCCGGGCCCCGCGCCGCCCCTCGCCCACGGAAGAGGACACACATGGCCTATTACGAACACGTGGTCATTGCGCGGCAGGATATCTCCCCGCAACAGGCCGAAGCTCTCAATGACACGCTGAAGGCGCTCATCGAGGAACATGGCGGCACCGTCGCCAAGATCGAGTACTGGGGTCTCCGCAACCTCGCCTACCGGATCAAGAAGAACCGCAAGGGTCACTATTCCCTGATGGCCATCGACGCTCCGGCGCCGGCCGTCAAGGAAATGGAACGCCAGCTCGGCATCAACGAAGATGTGCTGCGTTACCTGACCGTGCGGGTCGAGGAACTCGACCTGGAACTGTCGCCGGTGCTGGCCCGTCGGGACCGCGACGGTGGCCGTGAAGGCCGCGGCGACCGCGAAGGCCGCCCCGAGCGTGAGCCGCGCCCAGAGCGCAGCTACGACGACGCAGCCATCTGATCAGGGAGCCCATCACCATGACCGATACGAACGACGCTCCCGCCCCCGGCGCTGCCGCCGGCGGAGCCCGCCGCCCCTTCTTCCGCCGCCGCAAGGTCTGCCCGTTCTCGGGGGCCGGCGCGCCGAAGATCGACTACAAGGACGTCAAGCTCCTGCAGCGCTACATTTCCGAGCGCGGCAAGATCGTCCCCTCGCGCATCACCGCGGTGTCGCAGAAGAAGCAGCGTGAACTGGCCAAGGCCATCAAGCGCGCCCGCTTCCTGTCGCTGCTGCCCTACGTCGTGAAGTGAGGGGGACAGCATCATGAAAGTCATTCTTCTCGAACGCGTTGAACGCCTGGGCGCCATTGGCGACGTGGTCTCTGTGAAGGACGGGTTCGCCCGGAACTTCCTTCTGCCCCGCTCCAAGGCCCTGCGCGCCACCAGCGCCAATCTCAAGGTCTTCGAAGCCCAGCGTGGCCAGATCGAGGCCCGCAACGCCGACGCCAAGGCGGCGGCGGAGCGGTCCGCCGAAAAGATCGACGGCGCCACCTACATCCTGATCCGTCAGGCGGGTGAAAGCGGTCAGCTGTATGGTTCGGTGTCCGGACGGGACGTGGCGGACGCCGCGGCCGCCGAAGGGCACAAGATCGAGCGCAGCCTGGTCGTGCTGGACCGTCCGATCAAGACGATCGGCGTCCATCCGATCAAGATCAAGCTGCACGCCGAAGTGACGATCACCGTCTATGTGAACGTCGCCCGCTCGCAGGACGAGGCCGAGCGCCAGTCCCGCGGCGAGGACGTGATCGCCTCGCAATTCGACGAAGAGCGTCTGGCTGCCGAAGAGGCTGCTGCCGATCTCCTCGAAGGCGGTGCCGGTCAGGCCATGGCGGACGCCAGCTTCGACGACCGCTGATCCGGTCTTCGATCCTCTGAGACAGACGACGGCGTCGGGCCCCTGCCCGGCGCCGTCTTCTTTTATGCGCACCGCCCCGCGCAAGGCCCCTTCACAGGCTCGCCGCAAAGTGGATGATCGGGCTCCTGAGTGACCTCTCCGGGATTTTCCACATGACCGCTGCCCTGCTGACGGCCCTTGCGTTGGCCGCTTCCCCTGCCGTTCCGGTTCCGCAGGCGGTGGATGCCCCGTTGCAGCCCGATCTGGTCGCCATCGCCAAGGCCGTCAGCGCCGAGGAGCAGAGGGCATTTCTGACCCGCCTGGTGGCCTTCGGCACCCGTCACACCCTGTCCGACACGACCTCCCCCACCCGCGGCATCGGCGCGGCCCGGCGCTTCGTCAAGGGGCGGTTCGAGGATTATGCCAGGGCCTGCGGCGGCTGCCTCGAGATCGTGACTCCGGAAGAGACCGTCACCGGCGCCCGCGTGCCCAGGCCTGCCATCATCCAGGACGTGCTGGCCATCCAGCGGGGCACCACGGACCCGGATCGGGTGGTGATCATCGCCGGCCACATCGACAGCCGGGTCTCGGACCCGCTGAACGCCACCTCCGACGCCCCCGGCGCCAATGACGACGGCTCGGGCGTCACCGCGGTCATGGAGGCGGCCCGGGTGCTGTCGAAGTACAAGTTCAACGCCACCATCGTCTATGCCGTTCTGTCCGGCGAGGAGCAGGGCCTGTTCGGCGGCACCGTGCTGGCCCACTACGCCCGGGCCCACGGCTGGAAGGTCGAGGCCGACCTGAACAACGACATCGTGGGCAACATTCACGGCCAGGGCGGCGAGACGGAAGCGGGCTTCGTCCGCGTGTTCTCGGAGGGCACCAAGGCGGTGGAAACCCCGGCGGACGCGTCCCGCCGACGGTACAATGGCGGCGAGCTGGACAGTCCGTCCCGCAACATCGACCGCTACATGGCCGGGCTCGCAGCCCAGTACCTGGATGGCTTCAAGGTGCGGATGGTGTACCGCACCGACCGCTTCGGCCGCGGCGGCGACCAGACCCCGCTGCTGGAGGCGGGCTATCCCGCAGTCCGCGTGACCGAGGCGGCGGAGAACTACACCCGCCAGCACCAGGATGTGCGGACCGAGAACGGGATCGCCTACGGGGACGTGCTGTCCGGCGTGGACTTCCCCTATCTGGCGAATGTCACGCGACTGGATGCCGTGACACTGGCCAGCCTCGCCTGGGCCCCGGCCCCGCCGGAAGGGGTGAAGATCGAGGGTGCCGTGAGCCCCGACACCCAGATCAGCTGGCAACCGGACCCGGCGGCCGCAGGGTATCGGGTCTGGTGGCGCGAGACCACCGAACCCTTCTGGACCCACAGCCGTGACGCAGGGCCCGCACCCGCGATCAAGCTGAACGGCGTGGTGATCGACGACTGGTTCTTCGGCGTCCAGTCCATCTCCCGCGAAGGTTACGCCAGCCCGGTGGTGTTTCCGGGACCGGCGGGGGATTTCAACAGCCCCATCACCGTCGTTGTCCAATCGGATGACCGCCGCCCGCCGCTCCCGAAGAAGCCGGGCTAGACCTGCGCCCGCGCCAGTTCGGTGAAGGCGTCGCCGCGGACCTCGAAGTCCGGGAACTGGTCGAAGCTGGCGCAGGCGGGGGACAACAGCACCACGGCGTCCTGGCCGGTCGCCTTTGCATCCGCGTGCGCCGCCGCCACCGCCGTCGCCAGGTCGCCGCAGAGGACAGCCTCGGCGTGTCCCTTGAGGGAGCGGGCGAAATCGTCCGCCGCCTCGCCGATCAGATAGGCCCGGGCGATGCGCGGATAGAGGTCGGTCAGGGACTCGATGCCCCCGGCCTTGGCCCGCCCGCCGGCGATCCAGTAGAACCGGTCGAAGGTGGACATGGCCTGTCGGGCGGCGTCGGCGTTGGTGGCCTTGCTGTCATTGATGAAGCGGACCTTGCCAATCCGGGCCACCTCCTGCATCCGGTGCGCCAGGCCCGGAAAGCTCAGCATGCCCCGCAGGATGTCCGCCGAGGAGATCCCCAGCGCCAGGCAGGCGGCATAGGCCGCCGCGGCGTTCTGCCAGTTGTGACGGCCCAGAAGCGCCCTCGCCCGCCCCAGATTGGCGACCTCCACCGACCGCTCGCCGGTGGCATCGTACAGCGCGCCCTGCAGCACATAGAAGCCCCGCCCCATGGCCCGCCCGGACGAGATCGGCCGGATCGTGCGCTTGTTCAGGGCCGTGATCTCCGTGCAGATGCGCTGGCCCCACGGGTCGTCGACGCCGATCACGGCGGTGTCGCCCTTGACCTGGTTGGCGAAGATCCGGCGCTTGGCGTCGACGTAATTGTCCATGGACCCGTGGCGGTCCAGGTGATCGGGTGAGATGTTCAGCAGCACCGCGGCGTCGCAGCGCAGGCTGAAGGTCAGGTCCAGCTGGTAGGAGCTCAGCTCCAGCACATAGATCGCGCCGCCCTCGACGTCGTCGAGGCCCAGGACGCCGAAGCCGATGTTGCCGCCCACCCGCACCGTGCGACCCGCAGCCTTGCAGATATGCCCGATCAGGGCGGTGGTGGTGGACTTGCCGTTGGTACCGGTGATGCCGCAGACCTTCGGCCGGTCATGGGGCGGCAGGGCGTTCACGGTGCG
>CAIQUG010000209.1 GCA_903874895.1 uncultured Caulobacterales bacterium | reverse complement strand
TGCTCCGCCACGCCGACATCGATGGTGACCCGGTCCCCCTTCTCGTAGGGACTGTTGAGAATGTCGGCGATGTCCCGGCGCACGCTTTCCGGGGTGATGCCATGCTTGACGTTGTAGGCGGTCTGCCGTTCCCGCCGCCGCTTGGTCTCGGCCATGGCCCGCTCCATCGAACCGGTGATCCGGTCGGCATAGAGCACCACCCGCCCGTCCAGGTTCCGCGCCGCCCGGCCGATGGTCTGGACGAGGGATGTCTCCGACCGCAGGAAGCCTTCCTTGTCCGCATCCAGGATGAACACCCGGCCGCATTCGGGGATATCCAGCCCCTCCCGCAGCAGGTTGATGCCCACCAGCACGTCGAAGGCCCCCAGCCGCAGGTCGCGGATGATCTCGATCCGCTCCACCGTATCCACGTCGGAGTGCATGTAGCGGACCCGCACCCCCTGCTCGTGCATGTATTCGGTCAGGTCCTCGGCCATCTTCTTGGTCAGCACCGTCACGAGGGAGCGCAGGCCGATCTTCGCCGCGTCCTTCACCTCGGCGATGACGTCGTCCACCTGGCTGAAGGCCGAGCCGTCCGCGCGCTTCGACACCGGACGCACCTCCACCGGCGGGTCGATCAGGCCGGTGGGACGGATGACCTGCTCGACGAACACGCCGCCGGTGCGCTCCATCTCCCACGGCCCGGGGGTGGCGGAGACGTGCACCGTCTGCGGCCGCATGGCATCCCACTCCTCGAACTTCAGGGGGCGGTTGTCCATGCAGGAAGGCAGGCGGAAGCCGTATTCGGCCAGGGTCGACTTCCGCCGGAAGTCCCCGCGGTACATGCCGCCGATCTGGGGCACGGTGACGTGGCTCTCGTCGGTGAACAGCAGGGCATTGTCGGGAATGTACTCGAACAGGGTGGGGGGCGGCTCCCCCGGACGGCGACCGGTGAGATAGCGGCTGTAGTTCTCGATCCCGGCGCAGGAGCCGGTGCTCTCGAGCATCTCGAGATCAAAGCGGGTGCGCTGTTCCATCCGCTGGGCCTCGAGAAGCTTGCCGGTCTCGGTGAACCACTTCACCCGCGCCTCCATCTCCGCGCGGATATGATCCAGGGCCTGCTTCAGGGTCGGCCGCGGCGTCACATAGTGGCTGTTGGCGTAGATCTTCACGCTAGGCAGGTCGGCGGTCTTCTTCCCGGTCAGGGGATCGAACTCGGTGATGCTCTCGATCTCCTCCCCGAACAGGGAGATGCGCCAGGCCCGGTCCTCGTAGTGGGCGGGGAAGATCTCGATCACGTCCCCCCGCCGCCGGAAGGTGCCCCGGGTGAAGGCGGCGTCATTGCGCTTGTATTGCTGCGCCACAAGGTCGGCCATCAGCCGCCGCTCGTCGATCACCTCCCCCACCGACAGCTGGAAGGTCATGGCGGTATAGGTCTCCACCGACCCGATGCCGTAGATGCAGGAGACCGACGCCACGATGATCACGTCGTCCCGCTCCAGCACCGCCCGGGTGGCGGCGTGGCGCATCCGGTCGATCTGCTCGTTGATGGAGCTGTCCTTCTCGATGAAGGTGTCGGTGCGGGGAACGTAGGCCTCGGGCTGGTAGTAGTCGTAATAGGAGACGAAATACTCCACCGCATTGTCGGGGAAGAAGGACTTGAACTCCCCGTAGAGCTGGGCGGCCAGGGTCTTGTTGGGGGCCAGCACCAGGGCCGGGCGCTGGGTCGCCTCGATGATCTTGGCCATGGTGAAGGTCTTGCCGGAGCCCGTGACCCCCAGCAGCACCTGATCCCCCTCGCCGCTCTGGATGCCGTCCACCAGTTCGGCAATGGCCGTGGGCTGGTCGCCGGCGGGCTGGTAGGCCGAGACCAGTTTGAACGGACGCCCCCCCTCCGACTTCTGTGGCCGGGCCGGGCGATGCGGGGCCCAGTTGGGGTCCACGCCGGTGGGCGCGGCGGGGACGAGATCGACGATGTCGGGAGAACGGGCCATGAACATCAAGGTAGGCGGTCAGGGCCGGGAACGCCAGAGGGGGCGCGCCCCCCTGGACGGGTCCATGACCCCTCAGCCTCTCAGCCTCTCAGCCTCTCAGGGCCGGGCTCATCGGACCGATCTGGTTCTCGTATTCCAGCTCCGGCCGTCCGTAGCTGCCGGCGGCCGCCGCCACGACGCCCTTGCGGTCGAGAATGGTGATCGAGCCCCGGTCCGCCCGGATCAGCCGCCGCCCCTCCAGCTCCTGCAGGGCCAGCGTCACGCTGGAGCGGCGCACCGCCAGGATCCGGGCCAGCCGCTCGTGGGTCAACGGCATCTGATTGCCGTCGACCCGGTCCTGGGTCATCAGCAGCCAGCGGGCCAGGCGGGGCTCGAGGGTGAAGGCGGCATTGGCCACGGCGGTAAAGCCGGTCTGGATAAAGGCCACATGGGCATAGGCCAGGAGCCGGGCCTGGAGCGTGGGGCTGTCCGCCATGGCCTGCCGCAGCGCCTTCACGGCGATCCTGTGCCCGGCGCCCGGGATCTGCATGGCGCAATCGAAGGGGGAGCTGTCCGACCCCAGCACCACGGCAACCCCGCTCATGCCGTCCCGCCCGAACAGGGCCACGTCCGACCGGGAGCCGGAATGGGTGCGGGCGGTCACGGAGGCGAGGCCCTGACCGGGGAAATAGACGTGGGTGATGGGATGGTCGGCCACCACCAGGGGACACCGCAGGGGAAGCTCGACGGCTTCGAGATGGGGGGCCAGCATTGCAGCGTCGGATGCTGTCAAGGACTGCAGTAAGAGGTTATCAGAAACCAACAACGAAGACGTATTCATGTTCATCACGCCCAATGCACGGGCGGGAGCACATGTATCCCTCAACCGTTAGCGCCCGGAAAACTGCTAATCGGCCCGACTCAGGTGGCCCTGCCGTTCGTTGGGTACAAGACTTTGCGCGAATTAAAACTCTTCGTACGCTATCTGACGCAAGAGATGCTTCTTTAAAGACAAGGCTATCGTCATCCGGATTAGCTGAAACGGCTTGGCCTTGCGCCAACTCCGTGGTGTCGGTCTTCCCCGGCACAGAGCGGCTCTGATGGGGAGAACGCGATGCACGGAAGCGGGTCCGGCCCTCGTCACCCGAACGGACCGGAACAGGTCCCGCTGCACATCCCATGCACCTCTCCCTGCGCAGACCTGGCGGAAAGCCGGGCGCAAACGGCCGCGGCCCGCAACGCGCTGGAGGCGGTCCTGCTGGAGCAGGCGCGGCTTCTTGCGGACATCGGACACCATATCCGTACACCCCTGACTGCGATCACCGGCTACGCGTCCCTGCTGGCCCGGGCCGAGGGACTGGCGCCGGACGTCCGGCATCGCGCCCGGCAGATCGAGGCGGCGGGCCACATCCTCGCTGCCACCGTCACCCGGCTGCTGGATGGCGTGGCACCCATAGCGGTTCCGCCTCCGCCGGGCGGGTCCGAACGCCTGCGGGGGCTGCGGGCCCTCGTGGTTGATGATCACCTCCACGTCCGGGACATCCTGGCCATGACCCTGGAGGCCTTCGGCATGACCGTGACAGCCGTCGCGGATGGCCTGGCCTGCCTCGAGTGCCTGGCCGAACAGCCCTTCGATGTGATCCTGATGGACTACCGGATGCCGGGACTCAACGGCCGGCAGGTGCTGGACCGGATCCGTGCCGATCCCGGGCCCAACCAGACGACCCGGGTCGTGGCGGTCACGGCGGAGTTGTCACCGGTCAACGCCCCGGTGTTCGCCGCCTTCGACGGGGTGGTGACCAAGCCGATCTCCGCCAACGCGCTGGCCCAGGTGATATCCAGCCTCGTCGCCCAGGGCCCGCCCCCTCGGAGGGCGGAGGGGCGGGCTAGTGCTTTCCCTCGTCCGCGGTCTTGGTCACGGCGCGACCGACGGCGGAGACATCCTTGCCGATGCCGCCGATGGTGTTGCAGGCCGTGAGCGACAGGGCCGCAGTGGCGGCCAGAAGCAGGGTGAGCTTGCGCATGGGGGAACTCCTCGAGGGACGGGGACAGATTCGGATCATAGACCAGATTATCGTCCCGTCATGCCCTGCGAAGCGTGTGGGCTCCGCACCCCGACGATCCGCCGACACCCTTCGTCATTCGGAGGCGCGCAACGCCCGTCTCGACGGACGCCAGCGCCCTCAGCGCCCCCGCAGCAGGCCGACAACGACCTCCCAGCCGGAAAAGATCAGTGCCAGAGTCCCCGCCCACGACAGGCCCACGGCCAGGACGAATACCACGCGCCGCACCCGCGGCGACCACGGGCGTTCCTCCAGCTCCGGCGGGTCCCGCGGCGGGGTCCACATGACCGCAACTCCAGATTCAGCTGAAACAACCGGCTACGCGCTGTCAACAAAACGCCAAACAGAAAGGCTTTCACTGAAAAAGTGGTGGAATATTACAAAAAAGCGACTCAATATTTATACTAAATTGAATTCACGGATTGACGAATAATTGTAATGCACTCGCTCACGACTTTGCATGTTTCGATTAATCTCGACAGAAATATGTCGGTGGAAACAAATTGCAAGAATGCAGGGGCTGACCCGGGGTGTCGACGGGCCGTCAGCCGAAATTGAGTTCCGGCGGGGCAGCTTCGGACACGGCCTGCTCGGGAATGTGGCAGGTGAACAGGGCCCCGTTGCCGGGCTCGCTCTGCAGGGCCACCCAGCCCCCGTGCAACTCGATCAGGGCGCGGACCAGGGCGAGGCCCAGGCCCGGGCCGCCCCGGTCGCGGCCGACGAAGCGGTCGAAGATATGGGCCTGGATATGGAAGGGGATGCCCCTGCCGGTATCCTTGACCATCAGCTGCACTTCCCCGTCCGCGCGCAGGGCGGACAGGCGCACCTCGCCCCCCGACGGGGTGGTACGGATGGCGGACGCGGTGAGGTGGTCCAGCACCTGGGCCAGGCGCTTCTCGTCGGCGCGGATCACCCCGGCCCGGGCGGCATCCTCCACCACCAGCCGGACCCCGGCATCGTGAGCGGCGCGCTCCGCCTGCTGGCCCACCGAGATCAGCAGATCGGCCACCCGGACATCGCCCAGGGACAGGGCCATCTCGTTGGCATCGATCTGGGCCATGTCCAGCACGTCGTCGATGGAGCGGGCCAGCTGCTCCGCCGCCGAGCGGACGGAACCCAGGTACTGGCGCATCCGCTCCGGCACCTGCTCGCCCATGGTCTCCAGCAGCTCGGCATAGCCGATGATGGTGGTGAGAGGCGTGCGCAGCTCGTAGGAGACATTCCCGACGAAGTCCCGCTTCAGCCGCTGGGCCTCCTCCAGGGCGGCGGAGCGTTCCTCCACAGCCTGCTCCAGTTCCCGGGTGGCGGTGATGTCGGAAAAGGCGATGAGGGTGGCGCCATCGGGCAGGGGCCGGGTCTGCCAGGCCACCGCCCGGCGATCAGACGTCCGGATCTCCCCGGAGATGGGGGCCCGGGCCTGGGGACCGGGATCGGCCACCCGGGCCTTGACTTCCTTCCAGAACAGCCGGTCGGGCAGGAGGGGCAGGCAGGCCTCGGACAGGCGGTCGAAGTCCCCGGCCTGGGTCACCACCGCCGGCGTCAGCCGCCAGAACTGCTCGAAGGCCTCGTTGTGCAGGCGCAGCCGTCCGTCGGAGCCGAACACGGCGACGGCGTCGTTCAGCTTGTCCAGGGTCGCCTGCTGCACCTGGACCTGGGCATTGTACTGGGCCCGGAGCCGGATCTCCCCGGTCATGTCGGCGAACAGGACCAGGAGGCCGCCGAAGGGGTGGGGCTGGCGCACCACCCGCAGGGTCTTGCCGTCCGGGGTGGACCACAGCTCGTCCGGGGCGGCGTCGAGCATCTCGTACCAGGCGAGTTCCTTCGCCTTCCACACGCCGTAGTCCACGGTCTCCGGCAGGCGGCGGCGCTGGCGCAGGCGGTCCAGCACCTCCCCGTGGGTGGGCTTGTCCGCGAGCCACGCGGGCTCCAGCCCCCACAGCTCGGCAAAGGCGGTGTTGTGGAAGGTCAGGCGCTTGTCCGGGCCGAACAGGGCCACGGCATCATCCAGCCGGTTCAGGGTCTGGTCGTGGGCGAGGTTGTGCTGGCGAAGCTGCTCGCGCACCTCCTCCACCCCGGAGACGTCGATGGCGACTGCCGCGGCCCCGCCGCCCTCCAGCGGGATGGCGCTCACCTGGAAGGCCCGGCGCTGCCCTGCGGAGGTGGCGCGGATCACCTCTTCCTTGCGCTGTCCGGCGCGGGCGGCCTCGGTGGCCAGGGCGGCGGCGGAATGGTCGAAGGCTGCGCCCTTGCGCACGGCCTGGTCCACGGTCTCGGCATCCACCGACACCAGCCAGGCCCGGTTGGCCCAGATCAGCGCACCGCCGGCCCCGGTGATCCAGGCCGGGTGCGGCAGGCTGTCCAGGAACGCCGCGAACCGGGCCGCCGACGGCAGGCCGGACGCGGCGGAGAGGGTCAGCCGCAGCCAGGCCACGGCCCCGGACACCCGGCCCTCCACGGTCAGGGTCCGGCGCAGGGTGTCGGTGCCGACGGACGCACCCGGTCGGGCGGGATCGAGGCTCTGTCCCGCCACCTCGAAATCGCAGGCCTCTCCCCGCTCCAGGAGGGCGGTCAGGCGCTGGTCATGGGCGTCGTCCCGGCGCAGCGCCTCGACAATGGCCCCGGCCTCCGCATCGGGGGCGAGCCCCAGGAGCAGGGCGCAGGCGGCCAGGCCGTGGGATCCGCCGGCGACCCGGGCGGTCTGGCCGCGGATGGCGATCAGCACGCTGTCAAAGGCGTCGGCGGCGGCCTCGAAGGCATCGGCGTCCGCGTGAAGGCCGGCGAGGTCAGCCCCCATCCGGACCCGGACGTCGGCCTGGATACGCCGCTGGGACAGGGCCCACAGCACTGCCGCCAGGGCGAGACTGGTGCTTCCGCCTGCCGCGAAGAGGGCTGGATCGAAGCCGGCCATGGGTCATCCGTCCGCTCGCCGCCCCGCGCGGCGAATCACCTGCATCCTAGTGAAGTTGACGGGGTTTGTCCGGAGGGCGTGGTTCGAGACGTCCTCAGCCCGCCAGCACGGCCTGGAACGCCGCCACCGCCGCCCGGGGACCGTCGGGATGTCCCCACACCCCGGCGGACACGGCCACGAAATCGGCCCCGGCCGCGGCCAGCGCCCCGGCCGTCTCCACGGTGATGCCGCCGATGGCCACGCAGGGAATCTGCATGGTCTCCTGCCAGATGGTCAGGACCTCCGGCTCCGCCCGGGTGGGGGCGTCCTTGGTGGCGGTGTCGAAGAAGGCCCCGAAGGCCACATAGTCGGCCCCGGCCTCGGCGGCCTCCATGGCCAGGTGACGGCTGTCATGGCAGGTGACGCCGACGATCCGGTCCTTGCCCACGATCCTGCGGGCCTCGGCGCAGCCCATGTCGCTCTGCCCCACATGCACGCCGTCGCAGCCCAGCCGGGCGGCGAGGTCGGGGCGGTCGTTGAGGATCACCGCCACGTCCCGGGCCTGGGCCAGGGGGGCGAGGACGCGGACCACCTCCGCAATGTGGGCGTCGTCGGCGTCCTTCAACCGGATCTGCAGGCAGGCCACGTCGCCGCCGGCCAGGGCCTCGGCCAGGGTCGCGGCGAAGGCCTTCGGATCGTCGATCCGCGCCGGGGTGATCAGGTACAGGCGGCAGGCAGGGGCATCGGGCATCGGGCGTCCTTCGAGACGGGCTTCGCCCTCCTCAGGATGACGACGCAGGGTGATACCAAACCTGCGCCATCCTGGGGAGCCCCGCCGGGGTGTCCCGGTCCTTGCAGACCCTAGCGCCTGAACGCCACGGTCATGGGGCTGATCTGCCGGATGGCCCCGGGGGCCAGCGTCGGGAAATCCCCCACCAGTTCCGCGTTCGGCGCCAGCCGGGCGATGGTGGCCAGGGCCTCCTCCATCTCCGCCCGGGCGAGCGCCTCGCCCACGCAGCGGTGAGCCCCGGCGCCGAACACCGGATGCCAGCGGGGATGGTCGGTGCGGCGGACATTGAAGGTGTCCGGGTCGGCATAGACCGCCGGGTCCCGCAGGCTGGAGAGCATCGACACCATCACCGGCGTGCCGGCGGGAACGAGGTAGCCGTCGATCTCCAGGTCCTGCACGGCGATGCGGGGCAGGCCGCTGATGACGGGATCGAAGCGCAGTCCCTCGTCCACCACGGCCTTCTTCAGCCCGTCCGGATCGGCGCAGAAGGCGCCCCACTGGTCCTTGCGGGTGAGCAGGTGGGCCAGTGTCATGCCCATGGAGCCCCGGGTGGTGTCCGAACCGGCCAGGATCAGCCCCAGCACCTGGCTCTGGATCTCCATCTCCGTCAGCACGCCGTCATTGGCGGTGTTGGCCAGATATTCGGTGATGAAATCAGCCCGCGGGCGGGCGCGGCGCTCCTGGATCAGCTCGGCCACATAGGCCCCGAAGGCGACGAGGCTGGCCTCGATCGTCGGTCGCCGCTCGGGATTGATGAAGCCGATGGCCTCGGCGGTATCGGCGATCCACTGCATGAACACCGGCAGGTCCGAGCGGGGAATGCCGAGGAGGTCGGCGATGATCCGCGCCGGCAGCTGGGCGGCGAACTGGCTGACGAACTCCACCGGCGCGCCGTCCAGATGGGGGGTGATCAGTTCCTCGGTCATCTGCCGGGCGACGGGACGCATGGCGTCCATCAGCTTGAAGGCAAAGGCGCGGGACACGGGCATCCGCCGGCGCAGGTGCGTGTCGCCATTGGCGAACAACATCACGGCCGAGATGAATTCGAAGATCGGCCCGTCGAAGATGCCCTGCATCATCTTGGTCTCGGTCTCGATCTGCCGGGTGGCGTCGGAGGTGACGAGGTCGAGGTGATGGTGCCGCAGGGCGATCACGAAGCCCATGGGGGTGCGGGCGATCGGAGCCATGGCCCGCAGGTCCCGCAGGACGGCGTGGCTGTCCGGGCCGTCATCCCCGACGGAGAAGTCGATCTCGGGGGCATCGGAGAGGGGCTTCAGGGCCGACAGGGTCTCGGTCATGGGGCAGGGTCCTTTGCGCCAGGGAGGGCGGGGAGACGCAAGCCTAGCAGAGACCGAGGCAACTTAACAGTGTTCGGATGAGCGCTTGGTTCGAGGCGGGCCTCAGGCCGCGGAGCTGGCCGCCTCGTTGGCCAGCAGGGCGTGCAGGCTGTCGGCGGAGTGGGCCTTGCGCAGCTGTTCCCGCAGCTCGGGCTTGCGCAGCTGGCGGGACACCCGGGCCAGGGCCCGAAGGTGTTCGCTGTCCGCACCCACGGGGGCGAACAGGGCAAAGATCAGGTCCACCGGCTGGTCGTCCAGGCTGTCGAAGGGCACCGGCTGATCGAGGCGCACGAACACCGCGCGCATCTGGTCCAGGCCCGGCAGGCGGGCATGGGGCACGGCGACGCCTGCCCCCACACCGGTGGAGCCCTGGGCCTCCCGCTCGCACAGGGCGTCGAACACCTGGGCGGCATCCAGCCCGAAGGCGCGGGCGGCGAGATCTGCGGTGATGGCCAGCGCGTGACGCTTGCTGTCGGCGTACGCACGTTGGGTAACAGCGCTCTTGTCGAGCCAGGCGCCGATGTCCATGGTGTTACTCTAATCTCCGTCACCCGTGCCCTGCGCGGCGCAGATCACAGGATCGCGGGGATTCTGCAAGCCTTGCCGTGCGCCGATCACGGGATTGTGCCGGTTTTGCGCGTCAGCTGAGCGGATGGCCGCCATTGACGACCCGGGGCGCCGATTTCGGCGTCTGTTCAGAGGCACCGTTGCGGGCCCCGCCCTGGGTCGCGGCCGGGCGGGTCCGCTCCGGATCGATCCAGCCGATATTCCCGTCCGTGCGCCGATAGACCACCGAAATTCCCCCGTGGGCGACATTGCGGAACATCACGACCGGTTGCTCCGTCAGGTCGAGTTCCATCACCGCCATCGAGACGGTCATGGTCTTCAGGGTGGCTTCGGTCTCGGCGATGATCGCTCCCTGCGGCGCACCGGTCCCCGCGGAGCCGTCGGCCCCCCAGTCGTCCTCGTAGCTCGCATCGTCGTCGTCCGGTGCCCGGAACACGATCAGGGAGGCCGGCTCGGACTTGGCCGGGGCCGCGGCGTGGTGGTTCTTCAGGCGGCGCTTGTAGCGGCGCACCCGCCCCTCGATCTTGTCCAGGGCGGCGGAGAAGGCGGAATGGGCGTCGCCGCCGGGGCCGCGGGCCACCAGCTGCTGGCCGGAGGCCAGATGCAGCACCACGTCCACGAAGAAGGCATAGCGGTCCTTGCTGACCGTCACTTCGGCCGAGCCGCCCCGCTCGAAATACTTGCCCAGACTGGCGCTCAGCTCGTCGGCGATCCGCGTTCGCAGGGCCTCGCCCAGGTCGACATGGCGGCCGGCGACCTGGATGTTCATGCGGTCGTGGGAGGTGGGGGCGGACATCGGCATGGGTCCCTCCTTCGGGGATCATTGACACCGCAATGCAGGACCCGGGAAACGGGGCTGTCAAGCGCCCGGAACAAGGCCCGGGGACGGTGCCTCATCACGTTGCTGCGACGAGGATGAGACCGATGCTCCGCCCCAGATGTAAAGATTCCGCCTACGGACGACCCCAGCGCCGCAACGCCTTGTCCAGCAGGGCTTCGACGGCCGTCTCATCCTCGAAGGCGGCGATCACCGGGAAGGTCTCGATGCCCGTTCGCGCGTCAGGGGAAAGCCGGGCGAAGTCCTTCTCCGTGGTGATCAGCCGCGCCCCCAGCGCCGTCGCCCGGTCCCGCAGGAAGGCGAGGTCAGCGGGGCTCAGCCGGGCATGGTCGGGATAGGGGGCGAAGTCCACGACCTCCCCGCCGGCGGCCTTCAGGGCCCGTTCCACCTTCCAGGGCTTGGCGACCCCGGCAAAGCCCATCAAGGGCCCCGGCGGCGGCGGGCCCACCGGGCGGATGCGCACGGTCAGCACGGGCAGCGGCGCGAAGAGGGCCACAAGCTCCGGGTCCGGGGCCTCCAGCCCATCCGGCAGGACGATCACCACCGCGTCGGCCCGGGCCAGACCCGCGGCCAGGGGCTCGCGCATCGGTCCGGCGGGGAACACGGCCCCGTCACCGAAGGGCCACTCCCCGTCCCTTGTCTCCCCGTCCACCACGACCAGGGCGAGGCTCTTCCTCAGGGACGGGTTCTGGTGGCCGTCGTCCATCACCACCACCTGGGCCCCGCAGCGCTTGGCCAGCTCTGCCCCGGCGGCCCGGTCCCGGGCGATGAACATGGGGCCGTCCGCGGCCAGCATCAGGGGCTCGTCCCCCACCTGGTCGGCGGAATGCTGCTCCGGGAGCACCAGCAAGGGTCCCGTCTCCGAACCGCCATAGCCCCTCGCAAGGCCCGCCGCCTGAAGGTCCCGGGCCCGGAGCCGGGCCAGCAGGGCGCGCACCACCGGCGTCTTGCCCGTTCCACCCATGGTCAGGTTCCCCACCGAGATCACCGGCAGGTCGAGATCCGCCGGACGCCCCCGGGCGATCCTTCGGGCCGTCACCGTCGCCCAGACGAGGGACAGGGGTCGCAGCAGCAACCGGGTCAGAGGCATGGGGGCCCTCTCGCGCCGGTACCACCAGCGGGGCGTGGACAGCTTCATGCGGCCCCCTCCGGCACGGGCATCGGCAAAAGGGCCTCCAGCCGGTCCAGGGCCGCGTCCAGGGCCTCGGTGCCGCTGGCCGCCCTGCGGGCGGCGCGCTCGGCCAGGGCCAGCATGGCCGCCGGGTCGGACAGGGCGGTGGCCCAGGCGGCGGTCAGGGCGGCGGCGTCCGCCACGGGGACAAAGCCGTCCACGGCAGCCAGGGCCTCATAGATCCCCTGCCAGTTCTCCACATGCGGACCGGACGCCATCGGGCAGCCCAGCCGGGCCGGTTCCAGCGGATTGTGCCCGCCCACCTTCGGCACCAGGCTTCCGGCCACCAGCGCCATACGGGCGAGGCTGAACCACAGGCCGAGCTCCCCCAGCGTGTCCGCCACCAGGACCTGGGTCCGGGCCGTCACGGCCTCCCCCGCCCCGCGCCGGGCGACCTCCAGCCCCTGGCTGCGGGCCAGCGCCGCCACGGCCTCGCCGCGGACCGGGTGCCGGGGGGCCAGCACCAGCACAGGGGCATCCTCCCCCGCGGCCAGGGGGGCATAGGCGTCCAGCACGATCTCATCCTCCCCCGGATGGGTGGAGGCCGCCAGCAGCAGGGGGCGGCCGTCCAGGCGCTCCGCCTCCTCCAGACGGACCGTCTCGTCCACCGGCAGGGGCGACCCGGCCAGCTTGAGGTTCAGCAGGCCGTCCGTCCGCGCGCCGAGGGCAGCCAGCGCGTCGGACAGCGCCGCGTCCTGGGCCATGACCAGGTCGAAGCCCCCCAGCACCCGGAGGGCGGCGGCGGGTGCCCGGCCCCAGCCCCGCAGGCTGCCGGCGGAGAGGCGGGCCGACAGGAGCGCCGTCCTCGCCCCCTGCCGGCGGGCGGCGTCCAGCAGATTGGGCCACAGGTCGCTCTCCACGAACACGCACAGGTCCGGGCGCCAGTGGCCGATGAAGCGGGCGGCGGCGGCGGGGGTATCCACGGGGACGAACTGGTGCACGGCGTCGGGAGGCAGACGCCTGGCCAGCAGCTCCGCCGAGGCCAGGGTGCCGGAGGTGACCAGCAGGGCCAGGTCCGGGCGCCGGGCACGCAGGCCGTCGATCACCGGCAGCAGGGACAGGCACTCCCCCACGCTGGCCCCGTGCAGCCAGACCAGCGGGCCGGGGGGGCGGGGTCGAAGGGGACGGCCCAGGCGCTCGTTCAGCCGGGCGGGGTCTTCCTTGCCCTTGGCCGCCCGGTCGGCCAGCAGGGCCGGGACCACCGGCGACAGGGCCCGTCCCGCGATCCGGTAGAGGCCGAGGAGCGGGGATCGCGGCCCCTTGCGGCTCATTTCAGCAGCTCTTCCGCCCGGTCGGTCACGGCATTCAGGGCCGCGCCCCAGGCGTCGGTCAGATGGCCCAGCGTATCGGTGTCGGACGTGCGCGGCGCCGTGAACGGCCCGTCCCACACCAGCGCGCCCCTGGCGAACGGCAGGGGCAGCATGCCTGAGTCCCAGGACTTCAGACGGAGGCAGGGCCGGCAGGCCAGGCCCACCAGCATCACCGGTGCGCCGCTCATCCCCGCCAGCGTCGCCGTGCCCAGCGTCATCTCCCGGGCCGGCCCCCGGGGTCCGTCGGGGGTGATGCCGAGGCCGCCACCAGACTTCAGCCACTTCAGGCCGTCCCGAAAGGCCTGGGCCCCGCCCTTGGCCCTGGCCGCGGACGCCGTCTTGGCCGCCGATCCGCGGATGGCGGGAAAGCCGATCCGCTCCATGGCGCTGGCAATGAACTGGCCGTCGGGGGACAGGCTGATCAGGGCCCGCGGCTCCTGCGCCCGGCCCTTCGGCCAGCAGGCAGGGCTGAGGCCGATGCGCCCGTGCCAGAAGCAGACGATGACGCCGCCCCCCTGGTCCCAGACGGCCTCCACCCGGCCCATCTCCTCCCGCCGCCAGCGAATGGTGGCGAGGCACATCCTGAGGTAGGTCGCGAAGATGAGGGCCAGCATGCGCTGGACCCCCGGGCTGCGGACAAACGCCTTCATCGGGCGGCCGCCATGGGATCGACAGGCGGGACGTCGAGCGCCGGAACGTCGATCTGGGTCACATCCAGATTCTGGGCCCTGGCCAGGCGCGCATAGAGCCCGCCGGACGCCATCAGGGTCTCGTGGTCGCCGATCTCCTCCACCTGGCCGTCGGCGATCACATAGATCCGGTCGGCCTTGCGCACGGTGGACAGGCGGTGGGCGATCAAGAGGGTGGCGCGCCCGGCCATCAGCCGCTCCAGCGCCTCCTGCACCTTGACCTCGCTCTCGGTATCGAGGGCACTGGTGGCCTCGTCCAGCAGCAGGACCGGCGCGTTCTTCAGGAAGGCCCGGGCGATGGCAATCCGCTGCCGCTGGCCGCCGGACAGGCGGGCCCCCGCCTCCCCCACCTGGGTGTCATAGCCCTCGGGCAGGGCGGTGATGAACTCGTGCGCCGCGGCCGCCCGGGCAGCGGCCTCCACCTCCGCCGCGCTGGCGGCGGGGCGGGCATAGGCGATGTTCGCACGGATGGTGTCGTCGAACAGGAAGGGCTCCTGTGTCACCAGGGCGATCTGGTCCCGAAGGGACGCCAGCCTCACCTCGCGGATATCCTGGCCGTCCACCGTCACCTGACCCCCGGTCACGTCGTAGAAGCGGGGGATCAGGTTCAACAGCGTGCTCTTCCCCCCGCCGGAGGGGCCGACCAGGGCCACCGTCTCCCCCCGGCGCACGGTCAGGCTGACGTCGGTCAGGGCCGGGGTCTCGGGGGTATAGGCGAAAGACACATGGTCGAAGGCGATGGCGGCTTCGCTCACCTGCAGGGCGGGGGCGTCGGCCGTGTCGGCGATCTCCGGCGCCACGTCCAGGGCCTGGAACAGGCGACCGGCGGCGGTCAGGCCCTCGGCGATCACCGTCTGCAGGTTGGCCAGCTGGCGCAGGGACTGGCTCATGGCCCCGAGCGCGCCCAGGAACACCATCAGCTGGTTCAGGCCCAGCCCCCGCCAGGCGGCATAGGTGATGACGGCGGCGGTCACCACCGTGGTCAGGGTCTCGGCCGCGGGGGCGGCGGCGGCCCGGGCATTGGCCCCCTTGATGATGAAGCGCTGGCGGCGGCTGATCACCTCCCCCACGCGGCCCTCCTCGAAAGCCTCGCGGTTGTCGATCTTCACCACCTTCACCCCGTCCAGGCTCTCCATCACCGCGGTGGACAGGGCGGAGGTCTCGGCCATGGCGCCCGTGGCGGCCTTGCGGGTGCGCTTGCCGAAGCGGCGCATGACCCAGGCGGCTACGGGGGCGGCCCCCAGGACCACGAGGGTCAGCAGCCAGTCCTCGTAGAACATGACGCCGAACATCCCCACCACCTGCAGGGCGTTCTGGGTGTAGTTGACCACGCCGGTGGTCAGCCCCTCCCGGATCAGGGTGGCGTCGTAGAGAACCGAGGACAGATAGGCGCCGGAATGCTGCTGGCGCAGGCGGGCCAGGTCCGCCCGGATCAGGCGGGAGAAGAGGCTCAGCTGGATCTCGCCGACGATGGAGTGGCCCACCCGGTTGACCAGCGTCGCCTGCCCCACCTGGGCAATGCCGCGCACGCCGCCCACGACGATGAACGCCGCCGGCACCCACAGGATCTCGACGAATTTCGGCCGGTGTGCGCCGAACACGCTCTTGATGACGGGGTCGAGGAGATACAGGGCCAGCGCCGTGGAGGCGGCCACCACCACGGCACAGGCCAGGGATCCTGCCACCTCGCCCCACCGGGGCAGCAGCCACGTGGACGCCAGCCGCCGGACCGAGGCCCAGCCGCTCAGCTCCGTCGCTGTCTCCACGCCCGCGTCCAGGCTCTTGCTCATGGAAGGGAGGTCGGACGAATGGGGCGGGAAGTCAAGGTTGGGTGTGGGGGCAGCCCTCAGGGCTCCATCCGCCGGTGGTCGGGAACGATCTGCACCGGCAGGCCCATCAGCCGCCGGGGGGGCAGCCAGCTGTTGTCCGGGGCGGTCAGAAACGTGCGGTCCTCGAGCAGGTGGCGCCACTCGGCGGGGGTGAAGCGGAAGGTGTAGCCGCGGGGGAGGTCGGCAGCGCGTCGGGGCGTGGGGGCCATGGGGTTCCTCTTTCGCTGGGTCGATGCCCCCTGTCCTAACCGCCCCGCCCGACCGCATCAGGGCGCAAATGGGGGCACCATAAGGCGCCGGATTGCAGGGCCGTGCGGCCGGGCGGGTTTTGTCTCCCGCCTGACAGGAGTCACCCTCATGCCCGTCCCGGGCCTGTGAAATATGACCAATTTCAATGACTTGAAACTTTCTTCGGCGATCTTGTCCGACCCCCCTGCCACCGGCCGCATAGTGTGCCCCTGACGAAGACGCCCGCCGGGAGCGACAGATGGCAACGGATATCCAGACTCGGTTGAACGCCCTGCTGCGACGGGAGATCGCCGCGGCGGAGACTGCATCCGCAGAGGCCCCCGGCGCCGGGGAACGCCACCAGCGGGCCCTGATCCTCGCGACGCTCTTCCGGGTCGCAATCCTCGCCGAGAAGCTGGCCGCGATCCTCGCCGCGGCGACGGACCCGACCCCGAAGGTCGCCCCGAAAGCTGCCCCGAAGGTCGCCCCGAAAGCTGCCCCGAAAGCCGCCCCGAAAGCCGCTTCGGCAGTTGCTTCGAAGCCGGCTTTGGAGCCGACCCCCATCCCCACGAAAGAAACGGACATGGATGACGACATCACCGACGACCCCGCACGCATGGATGCCCTTCGCGACGCCATCGAACGCCAACTGGAACGCATTACTGGTCGGCGCGAATCGAAGTGCAGCGATCGGGGCTTTGAGCTCATCGGAGGTGAAGCAGCTGACGGCGAGCTGGCTGATGCTGGCACACAAGGCCCAGCTGCCGCCGGAGACGGATGACTGGCGCACCTGGCTGTTCCTGGGCGGCCGCGGCGCGGGCAAGACCCGGGCGGGGGCCCAGTGGCTGGGGGCCCGGGCCGTCGCGGGTCAGCGGCTGGCCCTCGTCGGTCCCACCCTGCACGATGTCCGCGAGGTGATGGTGGAGGGCCCCTCCGGCCTGATCGCCATCGCCGATCCGGACAACCGCCCGACCTATGAAGTGTCCCGCCGACGCCTGCGCTATCCCAGCGGCGCCGTAGCCTTCGCCTTCTCGGCGGAGGATCCGGACAGCCTGCGGGGTCCACAGTTCCATCACGCCTGGGCCGACGAGTTCTGCGCCTGGCCTCAGGCCGGGACGGTACTGGCCCAGCTCAGGCTGGGGCTGAGGCTGGGGACGCACCCGCAGCTGGTGATCACCTCCACCCCGAAGCCCGCCCGGGCCCTGCGCCTGCTGATGGCCGAGCCCGACCTGGCCCTCAGCCGCGCCCCGACCCGGGAGAATGCGAGGAACCTGTCCCCCGCCTTCCTGAACGGCCTGCAGCGTCTCTATGGCGGCACCCGGCTGGCAGCGCAGGAACTGGACGGGATCGTGGTGGAGGCCGACGGCCAGGCCCTGTGGCGGGCCTCGGACTTCCCGCCCCTGCGCTGTGCCCCGCCGGACCGGCTGGACCGCACCGTGCTGGCGGTGGACCCCACGGCCAGTGCCGGCGGCGACGCCTGCGGCCTGGTGGTGGCCGGACGGGTGGGGGACCTCGCCCATGTGCTGGCCGACCGCACGGTGCGCGGCCTGTCGCCCCTGGGCTGGGCCCGGCGGGCGGCGGAGACGGCGGAGGCCTTCCACGTGGACCTGGTGGTGGCCGAGGCCAACCAGGGGGGCGAGATGGTGAGCACGCTGCTGCGCCTCGCGGACTGTCCGGCCCCGGTGAAACTGGTCCGGGCCAGCGTCTCCAAGCGTCTGCGGGCCGAGCCCGTGGCCGCCCTCTACGAGCAGGGCCGGGTGCGGCATGCGCCGGGTCTCGGGGCGCTGGAGGAGGAGCTGATGGCGCTGGGTGCCGCAGACACCGACGGGGTGCCCGCCCGGGACCGGTCCGCGGCGGAGACCAGCAGCCCCGACCGGGCCGACGCCCTGGTCTGGGCCCTGACGGAACTTCTGCTGGAGCACGGCCCGGGCCCCCGGGTCGGCAGGCTCTGACACGGTTGGCTTTGAGGAAGGATCATCCGATGACGTCCCAGACCCGCTGGCTGGACCGGTTCCGCGGCCGGGAGGCCAAGACCTCTCGTGCCCGGCGGCTGGTGGCCCTCACCGCTGCCGGTCGTCCCCACTGGACGCCCGTGGACTACCGGGCGCTCGCCCGGGAAGGGTTCGCCCGCAATCCGGTGGCCTATCGCTGCATCCGGATGATTGCCGAAGCCGCGGCCTCTGCCCCGCTGGTGGTGTTCCGCAGGCATCATCCGGCCCCGGACCATCCCCTGCAGACCCTCCTCGACCGGCCCAATCCGGAGGAGGCGGGCGTCGACCTGCTGGAGAGCTTCTTCGGGGCCCTGCAGACCTGCGGCAATGCCTACCTGGAGGCTGCCGGCGACGGGGATGCGCCCACGGAACTCTATGTACTCCGCCCGGACCGGGTCAAGGTAGTGCCTGGGAGCCAGGGCTGGCCGGACGCCTACGAGTACCAGGCCCAGGGCCGCTCGGTGCGGCTGGCGCGGGCGTCGGACGGCTTCCTGCCGGTGCTGCACCTGAAGCTCTACAACCCCACGGATGACTATTACGGCTTCTCGCCCCTGGAGGCCGCGCGGTTCGCCATCGACGTGCACAACGCGTCCAGCGCCTGGAACAAGGCCCTGCTGGACAATTCCGCCCGGCCGTCCGGCGCGCTGGTCTTCACCGGCCGCGCCGCCGGGGACCGGCTGAGCGAGGACCAGTTCAACCGGCTGAAACAGGAGCTGGACAGCGCCCATTCCGGCCCCGACGGCGCCGGGCGGCCCCTGCTGCTGGAGGGCGGGCTGGACTGGAAGCCCATGGCGCTGACGCCGGCCGACATGGATTTCATCGCCGGCAAGGCCGCCGCCGCACGGGAGATCGCCCAGGCCTTCGGCGTGCCTCCGCCCCTCCTCGGCCTGCCCGGCGACAACACCTACGCCAACTACCGGGAGGCCAACGGGGCCTTCTGGCGCCAGACCGTGGCCCCCCTGGCGGAGCGCGGGGCCAGGGCCCTGACCGCCTGGCTGCGACCGCGCTTTCCCGGCTGCGTCATCCGCCCGGACTTCGACCGCTGCCCCGGCCTCGCCGCCGAGCGGGAGAGCCTTTGGGCGCGCCTGGACGCCGCCAGCTTCCTCACCCCGCAGGAGCGGCGGCGCATGGCCGGGCTGGGGGACACCCTTTCGGAGATCTCCGATGACTGAACCCACCGTCGGACTGGATCTGCGCGAGCTGCGGCGGATGCCCCTGGCCATGGTCCTGACCCTGATCCTCCAGACCGGGGCCGGGCTGCTGTGGGCCGGGTCCGCCGCCGAACGGATCACCGTGCTGGAGCAACGGCTGGACCGGGCCGGCGCCATTGCCGAGCGCCTCGCCCGGCTGGAGGCGGAGGTGGAGGCCGCCCGGGCCAGCCTGACCCGGGTGGAGGCCCTGCTGGACCATGGGGACCGTCCATGACCGCCATCGCCGGCTATGCCAGCCTGTTCGGGGTCCGCGATCTGGGGGGCGACCGGGTGATGCGCGGCGCCTTCCGCCAGTCCCTGGCCCGGCGGGGCGCGGACCAGCTCGGCATGCTGCACCAGCACGCCCTGTCCGACCCCATCGGCGTCTGGCAGGACGTCCGGGAGGACCCCATCGGGCTGTTCGTCCGTGGGCGGATCATAGAGCAGTCCCCCGCCGCCCGCCTGGCCGCCGCCCTCGTCCGGGCCGGGGCCCTGGACGGCCTCTCCATCGGCTACGTGGCCCGCGCCGCCCGGTCCGATCCCGCCGGTGACGGCCGGATCCTGACCGAGATCGATCTCTTCGAAGTCTCGCTGGTCAGCTTCCCCATGCTGCCCGGCGCCCGGCTCACGGTGATCCGTCCGACCCCGGACCTTCGCCGCGTCGCCTGATCCCGCCTTCTCCCCCGCAACCCGAGGACATCCCATGAAAGAGACCAAGTCGGCGGTCGCCACCGCCGAAACCCGCGCGGCCATGCACGAGATGATGGCCGCCTTCGAGGCCTTCAAGGCGGTGAACGACACCCGCCTGACGGCCCTCGAGGCCCGTCGTCCGGACCCCCTGCACGACGCCACGCTGGCCCGGATCGATGCCGCCATCGACAGCGCCCAGGCCAAGGCCGAGCGGGCCCTGGCCGAGGTCCGGCGCCCCGCCCGCGGCGGCGGGGAGACCAAGTCCGGCGCCGACCGGGGTCCCCGGGCCGAGGCCTTCGGCCGCTATCTGCGCACCGGTCTGGAGACGGGCCTTGAGCTGAAGGGGGTGGCGGAGGACCTGACCACCACCGGCGGCGGCTGGATCGCCCCGCCGGAGGTGGAGCATTCCATCACCCTGCGCATCCGCCATTCCAGTCCGCTGCGGGACATCTGCGCCGTGCAGACCGTCTCCAGCGCCATCTATCGCAAGGTCTTCTCCATCCAGGGCGCTGCGTCCGGCTGGGCGGCAGAGACCGCGCCGCGGCCGGAGACGGCCCCGCCGGTCCTCACCAATCTCGATGTGCCGTGCTTCGACCTCTATGCCGTGCCCGCCGCCAGCCAGCAGCTGCTGAACGACGCGCTGGTGGACATCGAGGCCTGGCTCGCCCTGGAGTGCGAGGACGCCTTCGCCCTGCAGGAGACCCAGGCCTTCATCAACGGCTCAGGGGTGACCCAACCCAAGGGCCTGCTGGCCGCCCCCGTGGCGGCGGACAGCAACAGCCTGCCCTGGGGCACCCTGGGCTACATCGCCTCGGGCGCGGCGGGGGCGATCACCACCCTCGACCCGATCATGGACCTGACCTATGCGCCCAGGGTGCAGTTCCGGCCCAATGCGCGGTTCATCCTCAACAAGAAGACCACCGCGCAACTGCGCAAGATCAAGGACACCATCGGCGACTACATCTGGCAGCCTCCCACCCAGGCGGGCGGACCCGCCTCCCTCGTCGGCTATCCGATCACCGAGGTGGAGACCATGCCCGACCCGGCGGCGGGCAGCCTGTCCATCGCCTTCGGGGATTTCTCCCGGGGCTATCTGATCGTCGACCGGGCGGGGGTCAACGTCCTGCGCGACCCCTATCTGTCGAAGCCCAACGTGCTCTTCTACACCACCAAGCGGGTGGGCGGGGCGGTTCAGATCGCCGACGCGATCAAGCTCCTGAAGTTCGCGGCCAGCTGAGCCGTGGCCATCGTCGTCATCACCGCGCCCCCGGCCGTGGAACCCGTGGCGCTCACCGACGCCCGGGCCATCTGCCGGGTGGACCAGAGCCTGGAGGACGGGTGGATCACCGGCCTGATCGCCGCTGCCCGCCAGAGGATCGAGCGGGAGCTGGGCCTGTGCCTGATCGCCACAGGTGTGTCCGAGTGGCGGGATGCCTGGGGCCCCACCGGGGACCGGGGCGGGCTGGTCCTGGCCCGGGGCCCGCTGATCGGGGTGACGGCGGTGGCCGTTGCGGATTCGGCACGGAATTTCCGCACCCTGGATCCGGGCTACTACGCCCCCATGGCCGGGTCCTGGCCGCCGGAGATCGGGGCCACGGCGCTGTCCATCATCCAGCCGACCGCCCGGTCGGCGGGGTTGAGGATCGACTACACGGCAGGCTTCGGGGCCACGGCGGACACCGTGCCCGACCCGCTCAAGCAGGCGATCCTGGCCCTGGTGGCCTGGAGCTATGACCACCGGGACTCACCGGACCCGCCCCTGTCCGCCGCGGGGCCGTGGCTGGATGCCTGGCGGAGGGTCCGGCTGTGACCGGGCCCGGATCCAGCGGGCGGGACCCGGGCGGCGAGGCACCCGCTCCCGACGCCCAGGGGCCGCCCCCCCTCATCGGGGCCCTGCGTACCCCGGCCCAGCTGCAGACGGCGACAGACAGCGTCACCCCCTTCGGGGGCCGGACCCGGCTCTGGACCTCCGTCACCACCCTGTGGCTGGCCCTGACCCCCGGGCGCAGCTTCGAGGTGAACGAGCCGGGCCTGCCGTCCCGACGCCGGACCCGGGCCGCCGCCATCGCCCGGGACCATCCGGCCGCCGTGCGCGGAGCCCGGCTGGTGATCGGCAGCGAGGCCCCCTGGCGGATCCTCGACGTCAGCCACCGGGCCCCCACCCGGGGCTTCATGACCCTCACCCTCGAACGGGAGACCTGACCGCCATGATCTCCGATCCCGACCGCGCCCTGGTGGCCAGCCTTCTGACCACCCTGAGCAACGCCCCCCTGCTGGCCGGGTTGACCGGGGCGGCGGTTCACGACCAGCCCCCCGCCGTGCCCGCCTATCCGTATCTGCTGATCGGCCGGACCGAGAGCCGGCCCGTGGGCGGTCGCGCCCCGGACGGAGCCGCCGGCGCCGTGGAGCACGTGCTGACCCTGACCGCGCTCTCCCGCTTCGAGGGGTCGGAGGAGGCCCGGGCCATCGCCGCGGCAGTGCGGGCCACCCTGCACAATGCCCGCCTGCCCCTGGACGGCTGGAACCTGGTCAGCCTGCGGGTGGTGTTCGTGGACATCTATCACGGCACCGACGGGATCACCGTGCTCGGCCTGATCCGGGTCCGGGCGGTGACCGAACCCCTCGGCCCGGCTTGAGAGGGAGCGGAACATGGGACTGCAGAACGGCCGCGACCTGGTGCTGCAGGTGGGGGACGGCGGTACGCCGGAGACCTTCGCCACCCTCGCCGGGCTGGAAGAGCGGCGCTTCCGCTTCACGGCGGAGGGGCGGGACGTGACCGACACCTCCAGCCCCGGACGATGGCGACAGCTGGGGGGCGGCGGGGTGCGCAGCCTGACCGTCACCGGCCAGGGCAGCCTCTACAACCTGGTCGCGGACCGGCGTCTGCGGGACGCGTTCCTCGCGCAGAGACCGGTCAACTGGCAGGTGACAGCCCCCGGCCTGTTCGTCTGCACCGGTCCGTTCCTGGTGGCGGAACTGGCCTATCTCGGTCGGGAGGAGGCGGAGGCCGCGTGGCAGGTGACCCTGACGTCTGCCGGCGCGCTCAGCCTTACGGCAGCCGGTGGGTAGGCCCGACGGGAATGATCGAGCCGGGGGGCGGGCCATAGGGGTTCAGGGTCTCCTGCCCCCGGGACAGGCCGATCCACAGGACGAACAGAAGGGTGTTCACCGCCGCGATGCCGAACACCACGAACAGCGCCCCGGCCCAGGCCATGACCCCGCCGAACAGCACCCCCGTCGCCGCCGCCGCCCGTCCGGAGAAGAAGGTCATGATCAGCCCGAAGGCCCCGAGCGTCACACCGATCACCACGCACACGGCATTGATCACGTGCGGCGCGATCTGCAGCCAGCCGGAACGGCCCATGTCGTGCAGCCGCTTCGCGAACAGGCAGACCCAGCAATAGAACAGGGCGAACGAGATCAGCGTCCCGATGCCCCAGATCAGGTGCAGCAGGTTGCTGACCACCAGCAGCACCCCGGCCGCCAGCCAGAAATCCCTGCGCCCGATCCGCCCGTGGGAATCGAGGAACAGGTGCGTTCCGATGGAGATCATCTCGTTGCGGGTCATGCGCGTCGTCATGCCCCGACCATAGCGGCCCGGATGCCCGCCGCAAGCGTCAACCGCGCGTTCCCTGCTTCCTGAAACGCCTCCCTGCAGACACGAGGTTCCCATGCTCCCCTTTTCCGAGATCCGCCTGCCCGCGCGCCTGGCCTTCGGCTCCACCGGCGGGATTGAGCGCCGGACGGAGGTCGCGGTCCTGGCGTCGGGCTACGAGACCCGGGCCACGCCCTGGGCCCATGGCCGCCGCCGGTACAGCCTGGCCGCCGCCCTGCACAGCCTGGATGACGTGGCCGAACTGCTCGCCTTCTTCGAGGCGCGGCGGGGACGGCTTCAGGGCTTTCGGCTGACGGATTTCGCCGACGGCCGGTCCTGCGCCCCCTCCGCCGTGCCCGGACCGCGGGACCAGTGGCTGGGGACCGGCGATGGCACGACGACGGTCTTTGCCCTGGCCAAGACCTATGGCACCGGCGCGGGGGCCTATGTGCGACCCATCACCAAGCCGGTGGACGGCACGGTCCGCGTGGCGGTGGCGGGGATCGAGCTGGCCGCGGGACAGGACTTCACGGCCGATCCGGTGACGGGCCGGGTCAGCTTCAGCCGGCCGCCGTCCGCCGGGCTGGCCGTCACGGCGGGGTTCCAGTTCGACACCCCGGTCCGCTTCGATACCGACCGGATCGAGGTGACGCTGGAAAGCTTCGACACCGCCCGGATCGCCGCGACCCCCCTGGTGGAGGTGCGGGTCTGATGCGCGTCCTGCCCCCCCTGCTGGCCGCCGCCACGGCCCCCGGCGCCGTGGGATGCCTCGCCACGGCGTGGATCGTGACCCGCCGCGACGGGACGGTGATCGGCTTCACCGACCATGACCTTCCCCTGACGGTGCATGGTGTCGTCTGTGCGCCGCAGAGCGGCCTGAGCCCCGGGGCCGCCCGGGCGGAGCTGGGTCCCCGGCCGGGGGATGCGGAAGTGCAGGGCCTGCTGGACGCCGACGCCCTCACCGAGACCGACATCGCCGCCGGCCTCTATGACCGGGCTGCGGTCTCCGCCTTCCGGCTGGACTGGACGGCGCCGGAGGCCAGCGCCCTCGTCCTGTGGCGGGGGCGGATCGCGGCGCTGGAGCGGACGGGGTCGGGCTATGTGGCGCATGTGGCAGGCCCCCTGGCGGCGCTGGGCACGGTCACGGGACGCACCTATCAGCGGCGCTGCGATGCGGTGCTGGGCGATTCCCGCTGCCGGGTGGACCTGACCCTGGCCCTCTACCGGCAGGCCTCCTGCGACAAGGCGTGGACCACCTGCCGGGACCGCTTCGGCAACCTGGTCAACTTCCAGGGCTTTCCGGACCTGCCCGGGGACGACTACCTGGCGGTCTATGCCGCCGACAGCCCCGCCAATACCGGCGGGAGCCGCCGCCCATGACCCCGCTGCAGGCCGCCGTGGTGGCCGAGGCCAGGACCTGGCTCGGCGTCTCCTACCGCCACCAGGCCTCGCTGAAAGGGGTCGCGTGCGACTGCCTGGGCCTCGTCCGCGGGGTCTGGCGGGAGGTGATCGGCGACGAACCGGAGGCCGCTCCCGCCTATCGCGCCGACTGGGCCGAGACGGGAACGGAGGAGACCCTGCTGGCCGCCGCCCGCCGCCATCTGGTGGAAATGGACCCCGCAGTGGCCGGTCCGGGGGACGTGGTGCTGTTCCGGGTGACGCCGGAGGCCCTGGTCAAGCACGCCGCCATCCTGTCCGCCGCCCCCTCCGCCGACGAGCCCCAGCGCCGCATGATCCACGCCTACTGGGGCCGGGCCTGCGTGGAGAGCTGGGTCGGTCCCTGGTGGTCACGCCGCCTGTCCCACGCCTTTGCCTTTCCGGAGCTCGGCCCATGGCGCAGATGATCCTCTCCTCCGTCGGCACCGCCCTCGGCGGCCCGTTGGGTGGGCTGATCGGCCGGAGCGTCGGACGGCAGCTGGACCACCAGCTGCTCAGCGCGGCGACGGCGGCCCTGTCGCCCGGCAAGGCGGTGGGACGGCGGCTGACGGGCCTGCAGCTGAACGCCACGGCAGAGGGCCAGCCCCTGCCCGCGGGCTTCGGCCGGGTCCGGCTGGGCGGCCAGATCCTCTGGGCCGCACGGTTCCGCGAGCACCGGGTGAAGACGGCCAGCGGCGGCGGCAAGTCCGGCAGCACGTCCGGAGGCGGGGCGACCTATCGCTACAGCTACAGCCTGTCCTTCGCCGTGGGCCTGGGGGAGGGTCCGGTGGACGGGATCGGCCGGATCTGGGCGGACGGCAAGCTGCTGGATACCTCCCGCCTGACCCTGCGGACCTATACCGGCGCGGCGGACCAGATGCCCGACCCGCTGATCTGCGCTATCGAAGGGGAGGCGCCGGCCTATCGGGGTCTCGCCTATCTGGTGTTCGAGGACCTGGACCTGACCCCCTTCGGCGCCCGCCCCCCGGCCATCAGCGCCGAGGTGTTCCGCAGGCCGAGGACGGCCGGATCACCGCCGCGGCTGGAGGACCGGCTGGGGGCCGTCTGCCTGATCCCCGGCGCGGGGGAGGCGGTCTATGCCACAACCCCGGTGCTGCGGGTCACCGGCTTTGGCGCGACGGTGGCGGAGAACGTGAATACTGCGTCCGGCGGGGCCGACCTGCTCGCCTCCCTCGACCAGCTGCAGGCCCAGCTGCCCGCCGTGGGTCACGTGAACCTGGTCACGGCCTGGTTCGGCGACGACCTGCGCTGCGGGGTCTGCCAGATCAGGCCGGGGGTGGAGACGGCGGACAAGGACACCCTGCCCCAGGCCTGGTCCGCCGGCGGCGTGGGGCGCAGCGGCGCGCGGGTGATCTCATCCCGCCCCGGCGGAGGTCCGGCCTATGGGGGCACCCCGTCGGACGGCAGCGTGCTGGCCCTGTTGCGGGAGCTGGCGCGCCGGGGGCTGGGCGTCACCCTCTATCCGTTCCTCCTGATGGACATTCCGCCGGGGAATGGCCGACCGGACCCCTATGGCGGGACGGAGCAGGCGGCCTATCCCTGGCGGGGACGGATCACCGCCGATCCGGCCCGGCCGGTGGCCGATCAGGTGGCGGCCTTCTTCGGCACGGCCCAGCCATCGCACTTCCGGATCGGCCCGTCCGGCGTCGCCTATGCCGGCCCGGCGGACACCGGGTATCGACGCATGGTGCTGCATCAGGCGGCCCTGGCCGCAGCCTCCGCACAGGCGGGGGCCCCGGTGGAGAGCTTCCTGATCGGGTCGGAGCTCAAGGGCCTGACCACGCTGCGGGACGCCACCGGCGCCTATCCCGCCGTGGCGGCCCTGGTGCAGCTGGCCCGGGACTGTGCCCGCCTGCTCGGCCCCGCGGTGAAGATCAGCTATGCGGCGGACTGGAGCGAGTTTTCCGGCCACCAGCCCGCGGACGGGTCCGGCGACGCGCATTTCCACCTCGACCCCCTGTGGAGCGACCCGGCCATCGGCTTCGTCGGGATCGACTGGTACGCGCCGGTGACCGACTGGCGGGACGGGACCGACCATCTGGACGCGCAGGCGGGATATGCCGGACCCGCAGACCCCGCCTATCTGGCGGACCGCATCGCCGGGGGCGAGGCGTTCGACTGGTATTATGCCGACGATGGTGCCCGCGCGGCCCAGACCCGGCAGCCGATCGCGGACGGGGCTTATGGAGAGCCGTGGATGTTCCGGCCCAAGGACCTGGCCGGGTGGTGGTCCAACCTGCACCATGACCGGGACAAGGGGGTGCGCCGCCCCACCCCCACCGCCTGGCAGCCCGGCCTGAAGCCCGTCCGGCTGGTGGAGTTCGGCTGTCCCGCGGTGGACAAGGGGGCCAACGCCCCCAACGACTTCATCGATCCCAAGAGTGCGGAGAGCCGCCTGCCCCCCTTCAGCACCGGGGCCCCGGACGATCTCGGCCAGCGGCGGCTGATCGAGGCCCTGCTGGCCCACTACGCCGCGCCCGGTTCCGCCAATCCGGTGTCGCCCGTCTATGGGGGACCGATGATCTCCCCCGGCAACATGGCGGTGTGGTGCTGGGACGCCCGTCCGTTTCCCGACTTCCCGGCGAGGGACGGCCTGTGGGCCGATGCGGGCAACTGGGCTCTGGGCCACTGGCTGAACGGCCGGGCGGGGACCGGAGACCTGGCGGATCTGGTGGCGGTGCTGCTGCAGCGGGGGGGCGTCGATCCCCTGGACTGCCACCTGTCAGACCTTTCCGGACTGGTGCAGGGCTTTGCCGTGGAGGGCCCGGCCCGCCTTCTGGACACCCTGACGGAGCTGGCCCAGGCCTATGCCTTCGACCTGGCCGAGCAGGGGGGACAGGTCGCCTGCCTGTCGCGGGACACACCGCAGCGTCTGGCCCTGGAGACCGGCCAGCTTGCCCTCGGCTCGGAAACGGCGGTCGATCCCGTGCAGAGACATCGCAGCCTGATCCCGGCCCCGGACCTGATCCGGGTACGCTATGCCGACTCCCACCGGGACTTCCAGACCGGTCAGGCCCTTGCCCGGGCGGGAGAGATCGCGACCGTCGACCCGGACGGCGGCGGGGCCATGCATCTCGACCTGCCCCTGAGCCTGGCGGAGGCGCAGGGCCAGGCCATCGGTGCCCGCTGGCTGCGGCGGCGGCGAGCGGCCCGGGACACGGCCCGGGTGGCGCTGGGCCCGGCGCTGGCCCATCGGCTGGAGCCCGGCGATGCGGTGACCCTGCCCGGCAGCGATCACCCCTGGCGGGTGACCGGGGTCGAGCACGCCGGTCCGTGCATCGCCCACCTGGAGGGGATGGAGGCCGCAGACAGACCGGCGACCTCCCTGAACTCCGCCCTGCCCCGGTTCCAGGTGGCCCCCGCCGCCCAGCCGGCGGGCCCGCCGGGCCTGGCGCTGTTGGACCTGCCGCCCCTGCCGGGACAGGAGGATGACATCCGCCCCCTGCTGGCCGCCACGGGCGACCCCTGGCAGGGGCTGGAGGTGTCGGCCGGGCCGTCGGCGGACGCCCTGACCCTGCGGGCGCGGATCCTGAGCCCCGCCCCCCTCGGCCGGACCCTCACCCCCTTGGGGCCGGGACCGCAGTACCGGTTCGACCACGGCACGACCTTCGAGGTCCGGCTGACCGGCCTTGCCCTGGAGAGCCTGTCTGCGGCGGCGGTTCTGAACGGGGCCAATGCCTGCGCCGTGCTCTGCGACAACGGGGAGTGGGAGCTTTTGCAGTATCTCACGGCGCAGATGACCGGGCCCGACCGGTGGTGCCTGTCCGGCCTGCTGCGCGCCCAGGGCGGGACCGATCCGGCCCTGCAGGCGGGGGCGGCCGCCGGGGCCCTGTTCGTGCCCCTCGGTGCCGAGCTGGTCCGCGCCCCCATGGCCCAGTCGGAGCGGGGCCTGCCCCTCCTCTGGCGCGGAGCCGCCGCGGGCACGGCAGCGGCGGGGGGCCTCGCGACCACCGACCTGACCGCGGTCTGGAACGGCATCGCCCTTCGTCCCTGGTCGCCCGCGCATCTGTCGGCGGCGCAGCTCGCCGGCGGCGACCTGCACCTTCGCTGGATCCGGCGCGCGCGGCAGCATGGGGACCCCCTGGATGGTGAACCGCCGCTGATCGAGGCGCAGGAACTCTATCGGATCGACATCCTGGATCCCGGCGGTCGCGTGCGGCGAAGCTGGCAGACGGGGATCCCGGACACCGTCTATGCCCGGTCGGACCAGACGGCGGATTTTCCAGCCGGTGTCGCGGGTTCCGCCCGGGTGGAGGTCCGCCAGGCCTCGGCTGTGTTCGGCTGGGGCCCTCCGGCCCGGCTGGCCCTGTGATAATTCTGCCACATCGCCTCTTGCGCCAGATCGCACAAGGTTTAAGTGAGGGGGTGTCGCGGGGGCGTTGTCAGGGTCCGGGTATCGGGGCCCTGGGTCCGTCCCGTCGCTGACGTCGCCCTTGAGCAGCCGGAACCCCGCGTGACGCAAGATCCGTATCAGATTCTCGGCGTATCCCGCTCGGCCAGCGCCGACGATATCCGCAAGGCGTTCCGCAAGCTGGCGAAGGCCAATCACCCTGACGTCAATCCCGGCAATGCCGCCGCGGAGGAGCGCTTCAAGCGGGTCAGCGCCGCCTTCGACATCCTCGGCGATCCGGAGAAGAAGACCAAGTTCGACCGGGGCGAGATCGACGCCGACGGACGGGAAAGCATGCGCGGCTTCGGTGGCGGCAGCCCGTTCGGCGGGGGCGGCAGTCCCTTCGGGGCGCGCAATGCAGGACGGCGAGCCGGTCCCGGTGGCGGGCCGGGCGGCGGTTCCGGAGCCGGATTCGGCGGCGGCGACTTCGACGACATCCTGGCGGAGATGTTCGGCAACCGCGCCGGGGCCGGGGCCGGACCGCAGGGCGGCTTCGGGGCCCGGGGGCCGGTGAAGGGCGATGACCTGCGCCTGCGCCTCGAGATCGATCTGGAAGAAGCGATCAAGGGGGGGCCCAAACGCATCAGCCTGCCCAGCGGCGCCACCCTCGACCTGACCATTCCGGCAGCCGCGCGGGACGGCCAGACCCTGCGCCTGCGGGGCAAGGGCGAGGCCGGTCGGCAGGGGGGTCCCACCGGCGACGCCCTGATCGAGCTGGCCATCCGCCCGCACCCCCTCTATCGCCGGGACGGGGCCGACCTGTCCATGGACCTGCCGATCAGCGTCCCCGATGCCATCCTCGGGGCCCGTGTCGATGCGCCGACGCCGGATGGGCCGGTCAGCCTCACCGTGCCGCCCCGGGCCAATTCCGGCCAGACCCTGCGGCTGAAGGGGAGAGGGGCCACCGACGCCCAGGGGCGCCGCGGCGACCTGCTGGCCCGGCTGGTGGTGATGCTGCCGGACATGCCCGATGAGGCGCTGGAAGCCTTTGCCCGGGAGTGGCGGGACAAGCGTCCCTATCTTCCCCGGCGGAAGGCCTAGCTCCCTGTCGGCCTAGACAGGACGCCGCCGGTTCACCCAGGTGGCCAACGCCAGGCCGACCCCGCCCAGGGCCACACCGAACACGGCCCACTTGGGGTCCCCGGTCATGAAGCTGCCCGGCAAAAGGTTGATCCCCTGCAGGATCCACACGCCGCCGACTACCACCATCGGGCCGCACAGCAGGGTCGCGAGAAAACGCAGGATCGCCATGGGCGGGTCTCTCCCTTGCCGGATCCGCAACGGCGGTCGGCGGAGGAAGGTTACCACGCCTCGCGCCCCTTCCCCACCCCACCCGCCGTGGTCTATGGATGAGGCCTTGAACCGGACCCGGGCCTCCCATGCAGCGACTGATCCTGTTCCGCCACGCCAAGGCGGAACGGCGCGCCGACAGCGGCGAAGACTTTGACCGCGACCTGACCGACCGGGGGCGCAGCGATGCCGCCCTGATGGGGCGGCTGCTGGCCGCCCGCGGCCTGTCTCCGGACCGGGTTCTGGTGTCCGGTGCCCGGCGCACCCGCGCCACCTGGAGCGCCATGGCCGGCGCCTTTCCGGACGCCGAGGTCGTGATCGACGACGCGCTCTACAACGCGCACGCCGGGGCCCTGCTCTCCGCGGCCCAGACGAGCGACGCCGCCGCCACGGTCATGGTGATTGCCCACAACCCCGGCCTGCACGAGGCGTCCATGGCGCTGCTGGCCCGGGGCGCCGCCGGGGCGGCGGACCTCTACGAGGTACGCAGCGGCATGCCCACGGCCACCGCCGGGGTCTTCGACCTGACCACCGGCACCGCGAGGCTGGAAGGCTGGCTGCTGGCCCGGGACCACGGCGGCGGCGGCGGCGAATGAGCCGGATCTACAAGATCCTGACCCGCGCCCTGTGGCAGGCCGCCGCGGCGGCGGGCCGCTTCGACGGCGCGGCCATCGACCTCACGGATGGCTACATCCACTTCTCCACTGCGGCCCAGGCGCAGGAGACGGCCCGGCTGCACTTCCGCGGCCAGACCGACCTCGTGGTGCTGGCGGTCGAGACCGACCGGCTCGGCCCGGCCCTGAAATGGGAGGCGTCCCGCGGCGGCCAGCTGTTTCCGCACCTGTACGGACCGCTGGACACCGCCCATGTGGCCGTCGTCACCGAAGCTCCGGTGGATGCCGAGGGCGTGCCGCAACTGGGCCCGCTGACCCCATGACCGATCTCTACCGCACCGCCACCCGGGCCTTTCACCTGCTGGACCCGGAGGATGCCCACGTCCTGACCATGCGCGCCCTGCGCCTCGGCCTCGGCCCCGTGGACCGCACGCCCCCCGATCCGGCGCTGGCCACCACCCTGTGCGGGATGACCCTGTCCAATCCCGTCGGTCTGGCGGCGGGGTTCGACAAGAATGCCGACGCCCCGCTGGCCATGCTGCGGGCGGGATTCGGCCTTGTGGAGTGCGGCACGGTCACGCCCTATCCTCAGGCGGGCAATCCGCGGCCGCGGCTGTTCCGCCTGACCGAGGATCGGGCGGTGATCAACCGGATGGGCTTCAACAATGCGGGGCTGGAGCCCTTCGAGGCCCGGCTGCGGGCCCTGCGGCGGCCGCTCTCCGGACCGGTGGGGGCCAATCTGGGGGCCAACAAGGACGCCATCGACCGGATCGCCGACTATGTCACCGGCCTGACCCGCCTGTGGGGGGCATGCGACTATTTCACCGTCAACATCTCGTCCCCCAACACACCGGGCCTGCGGGCCCTGCAGTCCCGGGCCGCGCTGGAGGAACTCACCGGCCGCGTGGGCGAGGCCCGCCGGGCCATGGTGGGAGCCACGGGCCTCGACCCGCCGGTGTTCGTCAAGGTGGCGCCGGACCTGGACGACGACGAGGTGGAGGCCATGACCGAGGTGGCCGTCCGCGCCGGGGTCAACGGG
>CAIQUG010000208.1 GCA_903874895.1 uncultured Caulobacterales bacterium | reverse complement strand
CATGAACATTTTCCTAAGACAGGATCACATCTGATTGGCCGGGCGCAGTGTCGTCATCGGCCCAGCTGGAGGACATGCGATGCAAAAGCTGATCACCGGCGCCCTGACCGCGCTGACCCTCGCCACCACCCTGTCCGTCGGTGCCGCCCCGGCCCAGGCCGACGACTGGCATGGACGCGGCTATTATCGCGGCGGCGGCTATTACCACGGTCGCGGTCCCCGGGTCGGTGCCGTCGTGGGTGCCGGCATTCTCGGCCTGGCCGTGGGTGCCGCCGTGGCCGGACATGATCGCCGCTACTATGACGGACCGCCGCCGGTCTATTATCGCGGGCCGCCTCCGGCCTACTACTCCGGTCCGGGCTACTACAGCTACGCAGACGACTGCCGGGTCTACTATCGTTGGGATCCCTACTGGCGCCGGTATGTGGAAGTGGAGCGTTGCTACTAGGCCCTGAAGCCTTCAAGGCGGGCCGCACCGGCCCGTCCTGAACGGCCGCGTCACCGCCGCATGAGCGCCAGCACCAGCGCGCCGGCCGCGAGACCGATGGCAAAGCCGACCGCCGTCCAGGACGCCCCACCCGGGGCCGCCGGGGCCGGCGGGATGGGTTCGGCCTCGATCCGCTCCGCCGCACGCTCCAGCAGGCGAACGCCGCGCTCCGCCAGACGCTGCAGCCGGGCCGGAGGCGCGAGCTCCCGGCGGATCCAGCGCTCCACCACCGGGCGGGCGGCGTCCCAGATGTCGCTGTCGGGATCGATGCGCCGGGCGACGCCCTCCACGGTCACCATGGTCTTCTGCAGCAGGACGAGCTCCGGCCGCAGGTGCATGTCGAACAGGCCGGTGATTTCGAAGAGCTGGCCCAGCAGCCGTCCCATGGACACGTCCCGGGCCCGTCGGCCGAAGATCGGCTCGCCCACGGCCCGGAGCGCCTGGGCGAAATCATCGACATTCTGCGACCGCGGCACATAGCCCGCGTCGAAATGCACCTCGGCAATGCGTCGGTAGTCCCGCTGGATGAAGCCCCACAGGATCTCCGCCAGGAAGCGGCGTTCGTTGGTGCCGATCCGGCCGACAATGCCGAAGTCCACGGCGGTGAGGCGGACCGGGGCCTCCACGAACAGGTTGCCCTCGTGCAGGTCGGCGTGGAACAGGCCATGGTCCAGGGCCTGGGCCAGGAAAGCGCGGATCACATGGGTGGCCAGCAGCGGCCGGTCGAGGCCGGGCAGCGCCAGGGCCTCCGGGCTCGACAGGGGGGTCCCCGGTGCCCATTCGAGGGTCAGCACCCGCTTGGCGACGCCGTCCCAGACGACGGCCGGTGCGGACATGAAGCTGTCCCGGGCCATGATCTCGCCCATCTCGCTGGCCGCCGCGGCCTCCAGCCGCAGGTCGAGCTCAAGGGCCATGGAGCGGGTCACCGCCGCCACGAACGCCCGGGGTTCCAGCCGACGCACCGTCGGACCCAGGCCCTCGGCCATCGACGCCGCCAGCTCCATCGCCGCGATGTCCAGGGCCACCCGGCGCTCGACCCCCGGGCGGAGGATCTTCACCGCCACCTTGCGCCCGTCCAGAAGGGTCGCCGCATGGGCCTGGGCGAGGCTGGCCGCCCCCACCACCGGGCCGAAATCCGCGAACAGGGCCGACAGCGGCTTGCCCAGGCTGCGCTCCACCTCCGCCACGGCGACGGCGTGATCGAACGGTGCCAGCTGGTCTTTCAGATGGGCCAGGTCCTGCGCCACCTCTTCGCCGAAGATGTCGGCCCGGGTGGACAGGAGCTGTCCCAGCTTGATCGCCGCGGGACCCAGCTGTTCGAAGGCCCGGGCCAGGCGTTCCCCCGGCCGGCCCCTTCGGGCCTGCGGACCGGACACCAGCCGCAGGAGACCGGCCGGGCCTCGCAGGGGGGCCGGAAGCAGGGGTGTGAATTCCCGCGGCACCAGAGCATCGTATCGTGCCAGCAACCAGCCGGCGGCCAGAAGCCGCCCGACGGCGCGCAGTCCGCCGCTCACGCCCTGCCCTCCTCAACCGGGCGGCTCAGAGTGCCCACCCATGATGCAGCGCCGCGACGCCTGCGGACAGGTTGGTATAGCCCGCCCGGCGGAACCCCGCCGCGGTGATCATGTCCGCGAAGGTCTGCTGGTCCGGGAAACGGCGGATGCTCTCCACCAGATACTGGTAGCTGTCCCGGTCACCCGCGACGGCCTGGCCCATGGCCGGGATCACCTTGAAGCTGTACGCGTCATAGAGGCTGCGCAGCACATGCGACGGGGGCTGCGAGAACTCCAGGCAGAAGAAGCGGCCGCCGGGCTTCAGCACCCGGCGGGCCTCCGCCAGGGCCTTGTTGATGTCGGTGACATTGCGGATGCCGAAGCTGATCACATAGGCGTCGGCGCAGGCATCCGGCAGGGGCAGGGCCTGGGCGTCTCCGACGGACCAGGCGATCTCCCGGGACAGGCCGCGCTTGCGGCCTTCGGCCACCATCTCGGCATTGTAGTCGACGATCAGGATCTCGGCGTCCGGACCGCCCCGGCGCATCTTGGCCGCACGGGCGAGCTTTGCCAGTCGCTCCGCGATGTCGCCGGTGCCGCCGGCGCAGTCGATGATCCGCTCGCCCGGCTGGGGGTTGAGGCGGGCGGCGGCCATGTCCTTCCAGAGGCGATGGACGCCGACGCTCATCACGTCGTTCATCAGGTCGTAGCGGCTGGCGACGCGGTCGAACACGCCGCGGACCAGGCCGGGCTTCTCGGCGGCGTCCACATCGCGGAAGCCGAAGGTGGCGGAGCTGTCTGTCATGCTGTCCCGCTTAGACCAAATCGGCGGCGAAGGGTATCGCGGTGCCGCACTTTCCTTGCCGTCAGGTGCCGAGGTGCGCCCCCAGGGCCGCGGCGCAGGACTCCGCCTCGATCCCGTCGATCTCCACCGCCTTGAGCCGGGATTGTCCCCCGCGGGCGACCCGCACCCGGGAGAGGGCGACGCCGAGGCTTCGGGCCAGCAGGGTCTCCAGCGCTGCATTGGCCGCGCCGTCCACCGGGGCCGCCCGCACCCTCACCCGCAGCACGGGCCGGCCGGCGGGATCGGTCTCCCACCCGTCGATCCGGTCGACGGCCGAGCGGGGCGACAGCTTGACGTGAAGGCGCACCGGACCGTGGGTGGCTCAGCCCAGCGTGCTGATCAGCGGACCGGCGAGGACCCGCTCGATCACGATCTTCAGGGCCTGCAGCAGGATGAACAGGATCACCGGGCTGATATCCACGCCGCCAAGGCTGGGCACGAACCGACGGATCGGGGCCAGGATCGGCTGGGTGACGGAGTCCAGCATGCGCACGATCTGACCGATCTGCGGGTTGCGGATGTTCAGCACGTCGAAGGCCACCAGCCAGGAGACGATGGCGTTGGCGATGACGATGAAGACCACCAGGTCGATCAGCGAATTGAAGATGAACAGCAGTGCGACGCCCATGGAACCTCCGACCGCGAACGGTGACCCCCATCTACCCCCGCCGTGCCCGAAGCCGCAACCCCGACGGTGCCCCGGGGAAAACAACCGCTTGACTTGAACGCCCCTCGCCCCTTATCAACCGCCCTCTCGCCGAGGCCGGACCGCGACGCGTCGCCGGTCTCGTCGTGACCTCTCGGGGCTGTAGCTCAGTTGGTAGAGCGCTTCGTTCGCAATGAAGAGGTCAGCGGTTCGATTCCGCTCAGCTCCACCAT
>CAIQUG010000207.1 GCA_903874895.1 uncultured Caulobacterales bacterium | reverse complement strand
GGCATGGTTGCTGCCGTCGAGGACCAGGACAGCGGCGTAGCGGGTGAAGGTCTCGTGTGCGGTCATGTAGTAGGCACCGAGGGTCACGTCGTGGGTCTGGCCGCCGAAGCGGAACTTCCGGCTGAAGCGCAGGTCATTCATCATCTCGTGCTCGGAGACGGCGATATCCCGGGCGCTGTCATCGACTTCCAGGCCGCTGGCATTCTGCGGCGCGGCATAGAGGGTGCCGGGGCTGTCCACGTAACGGTAGGCGAGGCTCGTCGCCGTGGGGAACAGGGTCTTGACAGTCGGCAGCAGCTGGGTGAGCCGCAGGGCCCCCGTCTGGACCGACGCGGGGAACAGGCCGATCCGGACCTGGTCGGTGGTCCGGTAGCGGAACCGGTCATCCATGTGCCAGCCGTCGCCCAGATCCTGGACGAGGTGGAGGGTGGCCTGGTCCAGCTTCACCGACGTGCCGCTGGTCAGGTCGTAGTTGATCTGGCCGTTGTTGGTCCGCAGGCGCAGGCGCTGGGTCTCCGGACCGCTGAGGATGCCGGTGGTGGCATCGAGGCCCGGGACACCCTTCACGTCGCTGCCGCTCACCCTGTAGGGCTGGCCGAGGTAGAAGCCCACGTGATCGTCGATGTGCTTCAGGTCCACGTCGATGGTGCCGCGGCCGACGTCGTGCCCGACGGACAGACGGAACTGGCCGCCGTCATTGAAGTTGAAGCCCGGATCCCGGGTGCCGCGCTCGGTCCGGTAGAAGCCGCCCATGGCCACGCGCCAGTCGCCGATCGGGCCGCCGTACCAAAAGTCGGTGCGGAACAGGCCGTCGTCGCCGACGGACACCTTCGCGAGGCCCTCGGCTACAGGACCGGCCTTGCGGGTGATGTAGTTGACGAGGCCGCCCGGCGCGTTGGACGAGAACACCGTCGACGGGCCGCCCCGGACCACCTGGATCTGGCTGATGGTCTCGTCCAGCCGGAAGGACTGGTCCGCATTCAGGTAGCCAAGGCCCGGATCGTGCTGGATCGGCATGCCGTCCTCGGCCAGCTGGACCGACGCATAGCCGTCCACCGGAATGCCGCGGGCGCGGACATTGGCGCTGGCTTCACCGCCCGAATTCTCCACCCAGAAGCCCGGCACATTGCGGAGGCTGTCGGCGACGCTGCTGACACCGGTCAGGCGAAGGCGCTCCTGTGGGATGATGCTGACGGAATAGCTGGTGTCGGCCCGGTTGCGCATCTCGATCCCGGCCCGGGCGGTGACCACCACGGTGTCGACGGCGGTGGCGGAGGCCGGCTCGGCATCGACGTCGCGCCGGACGACGACGGTGTAGGCATTGTCGCCCGTGCGCCGCGCTTCGAGGCCGGTTCCGGCCAGCAGCAGCCGCAGGGCCGTGCGGGTCTCGAAGTCACCCTTGACCGCGGCCGTCCTGCGATCGGCGGCGGCTTCGCTGGAAATCAGGATATCGACATTGGCCTGGCGGGCAAATTCCGCGACCCCGGTCTGGGCCGACTGGGAATCGATGGTGAAGCTGTGCGTCTGGGCCGCCCAGGCAGGAACAGAGGCCGCTGCAGAAATCATCGCGGTCATGGCGAGTAGCCGCG
>CAIQUG010000206.1 GCA_903874895.1 uncultured Caulobacterales bacterium | reverse complement strand
TGGATGGAAAAGGGCCGGGAGGTTCCCGCCTTCACCACCACCAGCGGTCTGTGGGATCGGGCCACCGGCAAGGCGCCCTTCGACCTCGACCCCCGTTGGCTGGCGGCCCGGGACAAGCTGAAGCCCGACACGATCTTCGACATCGCCACCACCAACGACATCATCGGCGGCAACTCCGGCTCGCCGCTGATCAACGCCAAGGGCGAGGTGATCGGTGCCATCTTCGACGGCAACATCCACAGCCTGGGCGGCGACTACGGCTACGATCCGGCATTGAACCGGTCGGTGGCGGTCTCGACCGCCATCGTCACCGAGGCGCTGGACAAGGTCTACGGCGTCCCGGCGCTGGCGGCGGAGCTGGTCGGCGGCCGCAAGCGCTGAGCCGCTACGGCTTCGACGGAGGTACCAGCTTCAGCATCGCCACGACGCGCATCGGCTGATCGGCGGGGCCCCGGGCGGGTCGCCGGCGGACGCGTCGTGGCGGGGCGCTTGGAGGGCGTGACGCTCTGGCACTGCGGCGAGCGACCTGCGGTCCCGACTTGTCCGACGTCCGACGCTGCCGGAGTTCCCCGTCGACCCGACAAAGGCGCGCCGCAGCTCGTACTTGTTCGGCGTTCATTCGAGCAAGACCGCGGCCCGGGAATGCGGTGTATACTGAGCAGATTGACCCGCTGATCCGATCCAGTCCGATCCCCCTCTGGAGCCTCGACCATGTCCCCTCGCGAACCGCGCCTGACGCCCACCCCGCTGGACGAGCTTCGCCCAACACAGATGACGGTCGGCTTGCGCGAGGTCGCGGAGAAGCGGCGGGCATGGCAGGTCCGCTCAGAGCTGTCCGCCGAGACGTTCCTGGGTGACCACATGATCCCGGTGCTCCGGGGGCCCAAGGGGCGGCTCTACGTGATTGATCACCACCATCTGGCCCGCGCCCTGATCGAGGGGGGCGGGACCGACGTGCTGACAACGGTCGTCGCGGATCTGAGCCATCTGAGCAAGGCCGAGTTCTGGACGTTCGCTGACAATCGCGCCTGGTGCCACCCCTATGACGAACACGGAATTCGCCGCGACTTCGATGAGATCCCCCGCCGGATCCGGGACCTGAAGGACGATCCCTTCCGCAGTCTTGCGGGGGCCGTCCGCCGGCTGGGTGGCTATGCCAAGGATACGACGCCCTTCGCCGAATTCACGTGGGCGGACTTCCTCCGGCGCCGGATCAAGGCCGAGCGGGTTGAGCGCGATTTCGACACAGCCCTCGAGAGCGCGCTCAAACTCGCGAAATCCGAGGCTGCCCGCCACCTGCCGGGCTGGTCCGGGCCCTGCCAGTAGGAAGGCGTGGTCATGGTGCCGCAAGTCCTCGTCATACTCCCTGAACTGGGCGCCGCCTGGATCTGCGGCATGGCCGTCGGACTCGAGCGCAGCGTCAACGGCCGGGCCGCCGGTTTCCGGACCCACGCGCTGGTCAGCCTCGCCTCGGCCACGGTGATGCTGGCAGCCCGCGCGCCGTCCTTCCTGCCGAATCTCTTCCCCGCCAGCGCCCCCGCCATGCTGGACCCGACCCACCTCCTGCAGGGTGTGATGACCGGCGTCGGCTTCCTCGGAGCCGGGGTGATCTTCAAGCAGGGCGCCTCGATCCAGGGACTGACCACGGCGGCCTCGATCTGGGCGACGGCGGCCTTCGGGGCAATGTTCGGCCTCGGCCTGTGGTCAGCGGGTGCCGCGGCGGCGGTCGGGGTTCTGACGACCCTGACCCTGCTTCGGTTCATCGAAGCCCGCCTGGCTGTGAACACCTACGCCGTGGCGGCCTTCCGCTACCGGGCCGACGAAGCCCCGACGGAGGCGGAGCTGCTGCAGCGACTCAGCGCGCACAGTGTCCGGTTCGATGAGTTGAGCTACGCCCTGCTGGAGGACGGGACGGTCCTGGAATATTCCGGCGTGGTGCGGACACGACGCGACGAGAGCCTTGGCACCATGGCCCGGAGTCTCGTGTCCACACCGGGGCTCGTCGGGTACTCGCTCACCCGGATCAGCAAGTAGCGACGGCCTGGTGGTCCATCGGACGGGTCGGGACCTGCGGCATCCGACGGTCGAGAATGGTCCGCGAATTGACGGGATCGGCCCCTCGGGTCCAAGCTGGGCGGATCAGATCTGTCGGCGAGCAATCCCATGACCCGGAAGTTCGGCCTGGCACTGATTTCAATCCTCGCGTCGGTCTCGGTGGGCCACGCCGAGGTTCGAACGCCGGGGGGCACGACGGTGCGCTGGCGGCCCGGCATCTCGTCCGGCGAACTCGCCAGCGCACGGGTCGTCCAGATCCCGCACGGCGTAAGCAGTGCCGATCTCAAGGGTCTGCGCCCGGACCAGGTCATCGAGACCCCGAGCGGCAACCATCTCACCGTCGCGCGCTTGAGGAAGGTTCAGGACCTGATCGCCACCGCGGTGGCGCGGCACCGGACGCGGCGCTCCGGAGATTTCGCGATCCTGCCTCGTTCATCCGGTCCGGTGCAGACGCTGAGGCCCGGAGAGACCTACCGCGACGCTCTGAACCGACCGCCTTCGGACGTGGTCCGCCTGCCGTCCGGCAGGTCGATCAGTGTCGCTCAGCTCCGGCTGATGGCGGACAGCCTGGAGCGGCGGCGTCGTCTGGAATTGAGGGGCCCCATGCCGGCTCCCGGTGGCCGGCTCGTCCTGGTGAAATCGGCCAGCGACATCACGTCCCTGCCCCGCAACACGCCGGACTCAACCGTCCTGCAGATGCCGTCAGGTCAGCGGGTGACGCTGGGTGCCCTCAAGGCGGCGGTGAAGGCCGCCCATGATCAGCGTCTGCGTGTGCCCACCAGCAGCGGGGTCCGCTGATGTCCGGGCGCCACATTGCCATTGCAGTTGCCGCCGCGATCCTGTCGCTGCTCAGTCCGGCGGGGATCGCGAACGCCGACCGGGTCACCGACGTGGCGGACATCGTCGACCAGATCAACGGGGTCTCCGGGGGACATACGCTGCCCTTCACGGGTGCCCAGCTCCGTCAGATCGACGGGACCATCATCCACTGCGAGGAAACCCAAGGATCAACCGATCTCGTCGCGTGTATCGACGACACGGCGAAGGGCCCCCTGGGAGACCAGCTGGATATCGATCCGAACATCGTGAAGATGCTCGACATCTATCTCGACATTGCCAACCACGACTACTGGGGCCTGCTCGAGGATGCCGGCGAGGAGGTGGCCTGTGCCGCTGCCGAGATCCTGACCGACGGCGTGCCGGTCTGTGAAGGCCTGAAGGCGCTGGAGAATGCCGCGCAGGCCGTGGTCGACTCGGCCAAGGCCGCGGTCGCGGCCATCGAAGCCATCGGCAAGGGGCTCGAGGATATCTATTGCTGGGCGTTCGGCTGCAGCAGTGACAGCGGTCCGCCCCAACCCACGGCCGCAGACTACCTGGCCACTCAGGCCCAGGACGGCCTCGAGCGGCGGCTCCAGGGGCAGGCCAGCTGGTTCGCCTTCGCCGGATCCGGCAGCGGTTCGGAGGTGATCGGCCGAGGGGTCAAGGCGGGCTATTCGCAGGTTGCGCTGGTGGCGGCACTGCCGGGTTACGTTCAGAAGGTCTACGCGCTCTGGGATTCCAGGATCGCGACGGAGATCCTCCAGAAGGTGAAGGCCACCCAGCAGACCTGGTCGAGCAAGCCCTTCCTCTCCAGCCGGCTGAGCGATATCGAATCCCAATGGGATGACGCCTATACGGGCTCGGCTCTGGCGACCCCGCACCTCGACTATGTGGATCACCAGAACAGGGAGACCTCCGGGTTCGAACAGTGCGCCACGGCCATGCGCCTGTCGGGCGGCGAGCAGGTGATTGCGTGGGTGAATGAAGGGCGCGCGCCTGCCGGGTCCGCCTTTCCCCACGCCTATGATCAGATGTGCGCGTCCTTCACCGGCCAGTTCGAGCCGGCCCTGAGAGCGTTCCTGCTGACCCGCGTGGGGGCCGTCGTAAACGCGCAATGCGGCGGTGGCCAATGTTCCGGCGGTGTTTGCAAGTCCTATGTCTGCAAGTCGGACAGCGCCACGGCGGCGTGCAAGATCAACTTCGCGCAGCAGTCCCCACCGCCCAACTGCCTGACGTTCAAACCCTACCAGGGCTTTGGATCGGGTATCCAGCACATGGACTACTGGATCTGCGGGCCGCCCAAGCAGCAGTATTGCAAGCAGACCCCGTCCGGCCCCGGCGCGAAGGCCCCTGCCGGATGCGTCCGCGCGGACCAGCTGGCCGGAAAGGACGCGGGGCTGAGCTGTGGCCCGCCAAAGCTGCCGGACAATCGCTGATCTCTGGTTGCCCCCGGCGACGACGACCTGTGCCGGGGTGTCGGCGCAGCCCCTCTGCGACCACCCTGCGCGACCGCTATTCGCCGGCTTCGGGCTGCCGGCAACGGACGGATTTTGTCCATCCCAGCACCTCGAGCGGCAGACGGTGGAGACGGCCGTCCGTTTCGCTGACCTCCCAGTAGGCAAGACCACCCTTGGGGAGCCGGACACCGACGCCGCTGGACCCGACGCCACCCGTCAGCGACGGATCGACCGAGCATGACATCAGGCCGGACCCATGGTCCGGCAGGACGGCGAAGTCCGTGATCGTGCAGCGTCCGGCGGACGACCCGGTCCGTGTGAACAGGAAGGCTTCGGACCCGCGGCCGCTGCCGAGGACAAAGACGATGGCGTGCCGGAGAAGGACCGGTGCCTGACCGGGTATCGAGACGAAGTCACCCAGGGGATGTCGGCCGGTTCGGTCGAGGGCCGCAAGATTGTCAATCCCGTCGCAGCTCGCGCCGATCAGGGCCTGGGAGGCCGCCACCACGGCCGCCGACGCCGGGAACGATTGGGTCTCTCCGCTTGCCGCGGGGCTCGCGGCGACCTGACTGACGTGCCGGAGTGCATCCATGCGACCCTCGTAGGCGGCCTTGATGCAGGCGCTGTCCGCACACGTCCGAAGGACCCGCCGCACCCAGTTCGCCTCGTCCGCGCGCAGCTTGGCGGCATTCACCGTCGGCTGGTGCACGACGGTCTGGAAGGTGTCGTCGAGGGCACGATCAAGCGCCGACAGGTCGGCGCTGGCGCAGATGATCTGGTTCACGTGCGACGTCACCCGGGCGCAGGCAAAGCTCGGCCCGTCGACGTGTGCACCGGGGGCCGCCGCCGCGGGTGAGGCCAGGACCATGAGGACGGCTGCCGCTACGCCCGGTGTCATGCGGTCCCCGCCAGCGCCATGATCAGCCATCCCATGGCCGCGTCCTGATTGTTCGCCGTGAGCCGATGTGTCGGTCCCATTGAATGCCAATCCCTCGGTCCAGGCAACTCTGCCGATGGGCCGTCCATGCGTCGCCCCGTCCCGTTTTCCTCGACGTGCCGGCACCTGGGGGATGGGCGAGTTGCCATCGATCATCAAGGCGAAGTAGGCTCAGGGTCAGATAACCGGGGTGGGGGCTCCATGAAGCGGGTGTTGTCCGTCGCCATTGCGGCGCTGTCGGTTCCGGCTGTCGCTTTGGGCGGCGCTCTGGATGGCTACGCCGGTCTCTGGTCGACGGCGGACAAGGATGCCCTGGTCCGCGTCGAGGACTGCGGAGACGGAACCCTCTGCGGCGTCATTCAATGGGTCAAGCCCGACCCGGACGGAGTGCTCGACGCGAACAACCCTGATCCGACCCTGCGGACCCGACCGCTCGTTGGCCTGCGTATCCTGTATGGGTTTCAGCCCCGCGACGGGTCATGGCAACGGGGGCGGATCTACGACCCCGGCTCCGGCCGCACCGTTGCGGGACGCGTCTACCGGACCGCAGACGGATCGTTGAAGGTGACGGGGTGCCTGGGCCCATTCTGCCAGGACCAGATCTGGACGCGGGCTCGCTAGCTCCCGACCCGGCCACGCGAGCTGTCGCAGGGCCTCAGCGTCCGTCTTGAGATCAGACGTGGCAGGGGGCCATTACCCTCTGCTCGTAATGTTTCGATCGCGAAACGTCACTGCGCCGACGAAATGTCCCGGCGATATCTCCGCCACAATGAGCCCGTAAGCGCCTGCCCGTTCAGATTGTGCCGGTTTGGCGAGTCCGGGATCCGGAGGCTGTCTTTCGATGATGCGCGCGACACATGCCCTTGTTCGTCGTCGTCGGGACTGTGGTGCCCTGGTTCGGTTCGTGCGGCAGGTGGACTATGTCGGCTCCGCCCCACCCGGCAACTGCTTCACCAATGCTCACAAAGTCCGCAGAGACGGACTGGGCCCGGAGGGGCCAAGATTTTCCGTGGCGCACGGCTGGCTCATCCTGCGCTATCCGGGTCAGACGGCCGTGCTGCAGCACGCGTGGAATGTCGACATCGCGACAGGCCGTCATTTCGACATCACCGCGCTCGCCGAGGGCGGAAACTCTGATGCGCAATATGTCGAGGACGTGGAATTGCGCATCGCCCTCAACGCGACCCTGGAGCTGGTCCCGGTCTTCGCGGGCCGCTCGTTCATCTTTCGCGATGACGTGTTCTACGAAGTCACGGTGGATCCGCTGCGAGGTCGCGCAGAGCCCCCCCTGGAAACGCCGTGGACCGATTTCTCGACGGCGGCCCTCCTGCGGCGGTGAATGCCGACGGGCTTGACCCGCAGAATATGGCCGGGGCGGTCGGCGATGGCCGTTTCAGTCCGGTTGCCTGTGGATCGGATCCACCCAGGCGACAGCGGTCGGCGGCTCTGCGGGCGTGATGTCCAGATTGACAACCACCGCGTCGCCGCCACTGCGAACGAGCACGCATTCCAGCGTCTCTTCGTCCGAGGCGTTGATCTCCTGGTGGGGCACGTAGGGCGGAACATAGATGAAGTCGCCCGGGCCCGCCTCGGCGGTGAATTCGAGGGTCTCGCCCCATCGCATCCGAGCCTTGCCCTTCAGTACGTAGATGACGCTCTCCAGCGCCCCGTGATGGTGCGCGCCGGTCTTGGCACCGGCATGGATGTGGACCGTGCCGGCCCAGAGCTTTTCCGCGCCGACCCGGGCGAAATTGATGGCGGCGGCCCGGTTCATGCCCGGCGTCTGGGCGGTGTTCGCGTCCAGCTGGTCGCCGGGAATGACCCGCACGCCGGTCTCGCGCCAGGTGTCAGGGGTGTCTTCAAGGGGATGATCGTGAGCCATGCCCGCCACACTGCCAGCGTGGCGTCGAGCTGGGAAGGGGCCTCACCCCCCACAGCCTGCCCGGCCGGGGGAGGCCGTTCATGGCTGCAGTGCGGGCAGCGCCTTGGCCTTCCAGGCGGCCTGCATGCGCCTGAGGTTCTCGGCGTGCGCGTCGCGATAGGCCCACGAGACCGAGACCCAGCCCTTCCGGACGGACTCGCCGACATAGTCCTCGAGCGTCCCCTGCAGATAATCGGCGTCGTGGGCATGGGCGACCAGCCTTGCGAGATA
>CAIQUG010000205.1 GCA_903874895.1 uncultured Caulobacterales bacterium | reverse complement strand
GGCCCGGCTGGGGTCGAGGGTTTCCAGGGGCTGGGACCAGGGATCGTCTGCGGCAGTCCCTGCAGAAGTGGCGAATCCGTCCAACGCAACCTCCCGATATCTGTTCTTGATTATGGGGGGAGCCTACGCCCAAGGCGCAGAGCTTGGAAAGCGCCGAATCGACCGACGCAAAACCGGGTGACAAGCGCCGTGTCCCTGCGCATGAAGGGGCATGACATCCTCTGCCCCCCCTCCGGCCGCCACCCCCGAACCGTCGCTGACCTCCCTGTCCCACGGGGGCGGATGCGGCTGCAAGCTGTCCCCCGCCGTGCTGCGGGAGGTGCTGGCCCGGGCCCCGCAGGGGGCCGGCTTCGCCCAGCTGATGGTGGGGCGGGACACCTCCGACGACGCCGCGGTCTGGCGCCTGAACGACCGGCAGGCGCTGGTGGCCACCACGGACTTCTTCATGCCGGTGGTGGACGACCCCTATGTGTTCGGGCAGATCGCCGCCACCAACGCGCTGAGCGACATCTACGCCATGGGCGGAACGCCGATCCTGGCGCTGGCCATTGTCGGCATGCCCATCAGCGTCCTGTCGCCGGACACGATCGGCCGGATCCTCGCGGGGGGCGAGAGCGTCTGCGCCGAGGCGGGCATCCCCGTGGCCGGCGGCCATTCCATCGACAGCGTCGAGCCGATCTATGGCCTGGTGGCGCTGGGCCTTGTCCATCCGGACCAGGTCCTGACCAACCGCACCGCCCGCCCCGGAGACGTTTTGCTGCTGACCAAGGGGCTGGGCGTGGGCATCTTCAGTGCCGCCTTGAAGCAGAAGAAGCTGTCCGACACCGCCTATGCCGCCATGGTCGCCTCCACCACCCAGCTGAACCGGGTGGGCCAGGCCCTTGCGGGACGGGACGGGGTCTCGGCCCTGACCGATGTGACCGGCTTCGGCCTGCTGGGCCATGCGCTGGAGATGGCCGCCGGTGCCGGCGTGACGCTGGAGATCGACGCCGATGCCGTTCCTCTCCTGCCGGAAGCCGCGGCCCTGGCCGAGGGCGGGGTGCGCACCGGTGCCTCCCCCCGGAACTGGGCCAGCTATGGCGAGCGGGTCGACCTGCCTGAGGGGCTGGCCGACTGGCGCCGCGACCTGTTGTGCGACCCGCAGACCAGCGGCGGCCTCTTGGTGGCCGTCGCCCCGGAGGCGGCACAGGCGACGCTGGACCTGATCCGCGGGGCGGGATTCGACCGGGCCTGTGCCATCGGTCGTGTGGCGGCGGGTCCCGGCCGGGTCCGGGTGCTGTCCGGGACATCCGCCGGATGATCGAGACCGTCAGCGCGATCACGCCGCAGACCCTGTCCCGCTACAGCGACGTGATCGATGTCCGCAGTCCGGCGGAGTTCGCCCTGGATCATGTCCCGGGCGCCCTCAACCTGCCGGTGCTGGACAATGCCCAGCGGGCGGAGGTGGGGACGCTGTATGTCCAGCAGTCCAAGTTCCTGGCCTCCCGCGTCGGGGCGGCCATCGTGGCGCGCAACATCGCCGACCATCTGGACGGACCGCTGGCGGACAAGCCGGGATCCTGGGCGCCGCTGATCTATTGCTGGCGAGGGGGCAACCGCTCCGGCGCCATGGCGACCATCCTGTCCCGGGTGGGCTGGCGAGTGGGCATCGTCGAGGGGGGCTACCGCACCTATCGCCGGGGTGTCGTGCAGCGCCTCTATGACGCGGTGCCGCCGCTCCGGGTGGTGCTGGTCTCCGGCCCCACGGGCAGCGGCAAGACCGTGCTGCTGGATCGCGCCCGCGCCCTGGGGGCCCAGGTACTCGACCTGGAGGCCCTGGCCGCCCACCGGGGCTCCCTGTTCGGGGGGCTGAAGGCAGAGGCCCAGCCGAGCCAGCGCCTGTTCGAGACCCGGCTGCTGCAGGCCATGGATGCCCTCGACCCTGACCGGCCGGTGCTGGTGGAGGCGGAGTCCAGCCGCGTCGGCCAGATCAGCCTGCCGCCGGCCATCTGGAGCCGGATGGTCGGGGCACCGCGGATCGAGATCGACGCCTCCGCCGCCGCAAGGGCCCGGCACATTGTCGAGACCTATGGCGACATCACGTCGGACCTCGCGGCCCTCGAGGATGCCCTGGCGCGCCTGCCGAGGCACATCGGCCGGGAGCAGCGGGAGGCCTGGCGGGACCTGGCCCGGGCAGGGAAGTTCCTCGACCTCGCCGAACAGCTTATCCACGTCCACTACGACCCGGCCTACCGCCGGTCGGAGGGCGCGCGGGCAGGGCCCGTGGCGGACCGTCTGGCCCTGGACGACCTCGGCGACGGGTCCCTCTCCGCCGCCGCGGCCCGGCTGGTGGAAATGGCGGATCAGGCGACGGGCTGAGCCCTGAACGCAGAACAGGGCCCGGTCCTTGCGGATCGGGCCCTGCGCCGGGCCGTCTTCTTCCCGAGACTTGGGCCGCCCGCCCGGCGCTCTTTTGGCACCCTGGACGAAACGGGCTGGTATTTCAGTGCGTCAGGCGAACTGGTTCATCGTGTTGTGGACGCCGCCCGCCTTCAGGGCCGCTTCGCCGGCGAAGTATTCCTTGTGGTCGTCGCCGATGTCCGAGCCGGACATGTTCTGGTGCTTCACGCAGGCGATGCCCTCGCGGATCTCCTTGCGCTGCACGTTCAGCACATAGCCCAGCATGCCCTGCTCGCCGAAGTACTCCCGGGCGAGGTTGTCCGTGGACAGGGCCGCGGTGTGGTAGGTCGGCAGCGTGATCAGGTGGTGGAAGATCCCCGCCTCGCGGGCGCTGTCCGCCTGGAAGGTGCGGATGCGCTCGTCCGCCTCGGCGGCGAGTTCCGTGCCGTCATACGTCACGCTCATCAGGGCGGCGCGGTCATAGGCCGACATGTCCTTCCCTTCCTTGGTCCAGGCGTCATAGACCTGCTGGCGGAAGTTCAGGGTCCAGTTGAAGGACGGCGAGTTGTTGTAGACCAGCTTGGCCGACGGCACGACGGCGCGGATGCGGTCCATCATGCCGGCGATCTGGGCGATGTGCGGCTTCTCGGTCTCGATCCACAGAAGGTCCGCCCCGTTCTGCAGGGAGGTGATGCTGTCCAGCACGCAGCGGTCCTCGCCGGTTCCGGCGCGGAACTGGAACAGGTTGCTGGGCAGGCGCTTGGGCCGCAGCAGCTTGCCGTTGCGGTTCAGGATCACGTCGCCGTTGCGGGCGGTGGCGGGATCGATCTCCTCGCAGTCGAGGAAGCTGTTGTACTGGTCGCCGAGGTCGCCCGGCGCGTTGCTGACGGCGATCTGCTTGGTCAGGCCGGCCCCCAGGCTGTCGGTGCGGGTGACGATGATCCCGTCCTCCACGCCCAGCTCGAGGAAGGCGTAGCGGCACGCGCGGACCTTGGCGATGAAGTCCTCGTGCGGCACGGTGACCTTGCCGTCCTGGTGGCCGCACTGCTTCTCGTCGGAGACCTGGTTCTCGATCTGCAGGGCGCAGGCACCCGCCTCGATCATCTTCTTGGCGAGCAGATAGGTCGCCTCGGCATTGCCGAAGCCGGCGTCGATATCGGCAATGATCGGCACCACATGGGTCTGGTGGTTCTCCACCGCATTCAGCAGAGCCTTTTCCTTGGCCGTGTCTCCCGCCGCGCGGGCGGCGTCGATGTCGCGGAACATCATGCCCAGCTCGCGGGCGTCGGCCTGGCGCAGGAAGGTATAGAGCTCCTCGATCAGGGCGGGGACCGAGGTCTTCTCGTGCATGGACTGGTCGGGCAGGGGGCCGAATTCGGACCGCAGGGCCGCGATCATCCAACCAGACAGGTAGAGGTAGCGCCGCTCGGTCGAGCCGAAGTGCTTCTTGATGGAGATCATCTTCTGCTGACCGATGAAGCCGTGCCAGCAGCCCAGGCTCTGGGTGTAGTTTGCCGTGTCCGCGTCATAGGCCGCCATGTCCTTGCGCATGATCGCGGCGGTGTAGCGGGCGATGTCCAGGCCGGTCTTGAAGCGGTTCTGCAGGCGCATGCGGGCCACGGCCTCTGCGCTGATCCCGTCCCAGGTTCCCTTCTTGGACTGGATGAGCTTGCTGGTCTGGAGAATGTGGTCCTGGTACGACATCAAGAAGGTTCCCGGAGGCCCCGCTCAGGGGCAGAAAGAGGAAGCCGCCCGCAGGGTCCGCGGGCGGCCGGTAGCGGTGTGCGGTGCGTGCCGGTCAGGCGTGCTGGGCGACGGCGATCTGCTCGGCGGCGATGCCGAAGCGGACGGCGGCGCGGCTGGAATGTTCCGCCGAGAGGCGCTTCCATTCGGCGCGAGCCTGGTCGCGGGTGTCAAAGGGGCCGTGCACGATGGGTGCGCCGTTCTTCACCGAACGGAACGACAGGCACTCATATTCACCGCCGATGACCCAGTAGCGTTCTTGCGTCGTCATATCTGACTCTCCCCAAGGGGCTGAAACCGTTGTTGAGGTTGAAGATACGGCGCTCCGGCCTCAGCCGCGAACGAATTGAGGTTGGAGTGT
>CAIQUG010000204.1 GCA_903874895.1 uncultured Caulobacterales bacterium | reverse complement strand
GCAGGATGCGGCGACGGCCGCCATGGTCCGCGATGTGGCGCACCAGTTCCTGACCGTGGCGAACCACTCGCCAACCCTGGTGGACCACGTGCTGATGTTCGATTCCGTCGCCGGGCGCTATGAGCCGGACCGGGCGGTTCTGATCGTCGACGGCAAGGTCCAGGCGGTGGGCGCGGCGGGCGCGATCGCCGCCCCGGCGGGGGCGACGGTGATCGACGGGCGAGGCAAGACCCTGACCCCGGGTCTGTGGGATTCCCACCAGCATGTGGGCGACGACTGGAACCTGCTGCAGAACGTGGCCACGGGCATGACCAACTATCGCAGCCCGGGCAGCGCGATCGAGGATGCCATCAGCATCTCGAGGCGCCGCGCAGCCGGGGACCTGCTCGCGCCGGACGGCAAGGTCTCGGTGATCATCGATCGCAAGGACCCGCTGGCGGCCCAGGGGGCTCTCACCGTGTCCTCGGCGGCGGAGACGGTGGCGGCGGTGGACCGCATCCATGCGGCGGGCATGTGGGGAGTGAAGTTCTACACCTCCATGAACCCGGACTGGATCGCTCCGGGGGCTGCGGAGGCCCACCGGCTGGGCCTGCACGTTCATGGCCACGTCCCCGCCGGCATGCGGCCGCTCGAGGCCGTGCGCGCCGGCTATGACGAGGTCACCCACATCAACTTCATCATGATGCAGGCCATGCCGCAGGCGGTGGTGGACAAGGCCAACACCGCCGCCCGGCTGGAGGGGCCGGCGCGATATGGCAAGGACGTGGATCTGGACTCCCCGACCCTGAAGGCCTTCTACGCGGAGCTCTCCCGGCGGGGGACGATCATCGATCCCACCCTGACGGTGTGGGAGCCGCTGATGACGTCCGACGGCAGCGCCATCTCGCCGGAATATGCGCCCTACGCCGACGTGGCACCGCCATCGGTGACCCGGGCCTGGAAGATCGGCGGCTATCCCCTCTCAGACGGCCTGACCCGGGATGACTACCGCAAGAGCTTCCGCAAGATGGTCGATCTGGTGGGACGGCTGCATCAGGCGGGGGTGCGGATCGTGGCGGGAACCGACGGGTCCGGCGTGGAACTCGTGCGGGAGCTGGAACTCTACCAGCAGGCCGGGCTGACCAATGCCGAGGCCCTGCAGACCGCGACCCTCGTTCCGGCGCGGATGACCGGCATGGATGACCGGCTGGGCTCCATCGGTCCGGGCAAGACCGCAGACCTGATCCTGGTGGATGGGGATGTGTCGAAGGACCTCGGCAACCTGCGCCACGTGGAGACCGTGTTCCTCGACGGCTACCGCCTGAGCGGGGCAGAGCTGCGCAAGGCGGCCGGCCTCAGCGGCATGCCGAAATAGGGACGGGCCGGACCGGACCCGTCGCTGCGTCCTAGGGTCCGGACCGTTCCGGTGTGGTGCCGCCGGTCGCCTTCAGCGGGACCAGGCTGCTGCCGGTACCGAACACGAGCAGCATCAGGCCGCCGAACATCTCGTTCGACCCGAGCCAGCCGATCACGCTGCCCAGCATGAGGACCAGTCCCGCGAGGGTGAGACCGACGGTGCCGATGCGAAAGACCGTGCTGCGGCGCGGTTCGGTCCGCAGCACAAATGCCGTGAACACGGCCCCCAGGCCGACAAGGGCCAGAAGGCCGGCGGAAAGGGTCGCAAACCAGGTCATGGACATATCCCGATCTCCCGTTCGATTGAACTGCATACCTGACAGTGTGTAATGTATGCCTGACATTTTGGGGCATGTCAAGCGAACCTGACATCGCGCGACTCCGCGGTTCCGTCTGGGGGTGGCGCGCTCGATGATCCGTCACGGATCTGATCTAAAGTCGTCTCTTTCGGATTGGAGCCGTTGAGATGTCGAACCCGCCGGACCGCCGCCATGTCGTCCTTGGCCTGACCAGCACGGCCGCCTTCGGGGCCGGACTGGCGTCGGCGGCCCCGACGGACAGCGCGGCCAGTTTGAACTTTCTGGTGGTCGGCGACTGGGGGCGTCGGGGGGCGGATCACCAGCGGGACGTGGCCATGGCCATGGACCGGGCGGCGGCGGAGCTGGACAGCCGGTTCGTCCTGTCGGTCGGGGACAACTTCTATCCCGACGGGGTGGTCGATGCCTCCGACTCCCACTGGAAGCAGAGCTACGAGGATGTCTATTCCGGCCCGCACCTGCAGACGCCCTGGTACGTCGCGCTCGGCAACCACGACTATCACGGGGAGCCCCAGGCCCAGCTGGACTATGCCCGGACAAGCCCCCGCTGGCGGATGCCGTCGCGCTACTACAAGGTCTCCGGGGCCGCGCTGGGCCTTGCGTCGGTGGACCTGTTCTGCATCGACACGACGCCGATGCTCGCCGAATTCACGGAGCGCAGCGTCCGCCATTCCGGTCTGCCGGTGGACCGGCAGAACACCGCCGAACAGCTGGCCTGGCTGGACCGGGCCCTGGCCGCGTCCGACGCCCGGTGGAAGCTGGTGTTCGGGCACCACACCCTGCGCTCGGGGGGCAGCACCCACGGGGACACGCCGGAGATCGTGGAGAAGGTCCTGCCGATCCTGCAGAGACGCGGGGCCGCAGCCTACATCTGTGGGCACGACCACGACCTTCAGCACATCCGCCGGGATGGTCTGGACTATATCCTCACCGGTGCCGGCTCCCAGGTGCGGCCCGTCCGTCCGGTGGAGGGGACGCAGTTCTGCACCTCGATCTCGGGCTTTACGGCGGTGCGGGTGGGGCCGGAGTCACTGAGCTTCGAGTTCCGCAGCCACACCGGCGCGCGGCTCTATGGTGCGGCACTGACCCGCGCCTGAACTTCGGGGGCCACCTCGATGTCCACATGGATGCGGACGGCGTCGTGGCGCCAGTATTCCTCGTCATATTCCACGACCCGGCCGGCCGCGTCGAAGCTGGAGCGGACCACCTTCAGCCCCGGCGTGCCCGGCTTGGCCTCCAGCGCCGTCGCCTCGGCCCCGACCAGGGCGCAGGGCCGCATGTCCACCTGGTTTCGCACCACCTCGACGCCGTAGACGGTCCGGAGGATCTGCGTCAGCGAGCCGTCGAGGGAATGCTGGAACAGGCCCGGCGCCAGGGCCGGATTGACCATGATCCGCTCCACCAGCACCGGCCGGTCGTCGATCAGGCGTCTTCGGATGATGAGGTAGACGGGGTCCTCCGGATGCACGCCCACGTGACGAGCGGCTTCGCCGAGGGGGGTCTCCGCCGTGGACAGGGTGCGGGTCTGCGGCCGGCGGCCCTGCTCGGCCACATAGGTCATGAAGCCGGCCCAGCGGGTGGGATCATAGACCACCGGGGCGGAACAGACATACCAGCCACTCCGGTCCCGGCGGTAGATCAGCCCCTCGGCCTCCAGCTGGAACAGGGCCTCGCGGATCGTGCCGCGGGCGATCCCGGCCCCGTCCTGCATCTGACGTTCCGACGGCAGCCGTGCGCCGGGGAGAAGCTCGCCGGTCGTGATCCGCCGGGCAATCTGATCGCGCATGGCCATGTAGTGGGGCGCGCCGCCGGGCGTCGGTGGGCTCGGCCACCATGCAGAAGGGGGAAATTCGGACGGCATGCCCCCGCACTGACAGCCGGGAATCGGTTGAAGTCAAGCGGGCGACGGCGCCGGATTGTCGCGCCGCTGTCGCATGTTTGGTCTAGACCAGCCGACAGGGTAAATGAGGTGGGCGATGATCATCAGGCTCTTGGCAGCGCTCAGCCTCGGTTTCGCCAGCGGCGCCTCCGCGGCCCCCCTTACCGACCTGTTCGCCCCGGCGACAACGGAGCCGGCCCGCCTCGCGCCCGGCGGGACCAGCGTCCTGCCCAGCGGCAGGCTGGTCACGCCCGCCGGCCAGACCACCCTGGTCACGCACAAGCCCTATGGCCTCGCCCTGTCTCCGGATGGCAAGACCGCCGTACTGCTGCACAACGAGGTGGTCACGGTGGTCCGGCTGAACGACCTCGCCCATCCCATCCGCCTGCCCAGCTATGACAAGTCCCGGCCTGCCGTGATCGAGAGCGGCGGCTTCATGGGGGCGGTCTTCTCCCCCGACGGCCGTACCGTTTACCTCTCCCAGGACAAGACCGGGGCGGTGACCCTGATGGACGCCGAGCGGCTGGTCCGCATCGGCGAGTACAAGCTGGACGGTCCCTTCGGCGGCGTGACCTACCAGGACAGCCTGGCCGGTGACATGGCGCTGAGCCCGGACGGGACGAAGCTTTATGTCCTCGACCGGGCCAATTACCGGCTGGTGACCCTGGATCGGGCGTCCGGTCGGGTGATCGGCTCGGTGAAGGTCGGTCGGCTGCCCCTGGCGCTGGGGCTGAGCCCGGACGGGCGGACCGCCTATGTGGGCAATGTCGGTCTGTTCGAATATCCCCTCGTCCCCGGTGTCACCCCGGATGGCGGTGACGCGAAGATGCTGCATCTCGCGCCCTACCCCATTCCCTCCCGCGAAGCGGAGGAGGGCGTGACCCTGCCGGACGGCCGGCGCCTGCCGGGGCTCGGCTCCCCGAATGCACCGGAAGCCATGAGCGTCTATGCCGTGGACCTGGCCACCCAGACCGTGACGGCAAAGCTGAAGCCGGGCTTCCAGATCGGGCAGATGGTCGAGGGCCTGGCCACGGTGGGCGGGTCGAGCCCCAGCGGCGTCGTCGTGGGCCCCCGGTTCGCCTATGTCTCCAACGCCACCAATGACTCGATCGCCGTGATCGACCGGCGGGACGACCACATCGTCGACCATGTCCGCCTGACCTTCGATCCCCGCCTGGACCGCCAGCGGGGCCTGACGCCCTTTCACATGGCCCTCAGCCCGGACGGTCGGCGGCTCTATGTGACCGCCCTGGCGCTCAATGCCGTCGCCGTGATCGACACCGGCCGCCGCAGGGTGCTGGGCTATATCCCCACCGGCTGGGGCCCGACCCGGGTGGTGGTGTCGAAGGATGGCAAGACCCTCTATGTCACCTCGGCCCGGGGCTATGGCGCCGGCCCCAATGGCGGGGCGGGCTTCCGCAAGCCGCCCCAGGGGACCTATGTGGGCGATGTTCAGCTGGGTCTGTTGCAGGCGATTGCGACGCCGGATGACCGGCAGCTGGCGGACATGACCCGGCGGGTGAAGGCGAACACCTTCCGGGAAGTGGCGGTCACCGATGATCCGAGGAGCCCGGTGCCCGCCGCCGTCGGCCTGCGGCACAGCCCGGTCAAGTACATCGTCTATGTGACCAAGGAGAACCGCACCTTCGACGACGTGTTCGGGGGCTTTCCCGGGGTCAACGGCGACCCCACCATCGCCCGCCTCGGCCGGGTGGACCTGCGGGCCCTGAACGGCTCCGTGCTGCGTCAGGTCATGATCTCCCCGAACCACCAGGAGATCGCCCGCCGCTGGGCCCTGTCGGACAACTTCTTCTGCGACTCCGACGCCTCGGTGCACGGGCACCGGTGGATGATGGGCGTGGTGCCCAATGCCTGGATGGAATCCAACACGGCGGTGTCCAAGGACTGGAATGCCTTTTCCCCGGCGCCGGGGCGCCGGTTCCCGGACAGCTCCGGCGGCATCGACCCGGAGGACTACAACCAGATCGGCGGCCTGTGGGAGCAGCTGGACCGGCACGGCATCCCGTTCCGCAGCTACGGCCAGAGCGACGAGTTCGCCGGGGTCCACGAGGATGCGGCGCACACGGACACAGGCCTGCGCATGCCGGTGATCTACCCCATGTCCCGGGCGGAATGGTCGCGGACGTCCAACGACTATGCCGGGTTCAACCTCAACATTCCCGACCAGCTGCGCATGGACCAGTTCGAGAAGGAGGTGTCCGACAAGTACCTCAGCGGCAAGGAGCCCTTCCCCCGGTTCATCTCCATCCAGATCCCCAACGACCACATGGCCGATACCCGGGAAGATGATGGCTATCCCTACCGGGAGAGCTTCATGGCCGACAACGACCTGGCGCTGGGGCGGTTCCTGCAGTTCCTGTCGCACACCCCCTACTGGAAGGAGATGGCGGTGGTCATCCTCGAGGACGATCCGCAGGGGGGCGTGGACCATGTGGACGCCCACCGCTCGATCCTGATGATGGCCGGTCCGTGGATCAAGAAGGGCTACATCTCCCACACCCACGCCAATTTCGGCGCGGTGCTGAAGACCATGTACCGGATCCTCGACCTGCCGCCGGTGAACCAGTTCGATGCCGCCGCCAACCTGCTGTCGGACTTCTTCACCGACACGCCGGACGTCACCCCCTATGATGCCCTGCCGGTGGATCCGCGGGTGTTCGACCCCAAGGTGGCGATGAAGAAGTTCGGCAAGGACTTCGACTGGCGCAAGGTGAAGGGGGGCGAGCCGATGGACGACGAGGACGACCAGCGCCAGTCCCAGGCCGCCCAGCACAATCCGAGCTGAGCCGAAGGAGCGCGCGCCATGGCCACGGGTCAGCCCCTTTCATCGAACTTCGCCGGTGTCGACCTGGTCGCCATGCCGTCCATCGCGGCGGGCGAGGCCAGGGTCCACCGGGCCCGGCGATTGCAGGCCGACGCCGACACCCTGCGGGGCTATGGCCGTCCGGTGGCACACTTTGGCGAGGGCCAGGTCACCATCGTCACCTGGCCGCAGCCGGGCTGGCGCCCGGTGGTGCCCGGCACGGGAAACGAGGGCGGCACGGTGGAGGACCGCTTCGAGATGGTTCGCCGGGGCGAGGTGCAGCATGCCGTGAACCACGCCGTGGGCCGGGCCTATGTCACCGGCTGGTACGCCGATCCGGCCACCGCGTCGGCCGACCGGGAGGCCACGGACACCTCGCGCATCTACACCCACGAGGCCAACTACCATCCGGACGGCGGACAGATCTTCTGGCCCCGGGACCGCTCGCCCTTCGTGGCGCTGCTGGCCCTGCCGGGCGACGACATCACGCCGGACGATTTCGTGGCCTTCCACTGTGACGGGACCTTCGGCCTGCACATCGATCCCGGCGTCTGGCACCAGCCGGTGTTTCCGACCCGCCAGAGCGCGAGCTTCGACAATCGCCAGGGTCGCGTGCATTGCTGCATCGCCGCCAATTTCCTTGATGAATTCGGATGTTACGTCGAGGTTCCACTCGTTTGAAATGACTTCGATCTGAAACGTCAGAGTCCATTAATCAGTATACAGATCGGATTATTGCGTCAAGTACGCGGAATTTTTGATGTATTTATTTTTACATATCGCGCGAGAAAAATAAAATTTGTGATCCTGTCACGCAGTTGTTGCCAAAGTCTGGTCGATTGGTCTGGTTCATACCAGATTGGGGCGGGGAGCTCACCACATGACCAACGACACGATTCGGACTTCACACGTGGATCTGAAGGCGATGCTTCTGGCCACCGTCTCGGTCCTGGTCATCGGTGCCGGCACGCCCGCTGCCTTTGCCGACGCCGCCGCACCCGCCGCTGACTCCAGCGCCACGGACGTGACCGAGGTCGTGGTCACCGGCTACCGCAAATCCCTGGAGCAGGCCCGGACGATCAAGCGCGATGCCAATATCGAGGTGGACGCCATCGTCGCCGAAGACATGGCCAAGTTCCCCGAGCTCAACCTGGCCGAGAGCCTGCAGCGCCTGCCCGGCGTGCAGATCACCCGCGAGGCCGGCGAAGGTCGGCGGATCTCTCTCCGCGGCCTTGGTCCCGACTTCGCCCGGGTGCAGCTGAACGGCATGGAAGTGCTGGGCAATGTGGACAGCGCCCAGGACAGCCGTGGCCAGCGCTCCCGGGACCGGGCCTTCGACTTCAACATCTTCGCGTCGGAACTGTTCTCCAAGGTCCAGGTCGAGAAGACCTTTCAGGCGTCCCAGAACGAAGGCGGCATGGCCGGCACGGTCGGCCTGTTCACCGGCAAGCCCTTCGACTACGCGCCGGGCGTGAAGGGCGCGCTGATCGCCAAGATCGGCACCAACGAGTACAGCAAGGACACCCAGCCCCGGATCGTCGGCCTGTTCAGCCGCAACTGGGACAACAAGTTCGGCGTGGCCTTCTCGGTCGCCTATGCCAAGCGCCAGACCACCGAACAGGGTCATAACGACTACAACTACTCGTCCTTCAGCGGCAGCGACGTCCAGGACCTGATCGGCCAGGGCCTCGACATCACCCATCTGAGCTCGGCCCTGCAGACGAAGCTGAAGGATCCGAACCAGACCTTCTACTTCGCCGACGGCAACCGCCTCTCGTCCTGGAATGCCAAGCTGGAGCGCCTCGGCCTGACCGGGGCCGCCCAGTGGCGGCCGAATGACAAGACCGAGTTCACCCTCGACGTCCTGCACAGCGAGTTCACCACCCACCGGGACGAACTGCACCTGGCCACGCGCCCGCTGAACGGCATCGGGTCGACGACCCTGGACGGCATTGCCGGCACCCCGTGGCCGGCCGCCTTCCAGAAGGGGACGGTGCTGAACAACCTCGTGCTGGATGCCAACAACTTCGCCACCTACACCGATGCCAGCAACGTCACCCTCGGCAGCGAGCATCGCCGGGAACTGAACCACAACCGCTTCACCCAGGCGGTCCTCACCGGCAAGTGGGACGCGACCGACAAGCTGACCATCGACGGCCATGTGGGCGCGGAAAAGTCGGTCTACGACACCCCGTATGACGACAAGCTGTACATGCGCGCCAAGGGCAACCTGATCGCCAACTATGGCACCAATGGCCAGTCGGCGAGCTTCTCCTATCCGGGCACCAATCTGACCGACCCGTCGATCTACGCGATGGACAACTTCTACTACCGCTCGTTCAACAACGCCTCGACGCTGGAAGAGGGCGTCCTGAACCTGAAGTACAAGCTGACGGACGTCTGGACCCTGCGGGCGGGCATCGCCTACCACAAGTTCTCCCAGGACGGGGCCAACTACTTCTATGACAGCAATGTCAACGGAACCTCGGCCGAGGCCCGGGGAACGTCCGTCGCCGGGATCACCGATGTGTTCTCCAACAGCTTCGGCACGTGGCTGATCGGCGACTACGCCAAGGCCTTCGCCAAGTATCAGGAATATCACCGCCTGGCACCCAAGGCGAACGGCGTCGGCGGCGCGCTGCAGGACATCGAGCAGGTCTTCAAGGTCACCGAGACCACCGAGTCGGAATACGTGCAGGCGGACTGGGACAGCCAGCTGTTCGGCAAGCGCTTCCGCGGAAATGCCGGTCTGCGGGGTTACCAGACCAATACCCGCAGCATCGGGCGCCTCCAGCACAGCGAGCCGAGCAACAGCTATGCCTATACGGGCACGGCCGACGTGAAGGGGTCGTATGACGGGGTGCTTCCGGCCATGAACGCGGTGCTGGAAGTGACGCCGGAGCTGCTGCTGCGCTTTGCCGCGACGCAGAACCTGAACCGTCCGAGCCTCGGGTCCCTCGCCGCCAAGGGCAATGCGACGATCGACAACGGTGTTGTCTCCGCCTCGATCGGCAACCCGAACCTCAAGCCCTTCAAGGACGACACCCTGGACTTCGCGGCGGAATACTATTTCGGCAAGGTCGGCATGCTGTCGGCCAGCGTGTTCCACAAGAAGATCACGAACTTCATCGACAACCAGGAGATCTTCGACAAGGTCACGCTGGACCAGGCGGGTCTGACGGGGACGATCGCGGGCCTGCCGGGCAGCACGATCATCCACGACTACCAGAAGCCCATCAACGTCTCCGGGGCCCATTCCCTGACGGGTATCGAGCTGGCGGCGCAGAGCCAGTTCTCGTTCCTGCCGGCACCGTTCAACAACTTCGGCGTGGTGGGCAATGTCACCCACGTGGATGCGCCGCAGGTCTTCACGGGCATTTCCAAGAACAGCGCCAATGCGACGCTGTACTACGAGACCTCCCAGTACGGGGCCCGGGTGTCGGTGAACTATCGCAGCCGCTACTATGTCGGTCATGGTAGCGGTGCGGTCAGCGCGGATACCCAGGGTTATGAGGCCCAGACCTATGTGGACGCGGCGGCATTCTACAACATCACGCCGAAGCTGCAGGTCACGTTCGATGCGGTCAATCTGACCAACGAGAAGAATACCCAGTTCTTTGGCCAGAACCGGTACATCTACAACCAGACCCAGAGCGGCGCGACCTACATGCTCGGCATCGGCTACAAGTTCTAGGACCCGAAAATCTGCTATCCTGTGCGCCTCATTCTCCTCGCCGGGGAATGGGGCGCATCTTTCTGTGAGTTGCAGGCCGTGATCATTTCCCACCGTCATCGCTTCATCTTTGCCGCGGTGCCGAAGACCGGCACCCACGCCGTGCGGCAGGCCCTGCGCGAGCAGATGGGGGCGGAGGACGTGGAACAGGTGCGCCTGTTCGTGGAGAAGCGCTTCCCCTGGGCGGAGCTGGCGGCGGTCCGGCACGGGCACCTGTCCCTGCAGCAGATCCGGCCCTATCTGGGGGAGGACGCGTTCGGCGGCTATTTCAAGTTCGCCTTCGTGCGCAATCCCTTTGACCGCTTCGTCTCCTACTGCGCCTTCATGATGCGGGACAGGACCGACTTCCAGCAGTGGCCGCAGGCGGTGATGCGCCACTTCCTGTTCGAAGCGCCGCCGGAAGACCACATTCTGTTCCAGCCCCAGAGCCACCTGTTACTGGCCGAGGACGGCCGGACGCTTCTGACCGACCGGATCGGACGGGTGGAGGACATGCAGGCCTCCTACGACGCCGTCTGCGCCCGGATCGGCATTGCCAGCCGGCCCCTCGACCGGGTCAATGCCAGCCCGCGGGGCGATTATCGCCGCTATTATGACCCGGCCCTCATCGACGGGGTCGCGGCGCGCTATGCCCGGGATCTGGAGCTGTTCGGCTACGACTTCGAGGGGCTGGCATGAGCCAGGCCCGCCTCGCACCGACCGCCAATCCGCGCAAGACCGCGACGGTTCGCGATCTGGGACAGGTCGATGTCAGCGCCCTGCGCGCGGCCGTGCTGGGCATTCCGGACGCGGTCTGGGAGGCGGAGAATGCCGCCAAGCCGAACAGGTTCGAGGTCCTCGACACCACCCGTCACATCGTCTTCCGGTTCATCGACAGCCCCCGGGACTGGCGCGGCTCCCACGACCGGCCGGCCTGGGGGGGCTGGCGGGACCGGCTCGCGCCCGTGCTCGACGCGGCGGTCCGGGGCTACGGCTACCGTCGCGGCATCTTCCCGCGGGTGATGCTGGCGCGCATGCCGGCCGGGGGGATCATCCAACCGCACATCGACGCCAATCCCGCCGCCAAGTGGCCACACAAGATCCACGTGACCCTGACGACCAATCCCGAGGTGGTTTGCTTCTTCGGCGGCGCACAGCGCCATTTCCCGGTCGGGCAGGCCGTGGAGGTCAACAATCTCGACACCCATTGGGTGCGCAACGGGGGCGAGACGGACCGCATCCACCTGATCTTCGAATATTATGACGCCGACCAGCCTGACCCGCCCTGGCTGGCGCCGTTCCTGGCCGGCGGCAGCGGGGCGTGAGCGCCCTCGGCTCCCTCGATGACCGGGAGGCCCTGCTGCATCAGGCAAGGGACCTGCGCACCCAGCACCGTCCGACGGAGGCTCTTGCGGTCCTGGCCCGACTGGAGACTTTGCAACCGACGTTCAGTCGCCTGTACCAGGAGCGGGGCCAGTGCCTTGTGGAGCTCCACCAGGCGCCGGGCGCGATTGCGGCCCTCGAGACGGCGGTCCGGCTCAGCCCCACGCTGCCCGCCGCCTGGGACCTTCTGGAACAGCTCTATCGGCTTCGGGGAGATCCGGCCCGCGCGGCGGCGGCGGCGCAGCATCTGGCTGTACTGCGGCAGCTCCCGGTCGAGGTGGTGATGGCCAGCTGTCTGCTGGCGGACGGGGACCTGGACCCTGCCGGCGAGATCATCGGGTCCTACCTCCTTCGGGATCCGGACAACGGAGTGGCCCTGCGGCTGCTGGCCCGCATCCGTCTGGACGCCGGGGACCCGGCGCAGGCCGCGACCCTGTTGCAAAGGGTCCTTGCGCGGACCCCCGACGATGCCGCCGCGCGCTTCGACCTCGCCATGGTGTTGTTGCGTCAGGAGACTTACGCCGCAGCCCGGCGGGAGACCGGATGGCTGATCGCGGCCGAGCCGGACAATCGTGACTATCTCAAGCAGCATGGTCTCGCCTGTATCGGACTGGGCGACCACGCGGCCGTGATTGACCTCTACGCCCGCCTCCTCGCCGCGCCGAACGTCTCGGATACGGAGGTCTCCGACCTTCGCCTCTGGCGCGCCAATGCCCTGAAGACAACCGGGCGTGTGCCGGAGGCCGTGGCGGATTACCGCGCATCCCTCGCTGCCCGCCCTGACAATGCGGTGGCCTGGTTCAGCCTCGCCAACCTGAAGACCTATCGCTTCAGCGATCCCGAGATCACGCGGATGGAGGCCGATGCCGCGCGGCCGGACGCGGTGGAGATGGATCAGGTCTATCTCTGTTTCGCCCTGGGCAAGGCCCTGGAAGACCGCCGGGACTTCGCCGCCTCATGGCGCTGGTATGACAGGGGCAATGCCCTGCGACGCCGGTCCGCCCGGGACCGGCCGGAGGTGGCGGATGCCTGTGTCTCGGCCCTCCGGCGCACCTTCACCCGCGCGGCCTTCACGGCCCGGCCCGGCCACGGTGCGGACGATCCCGCGCCGATCTTCATCGTC
>CAIQUG010000203.1 GCA_903874895.1 uncultured Caulobacterales bacterium | reverse complement strand
TGTCGAGGCGGGACAGGTCCGGATGCCAGACGGCCCACGCGGAGCTGCAGACTGCCAGAAGCAGCAGGCCCGCCAGCAGGGCAACGCCCACAGACCGTCGCCGCTCAGGCGGAACGACCGAAAAACCCGCCAGACCGGCCGTCGCCATCAGGATCGAGAAACCGAGATTGCCGCCATAGGACAAAAGCGGCGTCAGCATCACCATCGTCAGCCAGATGGTGTCGCGCCCGGTCATGGCGGCCCTGGCACGCCATCCGGGGACGAACGAGGGGTCTGGCGTCTCGCCCCGCAGTTCGGCAGCGAGGGCCTCCAGACCGCGGGGGTCCACGTCCGGGTCGGCTCCCGGGGAGTCACCGGATACGTCAGCCGGATCGCCAACCGCCTCGGACATGGAAGGAACCGCCCGGCCCGATCCGATCACGCGCCCCCCCCCATTCCCGGCGCCACATAGACATCACGCATGGTCACGAGCTCTTCGGCGAGGGTCGGGTGGACGGCGCAGGTGGCATCCCACTGGGTCTTGGTCAGGCCGGCCTTCACGGCAATGGCGGCAAGCTGGATCATCTCGGCGGAGTCCGGTCCGACGATATGACAGCCCACGACCTTGTCGGTCGCCCGTTCGACCACGAGCTTCATCAACACGCGATCCTCGCGCCCGGCAAAGATGGTCTTCATCGGCCGGAAGGCCGCACGGTAGATGTCGACCGCCCCCAGGGCGTGGCGCGCCTGGGCTTCGGTCAGGCCGACACAGGCCACCTGCGGCTGGGAGAACACGGCCGTGGCGATCGTTTCATGGTCGAAACGGGTCGGTCGGCCATAGAACTCCGTCTGGGCGAAGGCAGCCCCTTCCCGGATGGCCACGGGAGTCAGATTGACGCGGTCGGTCACGTCGCCCACGGCCCAGATGTGCGGGACAGAGGTCTTCGAATAATCGTCCACGACGACAGCACCGGAGTCCGACAGCTTCACGCCCGCCGACTCCAGTCCGAGGCCCTCCACGTAGGGTTCCCGTCCCGTGGCAAACATCACGGCATCGCTGATGATCTGGCCGCCGCCGCGGAGGTGGCTGACAAGTCCCGCATCCGTCTTCTCGATCCGGTCATGCTGTGCCGACAGCCGAACCGGCAGACCGCGCTTGTGCAACTCGTCCGCCAGGTGAGCGCGCACATCCTCGTCAAAGCCGCGCAGGATGTTGGCTCCCCGGTAGACCAGTGTGGTTTCCACGCCCAACCCATGGAAGATGCAGGCGAATTCCACCGCGATGTAACCCCCGCCGACCATGACGACGCGCTTCGGAAGGTCCGATAACTGGAAGGCCTCGTTCGAGGTGATGGCATGTTCGATCCCCGGAAGCCCGTCCGGCAGCTTGGGTCGGCCACCGGTGGCGATCAGGATCCTGGCCGCGGTGACCCGCCGTCCCTGCCCCACCAGTTCCAGCGTATGGGGGTCCACGAACCGGGCCTTGTCCTCGATCAGGTCGGCCCCCGCCTTGACCAGGTTGGCGGCATAGACGCCGGACAGCCGGGCGATTTCCACGTCCTTCAGGGACAGGAAGCTCTGCCAGTCGAACGACCGGGTACCGACGGTCCAGCCATAGCCTTCTGCCAGACGAAAAGAGTCCGTGAATTCCGAGGCATAGACCATGAACTTCTTCGGCACGCAGCCGCGGATCACACAGGTTCCGCCGGGGCGGTATTCCTCGGCCACGGCCACCCTCGCACCGGACAGGGCCGCCAACCGCGCGGCGCGGACGCCGCCGGAGCCTGCACCGATGACGAACAGATCATAGTCAAAGCCGGCCATCATGCTCTCCCAGGACTTCACAGCGCCTACCGCGCCAGACGGGCAACGCCGTTGATACCGCCGACCAGCGCCTCGTCTGCCAGCCCCAGAAACAACCCATGATCTATCACGCCGGTGATCGATTTGAGGGCACCGGCCAGCGCCGACGGATCCGGCAGAGCCCCACAAGCCAGATCATAGATCAGCTGTCCACTGTCCGTCTGCACCGGAAATCCGTCCCGCATCCTCAGTCTGGGCTCCATCACCAGACCGAGGCGCAGGGCTGCATCCCGGATCCGCCGGGCGGTGGCGGTATGACCGAAGGCAACCACCTCCACCGGCAGGGGAAAGGCCCCCAGCGTGGCGACCACCTTGGCGGCGTCGGCGATCACGATGCACCGGCGCGACGATTCCCAGACGAGCTTTTCCCGCAGCAGTGCCGCACCGCCGCCCTTGATCAGGCTGAGCCCCGGCCCGATTTCGTCGGCACCATCCACGGTGATGTCGATCCACTCCACATCGTCGAGGGGCACGACCGTCAGCCCCAGGCCGTTCGCCTGCTCCGCCGTCGCCTTCGAGGTCGACACGCAGCGCAGGTCAAGACCTTCCGCCTGCGCGCGCAGCGCCAGCGCCGCGACGAAATGGGCGGCGGTGGAACCGGTGCCCAGGCCGACGGTCATGCCGTCCCGGATCTCGAGGGCAGCGGCGGCGCCAGCGGCCTGCTTCTGGCGGTCGATCGGATTCATCGGGTCTTGCGTCCTGCCTTGAGGGTCCGGAACCGCGCCGCCCAACCGGGCTTTTCCAGCTGCTCGGGGCGGGTCACGGCGAGGGCGTCCGCGGAGACCGGACGGGTGATGACGGACCCGGACCCCACATAGGCCCCGGCCCCGATGGTCACCGGCGCCACCAGGGCGCTGTTGGAGCCGATGAAGGCCCCGGCCCCCACCTCCGTCCGGTGCTTGTCGAAGCCGTCATAGTTGCAGAAGATCGTACCCGCGCCGATATTGGCGCCGGCCCCCACCGCGCCATCACCGAGATAGCTCAGATGATTGGCCTTGGCCCCCGCGCCGACGGTCACGGCCTTGACCTCCACGAAATTTCCGATGTGGGCGGCTTCACCGATGTCAGCACCCGGGCGCAGCCGCGCATAGGGACCGATGATGGCCCGGTCGGCCACCCGGGCGCCTTCGAGGTGGCTGAACGCCCGGATCGTGGCCTGCCCCACCACGACCCCGGCACCGAAGACCACGTAGGGTTCGATCACCGCACCCGGCGCGATCTCGGTATCGTGGCTGAACATCACCGTGTCCGGTGCGGGCATGGTCACGCCGCTGTCCAGCAGCCGCCGTCGCACCTGCTGCTGGAAAGCTGCCTCCGCCTCCGCCAGCTCGGCCTGGCTGTTGACCCCCATGACCGAGGTTTCCGGCGCGAACACCGCCCGGACCGTCTGCCCGCGCCCTCGGGCCAGGCCGACCACGTCCGTCAGGTAATATTCCTGCTTGGCATTGTCGTTGCGCACCTCGGCCAGAAGGCTGAACAGCACGCCGCGAGGTGCCGCGAGCACGCCGGAATTGCACAGGCGGATCGCGCGCTCGGCATCCGATGCGTCCTTCGCCTCGACGATCCGCTCCAACCCCCCGTCCTCGCCGATGACGAGACGCCCATAGGGTCCGGGGTCCCGGGCCTCGAAGCCCAGCACCGCCAGGTCGGCCCCCGCCTCACGCGCGACGAACAGTGGGGCGAAGGCGGCCGCGTCCAGCAGGGGCGTGTCCGCATAGCTGACAAGAACATCGCCGTCGAAATCGGAGAGGACCGCCCGCGCGGCCAGTACGGCATGTCCGGTGCCCAGCGGCGGGTCCTGGATCACCACCGCCCCTTCCCCGAGGCGTGCCACGGCGTGGCGCGCCACCTCCGGAGAATGGGCACCGGCCACCACGACGATCCGGGTGCAGCCCGCCGCCTGAACCGCGTCGATGGCCCGGTCCAGCATGGCCCGCCCCCCGACCCGGTGCAGGACCTTCGGCACCGGCGAACGCATCCGCGTACCCTGTCCCGCGGCCAGGATGACCGCCGCGCGTGAAGTGGAAACCGACATGGACTCACCGACACCATTGAGTTCGCGACGGGTTTAGCCGAAACCGCCCGGGGTTTCGACGTCAATTCTGGAGATCGCCCATCATGCTGCAGTCGGGTCAGCCCATCAACCGCCCCCTGTCTCTCGACGGCGCAGTCATCGCCTTCGACCTCGACGGCACGCTGGTGGAGACCGCGCCGGACCTGCTGGGGGCCCTCAACGGCGTTCTGGCGGAGCAGGGTCTGGCACCCCTTCCGTCGGACGGAGCCCGCCACCTCATCGGGCGCGGTGCGCGCGCCCTACTCGTTCGCGGATTTGAAGCGTCCGGCCATCCGCTGGACGATGCGGCGGCCATCCCCCTGGTCGCCCGCTTCATCGAGATCTATCGCAGCCGAATTGCCCTGGAGAGCCGTCCCTATCCCGGCTGCGTCGAAGCGCTCGATGCCCTGCGGGACCATGGCGCGCGTCTTGTGGTGTGCACCAACAAGCTGACGAGCCTGTCCACGGCACTGCTGGATGCCCTGGCCCTGGCCGACCGCTTCGTCGCCATCATCGGGGCAGATGCAGCCCCGGCCCCCAAGCCGGATGCCCGGCATGTTCTTCACGCCGTTGCCGCCGGGGGCGGATCGCCCGAACGGGCCGTCATGGTCGGAGACAGCCTGAACGACGTGGCCTCGGCCCGGGCAGCGGGGGTCGCCTCCGTCGTGTTCCCCTTCGGCTACACCGACATTCCGGCGGCAGAGTTGGGTGCCGACCGGCTGATCGCTCACTACGACGAACTTGTCGGTACGGTCCAAAGCCTGTTGCAGACGCCGCACGGCTCGGCTATAGCCTCCCCCCTCTGAACGCCGGTCCTTCACGGGCCGTCCGGTCGGGCGCGTAGCTCAGCGGGAGAGCATTCGCTTCACACGCGAAGGGTCACAGGTTCAATCCCTGTCGCGCCCACCATTTCTCAGACACAGATCCCGCACCGAGTCCCGCTGGACCCCACCCGGGGCGGCGGTCGCTTTCCGACTTTAATCAAGGGCTAACGCTATAAATATCGGTGATATTCACCTATTCCGCCTACTCCTTGTCACGAACATCTGATCGCAGTTTTGCTCGTGGAAGCCGTGAATACAGCCAACGAATTTGCCCCGCACCAACAGCTCCTGGCTCGGCTGGCGGCAGAGCCGACCTTGCTGGACCGTTCGGCTGCGATGGTTCCGCCGCCAGAGACCACGGCTGCGGTCCTCCAGCAGGTTAATTCGTCTTCCGCGCCGCGCCTCTCGCCGACGTATGAGGCCATGCGCCGCGTCGCCGACATCGGGCTGAGCCTGGCCGTCACCCTCTTCATCCTGCCCCTGCTGCTGACCGTGGCGGCCCTCGTCTGGTTGCAGGACGGCGGATCGCCGGTGTTTGCCCAGGTCCGCGTCGGGCGCGGCCGTCGCCTGTTCCGGTGCTTCAAGTTCCGGTCGATGGTGCAGAACGCCGGTGAGCGGCTGGAGCGACTGCTGGCGGAGGATGCGCAGGCGCGGGTGGAATGGGCGCTGCATCACAAGCTGCGCAACGACCCCCGCATCACGGCACTGGGCCGGTTCCTGCGCAAGTCGAGCCTCGACGAGCTTCCCCAGGTCTTCAACGTGTTGTCGGGCGTGATGAGCCTCGTTGGCCCGCGCCCGATCGTCCCGGACGAGATGGAGCGGTACGGATGGCGGATCAGCCACTACGCCCTGGTTCGCCCCGGCATCACCGGGCTCTGGCAGATCAGCGGTCGCTCGGACGTGAGCTATCGGCGGCGGGTGGCCATGGACTGCATCTACGTCCGCCGGCGGGGTCCCCTGCTGGACATGAAGATCCTGTTCGGGACGGTGCCGTCTGTGCTCCTGAGCCGCGGGGCGCGGTAGCGGGTCTCCCGCCAGTCGGGCCGGCACAGAGCCGGCTCACCTCACGACGGCCGGATCACTTCACGAAGGACAGGCTTTCCTCGAAGTCGAGGAAGATGTCCATCAGGTCCTCATGGCCCACCATCGCGCGCTCGCCCGCCGGGAACCGGTAGCGCCAGAAGCTGATGATGTGCTGCATGGCGCCCAGCTGTTCGCCAAGATCGTAGAACATGGCCGGTGCGGACAGCAGGAACTCGCGGAACGCCGCTGGCTGGTTCATGCGGGTCAGCTGGAAATAGGCGTTGTTGTACACATCCAGCTTTTCCTGGACCGTCGTCGAGGTCTTCACCAGCAATCGGGAAATGGTACTGCGCGCCTGTGGGATATAGGTCGAGGTTTCCGCCGTTCGGGGCCCGCGCCCCTGCGTGGTCTCGATCTCCATCAAGACATCGGTCATGGGCTTCATCAGATCGCCCAGGACCCACTTGTAGTAGAGAAACCCACGCCAGCAGAACATGCCGTCGGAGTATTCCTGGTCGGTCAGCTTCAGCGTGTCCCGCAGCGGTTCGAACCCCGCGTCCGGCGCGTTGGACAACAGCTTTTCGACGAGGCGGGAGGCATAGGCAACGGAACCTGCCCCGCCGCCGGCGGAGAGGGTCACCAGCGCCATGATCTCCTGTCGGACGAAATCGAACATCCGCTGCACGTCACCATCGGAAATCGCGAAGTAGGCCTGGGCCGGATGGACATCGTTCTTGGCCAGGAACTCCTTCAGCAGAAACGGGTCCAGGGTCGGAAGGCTGGTTACAAGGTCAAGGACCATGCGGTCCCGGGAGCCGGGCTTGAGGTCCTGGCCGAAGGTGTCCTGCACCAGCTTCTCGTAGTCGTTCTGTCCGACGAAGAAGGAGTGCGCGCCGTACCGCAGGTCCGTCCCGTCGATCGGGATCAGGATCTTCGTGACGATGGTCGGCGGGACCTTGAAGTGGACATACTCGTTCGGGCGAAGCCGGTGCTTCACGATCAGGCAGCGGTCGAGGACCTTGTTCCTGAAGAACGGCGATGTCCGGATCGACTCATTGTCCGGAAACAGCTTGTGAACACGGACAAGGTTCAGAACCCGGGCCGTGGAGGCCGATTCCTGCAGAGCCGACAGTCGGCGGATCGTACGGTCATTTCCCATGCAGTATTTCGGTGCAGCTCCAGGATCGGCCAATGCCGACTGATTAGGCGACAGAGGTTAAGTATCTTTGTCACTTTCAACCGGCGGCCCCGTTGGACGGGGCACCACGCCTGAAACGGGCAGTCCACCCTCGAAGAGGGGCGCCATTGTGAGACCAACCGGGAACGCCTAATGCTGCGACTCGTCCCTGAGCCCTACAGACCGCCAGATGATCACAGATCTCGATACCGACACCGCCGCCGCCCAGGCGCTGTTCCAGTCCTATGATGGCATGGAAGGTCTGGGGAGTGGCCCTGCCGCCGTCCTCGCGCCCTCCGCCGCCGCGCGGGGACGGGAGCTCCTGCGTCGCGTGTATCCCGGCTTTGCCGTCGCCGCGACCATTGCCCTGGCCGCCACCTGGCTGTCCCAGCAGTATGCGGCACCGGTGATGCTGTTTGCCCTGCTGATCGGGATGGCGTTCCACTTCCTGCACGAGGAGGGGCGCTGCATCCCGGGGATCGAGGCCTCCTCCAAGACCATCCTCAGGATCGGTGTCGCCCTGCTGGGCGCGCGGATCACCGTGGGCCAGATCATGAGCCTCGGAGCGATGCCGATCCTGACCGTGATCCTCGCCGTGACCACGACCATCGGCTTCGGCTGGGTCATGGCGCGGGCCCTGGGGCTGAAATCCAGGTTCGGCGTCCTGTCCGGCGGGGCCGTCGGTATCTGCGGGGCCTCCGCCGCGCTGGCCATCGCCTCCGTCCTGCCCAGGGACCCGGAGGCGGAGCGGGACACGATCCTGACCGTGGTGACCGTGACCGGCCTGTCCACCGTGGCCATGATCCTCTACCCGCTGTTCGTGACGGCGCTGGGCTTCACCCATGTGCAGTCCGGGATCTTCCTCGGCGGAACGATCCATGACGTGGCACAGGTGGTCGGCGCCGGCTTTTCCATCTCGCCCCAGACCGGGGACATTGCCACCTATGTGAAGCTCCTTCGGGTGACCATGCTGCTGCCCGTGGTGTTCACCATCGCCGTCGTCGCCCGGCGCCAGGCCGGCCAGACCGGCGGATCGGGACCGCCGGTGCCCCTGTTCCTTGTGGGCTTCGCCGCCCTCGTCGCGGCCAACAGCCTGGGCCTGCTGGCCAAGCCGGTGGTCGACGGGGCGTCGGTCCTGTCCCGTTGGTGTCTGGTCACGGCGATCGCGGCACTGGGCATGAAGACCTCGTTCAAGGCCCTGGCCGCCGTCGGCTGGAAGCCGGTGGCCCTGATGATCGCCGAAACCCTGTGGATCGCCGGCCTGGTGCTCGCCTCCGTCCTCCTGCTGCACCCGGGCGCCTGACGGCGACGCGTCTCGACCCTAGCGGTCCGGTCGCACCAGCGCCTGATAGGTCAGAGTCCGGGCCATCAGGCCGAGGTCGTCCCCGCCGGTGCCACCAAGACGCTGGACCATGCCCACGAACACCACGTCATTCGTGGGATCGACCCAGAACCACGTCCCGGCGGCGCCACCCCAGCTGAAGGTATTCTTCCCTTCCAGGCTGCCGGCCTTCAGTGGGTCCATCACCACCATGCCGTCGAGGCCGAAGCCGACGGCTGCGTTGAACCGGGCGGCGGAGGTCCCGTTGGAATTCACCAGCACGCTGTCGGGGACCACATTGGTCTCCATCAGGGCCACGGTCCGGGGATTGAGGATCCGCACGCCATCCAGCTGGCCGCCACCTGCCAGCATCTGGGCGAAGCGGGCATAGTCGCCCAGCGTCGAGACCAACCCGCCACCGCCGGAGTCCGCTGCCGGGGCGGTCACGTAGGTCGGCATGGGATTGCCGAACAGCTGGGCCGGGACC
>CAIQUG010000202.1 GCA_903874895.1 uncultured Caulobacterales bacterium | reverse complement strand
TGGTGCTTGCGGTGCGGTATGCCCGGTCGCCTGGCAAGATGGCGGAAGCCGGATGGTCCAACACCGTCCTGACCCAGACCGACGAGACGGTCGTCACCATGACCGTGGCCTACTGCGCGGTGCTATCTCAGCTGGTGTGCGGCGCGACGCTCGATGACGGCATCTCCGGCAAGCTGCTGGCCCTGGTCAGGTCGGGCGCGCTGCCCTTCCATTCGGTCACGGCCAGCAACCTCGCGCCGCCCAAGGCCGGCGTTGCAGAGGCCTCGCGGGTGGGGCGCTTCGCCTCGCCCGATGCCCTGATCACCCCCGGATATGTCGCCCAGGCCGCGGCGGATCCCGGGATCCGGATCGAGCCCGCGTGGAAGGCGTCCATCGTCTACGGCATGCCCTGCGCGATCTATCACGTGCTGCCCGCCGCCTATTACCTGGCGGCGCGCTTCCCGGACGACTTCGAGACCGCCGTGCTGCACGCGATCAACGGCGGCGGACAGAACCAGTCCCGGGCCATCCTGACCGGGGCCCTGGTGGGAGCGCAGGTCGGTCTCTCCGGCATCCCGCAGCGTTTCCTGGACGGGCTCGACAACGGACCCGCACTGGTCGACCTCTGCCGCCGGATCGCCCAGGGCGTGGAGTAGCCGCGGGGGATGCGCCGTCCGTCTGGGACAAAGTCGCAAGAAACCGACGGAACCCGCTGTATTTCCTGATCTGACAGCGCCTGGGGTCAACTGGTCGGTGAAGCCCGACCAACCTCCCCTTGCGAGGCCCGGCCCCATGATATTATGCTCATCATACAATCAGGAGCCGACCCATGCCCCTCTGGAAGATCTACCACCCCCCCGGGGCCTACACCGCTGCCGACAAACAGGGCCTCGCCCAGGCGATCACAAGCGTCTATTCCCGCTCGATGCCGAAATTCTATGTGGGCGTCGTGTTTCAGGAGGTGTCGGCCGACAATTTCTACATCGGCGGGGAGCCCCATCCCGGCTTCGTGCGCATCTGGGTCGATCACATCGCCCGCACCTTCCAGTCCGACGAGACGAAGGTCGGGTTCTTCACCCGGATGAACAAGCTGCTTGCCCCCTGGATCGCCGACCGCGGCTACGACTGGGAAATGCACGTGGACGAGACGCCCTTCGACCTGTGGACCATTCAGGGCCATTTCCCCCCGCGACAGGGCACTGTGGACGAGCAGCGCTGGATGGCCGAGAACCGCGCCTCCCCCCGCACCCATCCCTGACGCCTTTGTTTTCAACGTTTTGGAGCGGGTCGATCGCACGCTATTTATTCTGATAGCTTGCTATTAACCTTGATGCTCCGGGCCTTTCCCCGCCATGTCGCCGGGCTTCAGGCCGGTATTGTCGCCCGATCCGGAAAATATCCGCGTGTAGCAGGACAAGCGCGATCGGGATTCCCATATCCCGGAGCCCGTCACTCGGTCATAACCACCCGCGGGCCCGCGGGCCCGTCCCGTTCCGCCCCGTCAGGAGCCGCCCTTGTCCGATACGCCAGAGCGATCCGCGCCTGCCGACCCGCGGCTCACCTTCGCGTCCCTCAGCCTGCTGTTCTTCCTGGTGTCCGCCGGAGCCTTCAGCTCCCTCGGCGTGGTGCTGCCCGCCATGGTGACAGAACTGAAGTGGAACTGGACGCAGGCGGGCATGGGCTACACCCTGCTGGGCGTGGCCTGCGGACTGGCCAGCTTCGTGCCGGCGGTCCTCATCCGCCGGATCGGCGTGTCGGGGTCCATGGGGGTGGGAACCCTGATGCTGGTGGCGGGATTTGCCCTGCTGGCGACGGCGCAGGCGATCTGGCAGTATCTGGCGGGCACGGTCCTGATCGGCACGGCCTTCGCCCTGACGACCACCGTCCCGGGGGCCCATGTGCTGACGGGTCTGTTCAAGCGCCAGTCGACGGTGCTTGGTGCCTATTATACCAGCGGCGCGCTGGGCGGCGTGGCAGGGCCCCTGTTCTATGTGGTGATCCACAGTCTGACCCATGGCTGGCGGGCCTACTGGTGGATGCTGATGGCTGCGTCGGCGGTGGTCGGCCTGTTCGCCGTGCTCACCACCCCGGGCCGACGCCGGGACGCCCCGGCCGCCGATCCCCCCCGCGAGGCCGCCGCGGTCCCGGAGATCCAGGAGAACCCGCACGGATGGACGGTGCGCCGGGCCCTGGCCTCGCCCCCGTTCTACGTGATCGTCGGGGCCTACACCATGTGCCTGCTGATCAATACCACCGCCCACGGCTTTGCGGTGGAGCACCTGACGGAGCGCGCCGTGGACGCCAAGGCCGCCGCCAGCATGCTGAGCATCGAGGCCCTGATCGGTGCCGCCGTGTCGATCATCGGCGGGATCGTGGGGGAGAAGATCTCCGCAAAATCCCTGATGATCTTTGCCCTGGTGTCCATCACCATCGGGATGGAGGGCCTGACCCTGGCCCGCGGCATGGACCTGAGCGGCCTGTTCCTGATGGGGGTCTATGCCGTCGGGGTGGGGATCGGTGTCGGCCTGACCTTCATCGCCTCGACCCTGCTTCTGCTGCAGTATTTCGGTCGCCGGCCGAACCTGGAGCTCTATTCCATCATGTGCCTGATCAGCACCTCGGCGGCGATCGGCCCGGCGTTCGGCGGCAGCATCCGCGACCGGTTCGGCGACTTCGTCCTGACCTTCGAGATCTGCACCCTGGCCGGACTTCTGGTCCTGGTGGCGACCCTGTTCATCCGCAAGCCGGGCCTTCCCGCCGCTGCGACCTGAGCCCGTTATCGCCTGCGGGGCATGATCCGCGGCCGTCTGAACGATCGCCAGGCCGCGGCTCGCACGGCCTGACGGTCGATCACGTCTCGAACGTTTCCGTCATCCTGCGCAAGCCCAGCCCCGCATAGAGACACAGGGCCGCGAGCATCATCGCCGCGGCGATCCAGAAGGCCCCGGTGACGTCCCCCGTCGAGACCCCGAGGGCACTGACCGACGGGCCGATGCTGAGCCCCACGAGGGCGGCCGCCGTGACCAGCATGGCCACGGTCCGGGACGGATCGATGGCGATCAGCAGCCGCACCTGGAAGGGGCTCATGGCCAGCCAGAACAGGCCGAACAGCAGGGCCGGCAGGACATACATCAGCGGCGTGGCGGCCACGGCGAGCCATCCGATCACAGCCGCCTGGCAGAGCGTGCCGACGATCAGGGTCCAGCGGAAGGACAGCCTGCGCCCCCAGGCCGCCGCGGCCAGGGCACCGAGGACTTGAACCACCAGCCCGCCGGACACCGCAATCCCCGACATTTCCGGCGGGAAATGGTGCTGGCTGGCCAGCCGGTCCACATAGTCCCAGGCTCCACCGATGGCGGCATTCTGCAGGAGGATGGCCGCCAGCGCCACCACCGCGGGAACCGACCACAGGGTGCGCGGTGTCGGCGTGCCTTCAGCCTCCGCGGTCCCGGCCTCCACCAGGAACAGGCTCGCCGCAGCACTCAGCAGGGACAGGATCGCCAGAACGGCAAACCCGCCGTTCACCCCGAACCGGGGCACGATCCAGATGGGCAGGAAGAAGGCCATGACCGCCTGAGGCAGGGTCGAGACCGCCAGGAAGATCGCGTTCAGCCGGTCCGGATGGCGTCCCTCGATGGTGACGACGATGGTGGCTCCCATCAGCACCCCCTCGATCAGCCCGGTGACACCCCGCAACACGTCCAGCATCACGCCCCGGCTCACCAGATAGATCGCCATGTTGGCCACGGCGAGCCCCAGGGACAGGGCAATGGCCTTGCCGCGCATGTGGCCGCTGCGCATCCAGGCCGGCCCGAAGGCGGAACCCGCGGCGATGGCCAGCACCTCAACCGTGGCCAGCGGGCCAAGCTCCGCATCGGTGATCCGGTGGGCGTCGGCCAGGGCCCCCAGCAGCACCGGCTGCACCCCGAGGATCATCAGGGCCACGGTCCCCACCGCCATGCCCGACGCGATGACGGAGGGGGCAATGTCCCGGCCGGGCGTGTCCTTGCCTGATGACTGCAACTGCGTCCCCCGCACCTCTGACACGCCCGCCGACACGGGCGGGCGGGCGCAAGGACGAAACAGTAGCAGCCACTACCGTTCACGCAAGCGGGGCACCCCCCGTGCGTTCAGGGAAGCAGGGCGTGCTTCAGGACGGCGGCGGCATCCTTGATGATGTCGGAAATCTTGAGGCGGCCTTCCTCGAACAGCATCTCGTCGGAGGCATAGCCGAATTCGATGGAGATGCGGATGCGCCGCCAGAGGACATCAGGGGCCATGTCCGGCAGCAGGGGCGCATAGGCCTTCAGCATCCGGTCGGCGGCCTCCCGGTGGGAGTCGATCCTCACCTGGGCCAGTTGCGGCACGGCCCGCAGGGCGCGAAGGGTCCAGATCGCACCGGGCTGGCTGCGGGTGACGTCATGGGTCCGCCAGAGCAGCTCCTCCGTGGCGTCGCCGAGGGCCTTCAGCCCCCGGGGCGCGTAGGTGTCCAGCCAGTCGTAGAGCACCACGTTCTGGCGATCCAGCAACCGCTTTCCCAGGGCCGCCAGCACGGCATACTTGTTGTCGAAGTAGCGGTAGAGGGCGGGGGGCGTCATCCGCGCCCGGGCGCAGATCAGGTTGGTGGAAATCTGCTCAACCCCCACCTCGGCCAGCAGTTCGCCCGCCACGTCGAGCAGGTGCTCATAGGTCTGGATACTGCGCTCCTGGCGCGGCGCGGATCGCTTCTTCGATCCGTCAGCCGACGGTGTCGGTGCACGCTGACCTCGAGTGGACATGCCTCTGGCCTTACTCGGGTGCCCCGACGGAATCAACCGGGAATGGCCTCTTGCCAAATCACCGAAGGCGTATCCTTAATGATAGCGAACGCTACCGTTACAGCCCTCCCGCCCATCACAGGAGACGACGCCGGATGCCGACGCCCAACAGCCAGCAACGCGCCCTGCTCGAACGCGCCGCCGCGGTCATACCGGGGGGCATGTGGGGGCACCAGTCCGTGGCCATGGTGCCGGACGGCTATCCGCAGTTCTTCGAACGGGCGGAGGGGGCGCGGATCTGGGACGTGGACGGGACCCCCTATCTCGACTTCATGTGCGGCTACGGCCCGAACCTGTTCGGCTATGGCCACCCGTCGATCAATGCGGCCTATGTCCGGCAGATGGAACAGGCGGATACCCTGACCGGGCCCACCGCACGGCTGGTGGAACTGGCCGAGGCCTTTGTCGGCATGGTCAGCCACGCGGACTGGGCGATGTTCTGCAAGAACGGCACGGACGCGACCTCCATGGCGATGGTCACCGCCCGGGCGCATACGGGACGGCAGAAGCTGATCCTGGCCAGGGGGGCCTATCACGGGGCCGCGCCCTGGTGCACGCCCCGGCCCAGCGGCACCCTGCCCAGCGACCGGGCGCACCAGATCCACTGCACCTACAACGACGTGGAGAGCCTGAACGCCGCGGCCGCGGAAGCGGGGGACGATCTCGCCGCGATCTTTGCCGCGCCGATCAAGCATGACGCCTTCATCGACCAGGAGGCCCCGACCCTCGCCTATGCCCGGCGGGCCCGGGAGATCTGCGACCAGACAGGGGCCGTTCTGATCGTCGACGACGTGCGCGCGGGCTTTCGCCTCGCCCGCGACTGCAGCTGGTCCACCATCGGCGTGCAGCCGGACCTGTCCACCTGGGGCAAGTGCATCGCCAACGGCCATCCGATCTCGGCCCTGCTGGGCGCGGACAAGCTGAAGGCGGCCGCAGCCGGCATCTACGTCACCGGTTCCTACTGGTACCAGGCCGCGCCCATGGCGGCGGGGCTGGAAACCCTGCGACTGATCCGGGAGACCCCGTATCTGGAACACACGGTGCGGCTGGGCCAGAGGCTCCGCGACGGGCTGGCGGAGCGGGCCAGTGCGGCGGGTTTCGGCTTCCGCCAGACCGGTCCGGTGCAGATGCCCCTGTTCCTGTTCGACGATGACAAGGACCTGCGCCTCGGCTTTGCCTGGGCCACAGCCATGCTCGAGCGGGGGGTCTATACCCACCCCTGGCACAACATGTTCCTGTGCAACGCGATGACCGATGAGGACATTACCTTTGCCCTCGATGCGGCCGAGGCCAGCTTCACGCACCTGAAGTCCGCGGCCCCCGGGCTCGGTCCCGTGGCCAAGATGGCGTTCCTGCTGGCATGAGGCTCAACCACTACAGCCTGGCCGAGCTCGAAGCGCGGGCAACCGCCCTGCGGCGACACGTGGTGCGCATGGTGGCCCGGCTGAAGATCGGCTACCTGCAGCAGGGGCTGGGGGCGGCCGACCTGTTCGCGGCCCTGTACTTCTCCGAACTGCAGCTGTCCGAGACCGACCCGGCCTGGGCGGAGCGGGACCGCTTCATCCTGTCCACTGCCCACAATACCGCGGTGTTCTATGCCACCATGGCGGAGCGCGGCCTGATCCCGATGACCGCGCTGGACGACTATACCGTGGACGGCTCGCCCTATGAGGTGAACGCATCGGAGCGGGTCGGCCCGCTGGTGGAGGCCACCTGCGGATCCCTGGGCCAGGGACTGTCGGTCGCCGTCGGCATGGCGCTCGCCCTTCGCCGGAAGGGCAGCCGGGCCCGGGTCTATGTGGTGCTCGGCGACGGGGAACTGCAGGAGGGACAGGTCTGGGAAGCGGCCCTGAGCGCGGGGGGCTTCGGCCTCGACAATCTGTGCATGATCATCGACCGCAACTTCATGCAGGTCGAAGGGCACACGGACAAGGTCGTCACCATGGACCCCATCGGTGCCAAGTTCGAGGCCTTCGGCTGGGCCGCCGAGGAGATCGACGGCAATGACATGTCCGCCATCGTCACCGCCCTCGACGCGGCCCGGGCCTGTCGGGGCAAGCCGTATCTGATCGTGGCCCGCACCCTGGCCGGAGCGGGGGTGGACTTCCTGGAGGGGCGGCTCAGCCATCTTGCCCGGATCACGCCGGAGGATGCCGACCGGGCCCTTGCCCGACTGGAAGGGGCGGCATCATGAGCGACACGCCGATCCGCACCATGGGCGGGTTTGCCGACGCCCGGGACCACCGGCACGAGGCCCTCAACAGCCGCACCTATGGCCGTGCCCTGCTGGCGGAGGCCAGGGCCGATCCCCGGATCGTCTGCCTGGGGGCCGACCTCAGCCAGCCGACGGAAACCTTCCTGTTCCGGGACGAACTGCCGGACCGCTTCTTCATGATGGGCATCCAGGAGGCCAACATGGTGGGAGCCGCCGCGGGCATGGCCCGGTGCGGCGACGTGGCCTTCGCCCACAGCTTCTGTGTGTTCATCACCCGCCGGGTCTATGATCAGGTGGCCATGCAGGTGGCCTATCCCCGCCTGCCGGTGAAGCTGGCGGGCTTCATCCCGGGTCTGACCACCCCGCTGGGCGTGTCGCACCAGGCCACCGACGACATCGCCCTGATGCGCGCCCTGCCCAACATGACGGTCATCGAGCCGTCCGGGCCGGAACAGGTGGCCGCCGTCGTCCGCGCGGCCGTGGATCATCCGGGACCGGTCTATCTGCGGATGCAGGTGGCCGCTGCCCGTCCGGACGAAACCACCCCGCTGCAGACCTTCGAGATCGGGCGCGGCCACGTGCTCCGGCACGGCGAGGATGTGGCGCTCCTGGCCTGCGGCAGGATGGTCGAGGCGTCCCTCGCGGCGGCGGCGCGGCTGGCCGACCACGGACTGAGCGTCACGGTCGCGAACATGGCCAGCCTCAAGCCCTACGACACGGACCTGGCCGTCTCGCTGGCCCGCCGGCACCGCATCGTGGTGACCGCGGAAAACCACTCCGTCATCGGCGGGCTGGGATCCATGACCGCGGAAGCCCTGATGCTTGGCGGTGCCACTCCGCGCTTCGGCATGGTCGGCGTGCAGGACGTGTTCGCCGAGGGTGCCACCACGGAATACCTGGCCGAGCAGTACGGCCTGACGCCGAACCACATCGTTCAAAAGGTCCTGTCTCTGCACACACTCTGAAACCCGGACATCGCAATGCCAACAACATCAGGGGGAAACTCACAATGCGCGTTCTGAACTCGACTTCATCCCGCCGCCGTCTGGTCGCCGGAACCGCCCTCTCCTCCCTGATATGGCTCGCCGGAAGCGCCGCGGCCCTGGCCGCAGACGGCCCGTCCACCGCGGCCCAGGTCGAGGAGGTGATCGTCACCGCCCAGAAGAAGAGCGAGAACATCCAGAACGTGCCGGTCTCGATCCAGGCGTTCAGCGCCAAGATGATCTCGGACCTGGGCCTCAAGTCCTCCACAGACCTGGCCGCTGTCACGCCGAACGTGGACATCGCCCTGCCCGCCGGCCCCGGCAACCAGCCGATCATCACCATCCGCGGCATCGGCCTGAACGACTACGACACCAACAATGCCGGACCGAACGGCATCTATGTGGACGAGGTCTATCTGAGCTCCCCCGCCTCCCAGACCTTCCAGACCTTCGATCTCGAGCGGATCGAGGTGCTGAAGGGACCGCAGGGCACCCTTTACGGCCGCAACTCCAGCGGCGGGGCCGTCAACTTCATCTCCGTGAAGCCCAGCGACACCTTCAAGGCCGACCTGCATGCGGAATACAGCTCGTTCAACACCTTCAACCTCGAAGGCGGGGTCGGCGGGCCGATCACGGACAAGCTGGACTACCGCGCCGCCCTCGTCGTCAACGAGTCCGAGGGCTATGTGAAGAACGACCTGACGGGCAAGATGGAGAATGGGGCCAATAACGCCGCCATGCGCCTCGCCCTGCTTTGGAAGCCGACGGACAAGCTGAAGGTGCTGTTCAATGTCCATGGCGGGTTCGTCGACAACCGCCCGGCGGAATATCTTCACATCGGTGATCTTGATCCCACCACCAGCGCCCAGTGCTCCATCGCCGCAGCCTATGCGGGGGGATGCGTGGACGCGTTCGGCTACGGCACGCCGAAGAACGCCCTGCACGGCGCCTATAACCGGCAGAAGCACCTGAAGGTGAACAGTGTCGGCTCCTATCTCCGCGCCGACTATGACGCAGGGGGGCTGACCTGGACCTCGATCAGCTCGGTGGAGCACAATGACAAGCTCCATCCGGAAGACTCCGACGCCTCCCCGAACCGTCTGCTGGAGATCGACTTCGGCGTCCGTTCGAACACCTTCACCCAGGAGGTCCGGGTGGCCCATTCCGACGACAGGCTGGACTGGGTCGGCGGCGTCTACTACCTGCATGAGGACCTGAAGCAGAACCAGCCGATCTATCTGTTCCTCGACCTGGACAAGTTCGTCGGCGCGGGCGGCGGTGACGGTGCGGCCGCCATCGGCACGGATCACTCCACCCAGACCACCGACGCGGAGGCCCTCTTCGGCCAGGCCAACTATGCCGTGACCGACAAGCTGAAACTGACCCTCGGCGGCCGCTATACCCACGAGCAGCGGGACTTCCACTATGTGGGCGGCATCCTCGTCCAGTCCGGCGGCATGGACCACTTCGCGCCGGAAGCGCCCCTGGCCGATTCCCGCCAGAGCCTGAGCAAGGGGGCCTTCTCCTGGCGGGTGGCGGCGGACTATCACTTCACCAAGGACGTCCACGCCTATGCCAGCGCCGCCACCGGCTTCAAGAGCGGCGACTTCAACGGTAGCTTCCTGTCCACCAGCCCGGCGGAAATCGCGCTTCAGCTGAAGCCCGTCCAGCCGGAAACCGTGACCACCTACGAGGTCGGGCTGAAGTCGAGCCTGTTCGACAATCGTCTGATCGTCGACGTGGCGGCCTTCTACAACGAGTATGAAAAGCTGCAGGTCTTCGTCCTGGTGCCCCCCGTGGCCGGCGGCACGGGCCTGCCGGTCAATGTGCTGGACAATGCCAGGAAGGCGCATACAGACGGCATCGACGCCGAGCTCATCGCCAAGCCTCTTCCGAACCTGACGGCCCGTTTCAATCTCGGCATCCTCGAGACCCGGCTGGATGACTTCATCTCCAGCGTCGATCCCGCCCAGCCGAACTTCACGGGGAACCAGCTGCCCCTGTCGCCGCACACCTCGTTCTCCGGCATCCTCGACTATACCCACCCCATCGGCGAGGGCGTGCTGGACCTGCAGTTCAACGCCACCTTCAAGAGCCACCAGTTCTTCGACATCTCCAATGACCGCTACACCACCCAGAACGGCTACTGGCTGGAGAATCTGCGGGTGGCCTATCGCTTCCATCAGGAGAAGTGGGAGGTGGCGGCCTTCGTCCGGAACCTTTCGGACAAGCGCTACCTGCTGGACGCCTTCGACCTGACCAATCCCTTCGGCTTCATCCAGGGCATCCGCGGCCTGCCCCGCACCGTGGGGATCGAGGCCAACTTCCGCTACTGATCCCCGACCCCGACCCTGCAGAGACCGAAGGACACCCCATGATCGCCTGCTACGCGGATCGCACCAGCCTGCGACCGGGGGAGACCTTCGGCCTCTGCGCCTCCGCCGACGGGGGGACCTGCTCGGTGGAGATCGCCCGGGTCGGGGCTGAGCGCCAGGTGGTGTTCCGGCAGGACGGCGTGGCCGTGGGGGATCACCCGACCCCCGCCGACGCTGTCTCGGCCGGGTGCGGCTGGCCTGTGGCCCTGACCGTGACCGTCGGTGCGGACTGGCGCAGCGGCTACTACGACATCATGCTGACCGACGCGGCGGGCGAGACCGCGCATCATTTCCTCTGCGTCAAGGCGGCCAGGGGCCAGACGGCACGGGAGGTGCTGGTCCTCGCCACCAACACCTGGCACGCCTACAACTACTGGGGCGGGGCCAACGCCTATTGCGACGTGGCGGCCTTGATGGAGGACCGTGCCCCCCTGTCGGAGGCGATGGACGGAGCGGTCGGTGTCCTGTCCACCCAGCGGCCGTTTGCCCAGATGCTGCTGGCCCCGCCGGAGGGCATGCCCCGGCTGGTCAATCTCACCAAGCGTGGCTTCGGCCGCAGACCGTGGGCGGGGGCGGACTCCGCCTGGTCCCGCGCCCATGGTCAGAGCCCCTATGACGGGTCCGCCGGCTTCCTGCAGAAGTGGGAGGAGGCCTATGTCCGCTGGGCCGAGGGGGTGGAGCAGCGCCGCTTCGACTACCTGACCGACCACGACCTGGACGCTGATCCCGACGCACTTGCCGCCTATGACCGGGTCGTGCTGGTGGGCCACAGCGAATACTGGTCCGCCCCCCAGCGGGACCGGATCGAGCAGTTCGTGGATCGCGGCGGGGCCCTGGTGATCCTGTCCGGCAACACGGCCTTCTGGAAGGTGCGGTGGGACGACGAGGGTCGTACCCTGATCTGCCACAAGTGGAAGGGTCTGGAGGCGGAGGTGCCGGACGCGGAAGCCGGCACGCATCTGTGGTCCCACCCCCTGTTCCAACGCCCCGAGGCCGGGATCACCGGCCTGAGCTTCATCTTCGGCGGTTATCACCGGCTGGGGAACTGCGTGGCCCGGGGCATTGGCGGATATACGGTCTATCGGCCGGATCACTGGGCCCTGGCGGGGCTCGACCTCTACTGGGGAGACGTGATCGGCGACAGCCTGCCCCTCATCGGCTACGAGAATGACGGCTGTGCCATCACCTTCGATGACGACGGCCTGCCGATGGCGGTTCCCAGGCTGGGCGTTCCGCCGGAGCTGGAGATCATCGCCCTCGCACCGGCCACCTTCGCCGAGGCCGACAGCCCCTATGCCCCGCTGATCCCGCCGGAGCAGCTGGATGTGGTCGCCGGGATAGCCTTTGGCGACAGGGGTCCGCGGGGGCAGGCGCGCGTGCTGCGCGGTCACGCGGTCATGGCCAGTTTCAACCGGGGCGACGGTTTCGTCTTCAACGGCGGCACGACGGAATGGGCCTATGGTCTCGCCGCCCGCGACCCCTTCGTCGAAGGGATCACACGCAACGTCCTGGCTCGACCCGCGGGTCGAGGGGACCGCTAGGTCGCGCCCGCAGGATGGCCGGTTGCGTCAGGGGCTCTGCGGGCCACGACGAAATGGTGACCACGGAATATTATCTCATCAATTTCGCATGGCCGCGCCCACGGCGAATCATCACCTTGAACATTCGGATATATTTTGAATTACACACACTTCATTCTGCACATTGAGAACCGATATTCAGAAATCGATTGAACGAAAGCACTGGAGAAACCCATTTTTCTTCAGAAAATATTTCCAAATTTCCACCAACATTGAGATACGCTTTAGAAATACAGCGACAGATCAAGGTGTCCGCAACAGTGACCCGATCGGAACCCGAAAGACTGACAGCACTGCGGTCTCTGGGCGTCCTCGACAGCCCCAGGGATCCGGACCTGGAGGCTCTGGTCCGGGAGGCCGCGGAGCGCTTCAACGCCCCCATTGCTCTGGTATCCCTCGTCGACGAGCACCGTCAGTGGTTCAAGGCCCGCTACGGCGTCGAAGTGTCGGAAACGCCCCGCAGCTGGTCGTTCTGTGCCCATGCCATCAAGCAGGAGGCGGGCACCGTCTTCCTCGTACCGAACGCCACCTGCGATCCGCGGTTTGCCCAGAACCCGCTCGTCACCGGAGCAGTCGGCATCCGCTTCTATGCCGGAGTGGTGCTGGCGGACCGGGCCGGCGTCAAGCTGGGGGCCCTGTGCGTGATGGATACGCAGCCGCGCCCCGAACCGGACCCGGGCGATCTGGACTGGCTGAAGCTGCTCGCCCGGATCGTGACAGAAAAGTTCGAGGTCCAGCGCCGGGACCAGCAGCTCGAGGAACAGGCCGCCGTGGCCGAGATGACCGAAACGATCTCCGGCGTCGCCACATGGAAATACGACGTGCAGGAGCAGCGGTTCTACGGCTCGCCCCTGGCCTACGCCATCCACGGCATCGATCCGACGTTATACGGCGGTGACATGGAGTCGACACTCCTCCTCTATGCCGAAGAGGATCGCCAACGGGTCACCGACCTTGTCAACCGGGCCCTGGCAACGGGCGAGGGCTACCATCTGCAGACGCGCATCCTGCGGCCGGATGGTGTGACCCGTGACGTCCTGCTGAAGGCGGAGTGCCGCCGCAACGCCAGTGGCGCCGTCGCGGCCCTGGTCGGCGTCTTCCAGGACGTCACCGATCAGGTTCTGGCCGCCCGGGCCATGGACGATGCCCGGCGCCAGTCCGACCGATTGACCTGGGCGCTCGAGGCCTTTGCCAAATCCGCCGCCGCCCTGAACCGCTTCGAGGACTCAGCCTCCCTGTTCGTCAAGATCTGCGAGACCATCGTCGAGGGCAACCGTTACCCGCTGGCCGTGGTCAGCCTGGCCGAGGAGGACGAGGCGCGGACCCTGCGGGTCGTGGCGTCGGCCGGTGCCGCCAGGGATTATGCGCGAACGCTCGAGCTGTCCTGGGATGAAACCAAGGCGATCGGCCAGGGCCCCGCGGGGGAGACCATCCGGACAGGCAAGACCATCGTCGGCAAGGACATTCGGTCGGATCCGCGCTTCAGGCCGTGGCGGGAACAGGCCCGGAAACACGGGCTGCGGTCCAGCGCCACCATCCGCTTCGCGACCCGTGACCACAAGGCGGGTATCCTGGCCGTCTACGCGGATGCGGTGGACAGTTTCAGCTCGTCCGAACTGGACGTGTTCACAAAGCTGGCCAGCGAGCTGAGCTACGCCCTCGAGATGGAGCACAACCGGCGGGAGCTGATCGAGAGCGATCGCCGGCGGTCCCTGCTGATCGAGGAACTTCAGGCGAGCCAGCGGACCATCACCGAAGCGCTGGAGCGGGCCAATACTGCCAATCTGGCCAAGTCCACCTTCCTCGCCAACATGAGCCACGAGCTGCGCACGCCCCTGAACGGCATCCTCGGCGTGGCGGGCGCGCTTCGCCTGTCGGCCCTCGATGCGCGACAGACGGACATGATTGCGCTGATCGAGGACTCCGCCCGGTCCCTCAACCTGCTCCTGGCGGACATCCTGGACTGGTCGAAGGTCGAGGCGGGCAAGCTGTCCCTGCACATGGCCCCGTTCTCCGTCCGTCGGGCGCTGAAGCCGACCATCGATCTGATGGCGATCCGCGCGGAGGAAAAGGGCCTCGACTTCACGCTCGAGCTCGAGGGCGAGGTCGACCGGGACCTGGACGGAGACGCGCTGCGCATCAACCAGATTTTCAGCAACCTCCTGTCCAACGCCGTGAAGTTCACCGACGTCGGCCGGGTGATGGTCCGCCTCGAGGTGTCGGTCTCATCGACGTCCGAGGCCGGGCTGCTGATCCGGGTGGAGGATACGGGCACCGGGTTCGACGAGGCCCAGCGGGAACGGCTGTTCGACCGGTTCGAGCAACTGGACGCCAGCATCACCCGGCGTTATGGCGGCACCGGCCTTGGCCTGACCATTGTCGGTGCCCTGGTGGAGCTGATGCACGGCACGATCGAGGTCCGGTCGCGTCCCAACTATGGCAGCGTCTTCGAGGTCCGCCTTCCCCTCCGGGCGTCGACCGAAATGGCCGAGGCCCCGGCGGACGAGGCTGATCTCGGCCTGCCCGACGGTTTGAAAGTACTCCTCGCCGAGGACCATCCGACCAACCAGAAGGTCGTCGAAATCATCCTGGAGCCGTATGGCGTCGACCTGACCATCGTCGAAAACGGCGCAGAGGCGGTGGCCGCCTGGCAGACCGGGGCCTTTGACCTGATCCTGATGGACATGCAGATGCCCGTTCTCGACGGGCTGGCCGCCGTCCGCCAGATTCGCGAGATCGAGCGGGAGCGGGGCGGCGTCTACACGGCGATCGCCATTCTCACGGCCAATGTCGGGCGGGACTATATCGAGGCCAGCCAACAGGCCGGGGCCGACGGCTACATTCCCAAGCCTGTGGAGCCGAGGGGCCTCATCTCCGGGATCAGTCGGGCCCTTGAGACCGCCATCGCCCGGTTCGAGAGCGTCTGACCTCCGACGGAGCCGTGCGCTTCAGTGCGGCTCCGGCGGTACGGGTGCCTGGGATTGCGGCGCCGGTCGGCAGAACGGCACCAGGACCAGGGCGGCGACAAACACCCAGGCCATGGTCCGGAAGACCTCGTTGAAGGCCGTCGTCAGCGCGTATCGGCCGACGATGCGGGCAAACTCCGCCCGGGCCACCAGGGTGGCGTGATCGAGATCCCCGATCCGCGACGACAGGCGCTGTGCCAGGTCAGTCACCAGGCCGGGGGCCCGCGCGCCGGAGCGCCCGAGGGCCTCCCCCATCCGGGCGGCGGCGGTGCGGGTGGCGTCCCCCAGCCAGGTATTGACCACGGCGATGCCGATGGCTCCGCCCAGGTTGCGCATGAGATTGAACAGGGCCGAGGCGTAGCGCAGCTCGGTCATGGCGAAACCGCCCAGCGCCAGTCCGACGCTGGGGACAATGCACAGCATCACGGCAAACCCCCGGAGCATCTGCGGAGCCGCCCACGCGGCAAAGCCCCACTCCGGCGTGATCCAGGAGGCCAGCCAGAGCGCCGCGGCAAACAGGGTCAGGCCGACGGTGATGATCCGGCGGGGGTCCACCCTCTGGGACAGCCGGGCGGCGATCACGGTGGACGCGACCTGGGTCACCCCGACGATGAACACGGTCAGGCCGATCTGCAGGGCGCTGTACCCCCTCACCCGCCCGAGGAACACCGGGACCAGATAGGTGGAGGAATAGAGGCCGAAGCCGATCACCAGGTTGAAGATGCAGGCAAAGGCAAAGGTCGGGCGGCGGAAGGGCGTCAGCTTGACGATGGGACCGCCGGACCGGAACGACCGCTCCAGGAACAACCCGAAGGCCACGGCCGAGACCCAGGCCGCCGTCAGGATCTTCGGGTCCCCGAACCAGTCGTTCTTCGGCCCCTCCTCCAGCACGTATTCGAGACAGCCGAGGAACGTGGCCATGGAGGCCAGGTGCGCATAGTCGATCCGGCGCAGCATCGACAGGTTCGGCCGGTCCACATGGATCAGCACCAGGGACAGGACCGTCACCGCGGCACCGGGAACGATGTTGATGTAGAAGATGGCGCGCCAGCCCACGGCATCCGTCAGAAAGCCCCCTACCGTCGGACCCAGCGTCGGTGCCAGCACGGACACCATGCCCAGGATCGCCGGGATCATCGCCCTCTGCGCCCCCGAGAACAGGGCGTATCCCGTGGCGAACACGGTGGGCACCATGGCGCCGCCCACAAAGCCCTGCACCACCCGGAACAGGACCATGGACTGGATGTCCCACGCGGCCCCGCAAAGGGCGCTGGACAGGGTGAACAGTCCGGCGGACAGGGCGAACAGCCAGCGGGTGGACAGGGCCTGGGCCAGAAAGGCCGAGAACGGGATCATGACGAGTTCGGCCATCAGGTAGCCGGTCTGGATCCAGCTGATCTCGTCCGGTCCCGCCGACAGACCCGCCTGCACATCGTTCAGGGACGCGGCCACGATCTGGATGTCGATCAGCGCGAGGAACTGCCCGAAGGCCATGACCGCGAAGATCATGAACTTGCGCGCGGTCGGCAGGTCCGCCGGCGCGACCTGCGGCCGGTCGTCCCCGCCGAACAGCCGCCCGATCACATCCGTGAACCCGCCTGCCCGCTCCATGTCCGCGCCCGCGCCGCCATCCGCTGATCCCGGTCGCCCCTTGCGGCCTCCATCACGATGATATTATATCTATCATATAACCAGGAGGCGCAAGATGCGCTACGACGCCAACCGCAAGCTCGAGACCCGGCAGAAAGTGCTGGCCGAAGCCGCCCGATCCATCCGGGAACAGGGTCCCCACCAGATCAGCGTGGCGGAGGTCATGTCCGCCGTCGGTCTGACCCACGGGGGGTTCTACGCCCACTTTCCGTCCAAGGACGCCCTGGTGGCCGCCGCCATCGAGGAGATGTTCAACGACATGCGTGGCCGGTTCGCCCGGTCGACGGACGGGTACAGCCCAGCCGACGGAATGGCTCGCTACCTCGACTTCTATCTTTCCGCCCGGCACCGGGACGCCCGGGGCACCGGCTGCCCCCTGCCCGCCCTGTCTGCCGATCTGGCGCGCCTCGGGCCGGAAGCTCGGGCCCGGTATGGAGAGGGCGTCGCCTCCCTGACCCAGAAGCTGACCACACAGATCCGCAGCCTGGGGCTGGAACCGGCGGAGCCCCTGGCCTCATCGATCCTGGCCGAGCTGGTCGGTGCCCTCTCCCTGTCCCGGGCGGTCGCAGACCCGGCGCAGTCCGATGCCCTTCTGGCAGCCTCCCGCGTCATTCTGAAACAGCGCCTGGGACTGGAGGGTGCCGCATGAGCCTGGTGGACGAGGTGGCCCCGGGACGGCCGGGGATCGAGCAACTGCGGGCCATGCTACAGACCGGCCGGGGAGCCGGCATCGGAACCTCCCTCGACTTCACCCTGGTGGAGGTCGAGGAGGGCCGGACGGTCTTCGAGGGAACCCCGGGACCGCATGCCTACAACCCCATCGGAACGGTGCATGGGGGCTATGCTGCAACCCTGCTGGACAGCGCCTGCGGCTGCGCCGTCCATTCCCGGCTGAGCGCCGACCAGGGCTACACGACCCTTGAGCTGAAGGTCGCCTATCACAAGGCCATGACCGCCGCGACCGGCCCCGTGCGGGCGGAGGGCAAGGTCATCACCATGGGCCGGCGGGCCGCCTTTGCCGAAGCCCGGCTGACCGGGGCCGACGGCACGCTGTATGCCTCGGCCACCTCCACCCTTCTGGTGATCAGCCGATGAGCGACGCGCCCCCCTCCCCCGGGCGCCAGCGGCTACCCTTTTCCGCCCGCACCCTTGTCGCGGTGGGCGTGGCGGTCAGCCTTGCCATCGGCGGTGTCCTGTGGATCACCGCACCCAAGTCCAGCGAGACCACCGATGCCGCCTATGTGCAGGCGGACAGTTCGGTGATCGCCCCCAAGATCCGCGGTCTGGTGGCCCGGGTGCTGGTGGCCCACAACCAGCCGGTGCACCGGGGCGACGCCGTCCTGGAGATCGATCCGGAGGAGTTCACCGCCCGGGTGGCGGCGGCAGAGGCCGATCTCGCCACCGCCGAAGCCGGCGTCCTCGCGGCGCGCGCCGCCCGCGTCGCCCTCGATGCGGAGGAACAGCTCGCCCGCGCCAACATTCGCGTCGCCCAGGCGGCCATCGGTTCGGCGGACGCCCAGGCGAACCGTGCCGAGGCCGACCGCGCGCGGTTCGAGCAACTGGCGCCCACCGGCGCAGTCTCGGCCCGGGATACGGACACCGTCCGGGCGGCGGCGGTCAGCGCCGCCTCGGAGCGGGATCGGGTCCGGGCGGGACTGGACGCCGTCCGGGATCAGGCGGGCGTCATCCGGGCCCGGCGCGCCACCCTGGAGGCCGCCGAGGCCCAGGCCGGGGCCGCACGGGCCCGGGCAACGGCAGCCCTGGCCCTTGCCCGCCAGGATCTGGACCACACGGTGATCCGCGCGCCCATCGACGGAGTGGTGGGCGACCGGCAGGTGGCACCGGGCGATTATGTGCAGCCGGGCACCCGGCTTCTCACGGTCGCGCCGCTGTCGGCCCTCTATCTGACGGCCAACTTCAAGGAAACGCAGGTCATGCGCATGGTGCCGGGACAGGCGGTCCGGATCCGGCTGGATGCGCTGCCGGGAACGGTCCTGACCGGTCGGGTCGACAGCCTCGCCCCGGGTACGGGATCACAGTTCTCGCTGCTGCCCTTCGAACCCGGCACAGGAAACTTCACCAAGATCGTCCAGCGCGTGCCCGTGCGCATCGCGTTCGATCCGGGCCAGACCGCCGTGGCGACCCTTCGACCCGGCCTCAGCGCCCAGGTGACGGTAAGGTTGCGGGACTAGGAACGACGCCTAGCTGGCGGCGTTGGCGATGTTTCCGAACTGACCGGACAGGTTCACGCCGACCGACGAGACAGCCGTCAGGATGACGAGGGCGATCAGGGAGGCGACCAGCCCGTATTCGATGGCGGTCGCACCCGATTCGTCTTTGATGAATTGCTGAATTTTCAACGTCTTGATCCTCGCCTTGGGTCCCGGTGTCACAATTTGGGACAGGATGACATTTACACGGTCAGAGCGAGCAATTCCCTTGCCGGGCGTGTGATCATTCCCGTCCGGGGAGTCCCCAAGGCGGCGGATCCGCATCGGGACGAGGTCCTCACGGACCGGGAACGACGAGGCGGCGTTCCAGGTATCGGACGGTCTTTCCCCGTTCCGGAAGCTGTCCGACTCCGACCGTTGAAAATCCGAGGGCCAGATGAAAGGCCTCCGACTCCGGGTTGGGGGGTGACGCATTGACCTCGCAGACGATTCGGTCGTGGCCGGCCCGGGCGGCCCGCTCGAACAGCGCCTCGTACAGCTGCCGGGCCAGCCCCCGCCCCCGGGCGAGGGGCGATACCACCACCCGGTCCACATAGACGAACCGCGCCAACCGATCCCGAAACCAGAGGTAATTCGGACTGCCGTAGTCCGCGTCCTGATCAAGGGCGATGAGAAAGGCGTCCACCGCCCCGACCCGGAGCGTCGCGAACGACTGCCGGACAAGATGCCGCAAGTCAGGCGCATCGAGGGGCGACAACTCGACCTCGTGGGCCTTGTTCAGCGCCAGCATGGCCGCCGGCAATGGACCGGCAGTCAACTCTGACCCGCAGTCGACGGAGGCAATGTCGGTCTCCATTGGGCGTCACTCCAGACTATAGGATCCAGATGGCCGTCCTCGCTGCGCGGCACTGGAAACAGGGAATTTACAGGAACTCGCCCCGTGGCGTCACCCTCAACGCTCAGCCACCCCAATCGGCGCTCGATTTAACTGGACGCCGGCGGCTCACGATCAGGGCCGCCGGGCCCGAAGATCAGGGCGCGAGACGCAGATTTGAGGCGTCAGGTCTGGACTGCCGCCGCCTGAGTGCCGCCCCGGGCGAAGCCAGCCAGCGACCCCGCCGGCGGCGGGACGCGGGGGGACGCGCCGGGATTGGGCTCGGATACTGCGCGCCTTTGATCGAAAGTCACTCCGCTTGGGCCAGAGGCTGCGTGTGATCCAAAGTCAAACTCCACGCCCGCGCAACGGCGGAGTGCCACTTGCTGTGCCCCACGGTCGCCGGCCGCGCCGGCCGAGCCGGCCGGGTTGGGGGGGGCGTCGCGGGCGGAGCGGAGTGGAGGCGCTGAGAGCCCCAACGAGTTCCATACCTCTCCGTGTTTAGTGGAGCGGATTTCCACTCGCGGGAGGCAGGCACAGCCGACGCCTCCACGCCTTAACGAGGAGGTAGTTCGTGACTGAGCCTCACAATCCTAACCCAGAGCCTGACCGCGGCCCACGCGGAGCCACTCGACAACGCGGGGGCACGCGCGCGCGCTGGCTCCGATCCCGCGCCCGATACTGTCGGCAATTCCAGGGCTGAGGCCTCCGGGGAGCCGCCGCCCCGCGCCGCCGGCTTTGGCCGACCTCCCCCGAACACGCGCTTCAAGCCGGGCGTCTCGGGCAATCCCGCGGGCCGGCCGAGGGGCGCCAAGTCGCACGGCGGCGCCCTGAAGTTGCTGGATCTGACTGGAGCCGTCCTCGCGGAGGCAAATCGCGTCGTCGAGGTGGCAATCGATGGCGAACTGCAGCGGATCACCATGCGAGAGTTGGCTGTCCGGGCGGTGTCGACGAAGGCCGCGCAGGGGAGTGTCCAAGCCGGCAAGCTCTTTACGCAGTTGACGCAAGCCGCGGAGGCCGCAGACGAGCGCACCCGGACCGAAAAGGTGGAGCTCGCCCTGCAGTTCAAGGCGACTTGGATCGGCGTCCGGCTACAGTACGCCGCCAAGGGACTGCCACTCCCCGAAGTCAGCCCACACCCCGACGACCTGGTGGTCAACAGCGACGGCTCCGGCGTCACGCTGAACGGCCCCGCCAACGGGGATGAGCGCCGCGAGTGGGAGGCCGTCTGGGACTGGCTCCGCTCCGTTCGGAGCGCCAAGTCCGACTTGCTGCGGCGCGGACGCGTCGGCACCGGCCCCCGCGGGACCGACAGCAGCCGCATCGAGTTGGAGCCCCTGAATTGCTGGATCCTTGGCCGCTTCCGGCGGATCGAGCGGCTGATCCTCGCCCTCTACCCGGAGGATAAGATCCGCCGCTCGGCCTTCTTCAATCTGCGTGAGTGGCGCCTCGAGAGGCTGCGAGAGTTCGGCCTGAAGCACCTCCCCGGCGTCGCCGCCGGGGGCGGGGATATCTTCGAGGCGGAGGGCAGTGAGATCCAGAACTACCCCCCGCCCTCCAAGCGGACGCTCACGGCGCGGTGGGCCTGGGATAGGGCCGCCGAGGACGCCGCCGCCGCCCGCGCCGCGCGCGCGGCGGCGCGCCGCGCTGAGAGGTTGTCGCGCCAGTAGCGAAGCCGTCCGGCGGATCCGGCCCCGGCTCGGGACGCGAGAGACCCAGCCCCGGGCTCTGGTCCACCGCCCCCGGCACCGGCACCGGCCGCGGCTCCCGCCCCGGAGTGGGGGTCGGCGGCCGGGGTGTCGGCTGCGTGCCTGGGTGCCTAGATGCCTGGGTGCCGGAGTGCCTTGGCACCCAGGCACCGGGGTACCGAGGTCTGTGCACCTTGTGGCTGCGTCGCATTGTTCCCTGGCCGCTGGCCGCGGGGGCCTTAGCTGGCTGGGTTGGCTGTTGGGCAACCGGTTGGGCGGGCAGGTAACTGCCTCGCCTACTGCGCGCCGGGACGCAGACGAGGCACGATCAAAGCTCGACCACGCCGCGAGACACCGCCCCAGATTAACATGGATCTCCCAATATTTAACCATTTTTGTAAATATCTGTAGATATTTAGCGAATTTTTTGCATCTTTACCATAATAAAAACTTGCCATTTGAAAAGTATATTCATAGGAAAAAGGGAAGCAACGTTACCAGATCGCGGGATTACATTAACCAACTCGATCTGACTGGCTGGACTGCACTTCGGACGGAGACCCGCTCACCATGCCACTTCCTCAACTTCCGCCGCTGCCTCACATCGCCCTCCCCGCAGTGCCGCCACTGCCCCACGTGGGCGTGCCTCACTTGTTTAATCCCGCGCGCCTGACGCCCCACGACACGGCTCCGGGGAACCGGAAGGTCAACCGGACCGCGATCGGCAAGTGGACGCTGACGGTGTCACAGGACGCCTTCAATGGATCAGTGTCCTGCACCCTCACCGCCCCCGGCATGGTTGTGGAGCGGGGCGCGGTGGCCTTCCAGTTCTCGCCAAAGACTGACACGAGCGCCGCGGAATACCGGCTGAATGACGGCGCCGTCGTCCCGGTCCGGAGCCACCTCGCCACGCTGGCGGGCCTTGGGGTTCAAGTGTCGTCAGACGACCTCACCAATCCCAGCCGGGGCGTGGTCTACGTACCGGTTAAGGTGGTGGGCACGTCGTCCTTCGTCTGGGTCCGTCCGGAGAAGCGGAGCCCCGCGCGGGTCTTCAAGGTCCGGGATCTGGATACGGCTGTCTACGCCGCCCGCGCCGCCAAGTGCGACCCCTCCTTCCTCGGCGAGGAAGCCGTCGCGCGATGAGGACGCCCACGCGCCGGCCAGCCGCTGGGATCGCTCTGGGCCTCGCCGTGGCTGCGGGTTCCGCGGGCGCCGCGCACGGGGAGAGCCTCGCGGACGCGATCGCCCTCGCCTACCAGACGAACCCCCAGATCCTCGCCCAGCGCGCGGAGTTGAGGGCCCTGAATGAGCGCTACATCCAGGCTAGGGGCGCTATGGGCCCGACCCTCTCACTCAGCGCTCAGGCCAACCAGAACACCAGCACACTCTACGCGCCGAAGTCGCTCTTCAACCCCTCGACCCAGACACACTACGGCTGGTACGCCAGCTCCGGCGTCCGGGTGAACTTCGCTCAGCCCCTCTACTCCAGTGGCCAGCTGTCTCTGTCGGTGTCTGCCGCGGAGGCCGACATCCTCGCGGCCCGCCACGGCCTGCGGGAGCAGGAAGCCAGCGTCCTCGGCGACGTCATCACCGCCTACGCCGACGTGATGCTGAACCGGATCCTGCTGACCATCGCGGAGCAGAACATCGCCCTCCTGAAGGACCAGGCGGCGGAGATCCAGGCCAAGTTCGACCTGAAGGAAGCGACCCTCACCGACCAGTCCCAGACCCGGGCGCGCCTGATTGCCGCCGAGATCGGCCGGGAGCGGGCGGCGAGTACGCTGGCGACCTCGGAGGCCCACTACCTGGCGGTGGTCGGCCACGCCCCCGGCGAGCTGGACGTCCTGCCTCAGCTCCCCGGCGTGCCCGCCTCCGCGGAGCAGGCCTTCAATGCGGCGGACGCCTACAATCCGACCCTGCTGGGGGCGCTCTTCAGCGCGCGCGCGTCGCACCTGCGCGTAGGCGAAGCCAAGGCCAGTGACGGCTTTCAGGTGACCCTTAATGCCAGCTACGGCGACGAGCCCTACACGAACTACCTGAGGAACCAGCACGACCGCAGCTACGAGGCGACCATCTCGGTCAGCCGGCCGCTCTACACGGCGGGCATCCACAGCTCCCGGATCAGGCAGTCGCTGGAGACGGCCAATCGGGATGACTTCAAGACCGACGACATCCGCCGGCGGGTGGTCCAGACCGTGGCCCGCGCTTGGGCGGAAATGGCGTCTCGCCGCCGGGTGCTGGACGAGCTCCAGACCCAGCTGAAGCAGGAGGAGAGCGCCTTTCGCGGCTCCCGCATCGAGGCGCGCAACGGCCTGCGGCAGACCATCGACGTCCTGAATGCGGAGCAGGAATACCAGTCCACCAAGGTGGCCCTGTTCCAGAGCTTCCACGACGAGTATTTGACCGAGATGGGTCTGCTCCTGTCCGTCGGCCTGCTGAACGTGGACCTGGTGTCCCCCGCGACGCCGGTCTACCGGCCGGAGGCGTCCCTGAAGACGGTGCTGGCCGAGGCCAAGGCCCCCTGGGTCGGGCCGGTGACGGCGCTGGACCGGATCGGCGCGCCGCAGGTGTCGGTGGCCGGGCTCAAGCTTGCCCCGCCCGCCCAGGGCGACCGCCCGGTGGAAGCCGACACCATGCCGGTCTCGCCCCGCTGGCGGGATCTGGAACCCTTCCTCAAGGCCCCCAGCTTCGCCCCGACGGACGGCCGCTGAGGCGTTCCGCCCTCCTCTGAACCGACGTCCCTGATGCGGCGGCGCTGATATCCAGCGCCGCCGTTGTCGTTTGGGCGCGTGGAGTGGCGGGGTGCGAGGACCAGTCCGGTGCTGCGACCGGGGCGGCGCTCGGACTCTGCCTCGCCCGGCTGGCGATGGGCAGCCTGTAGCCGCAGCTCCTTGCCTGCCCCCATCTGCCGGCGGAGACACACGCCTGTGCCCACCGTCAGATTCGGAGGGTCACAACCGCGATGTACGACGCAGGTCGGGTTCGCGAACCTTGCGCAGCCCCCGCCTCTTGGCCCCAGCCCTTGGCCCCGCCCCTCGCCTGGACCGTTCCACAAAAGAAGAAGGGCGGCGCTGTCGCCAGCGCCGCCCCGGAAGAGGTCCCCTGTCCCTGCCGCCCAAGAGCGGCAGGGGTTCGGGTCGGTGATCAGAAGATGAAGTCGGTCGCGAGCAGCGTCGTATGGCCCGCCGAGGTGATCGGGTTCGCCAGATCGATGATGCTGGTGGCAGCGCCCGTCGTCGTGAAGATGTCGACATAGACGTGGCCGGCGTTCACGCCGGTGCCGAGGTGGTAACCGACCTTATTCGCGGCGTGGTTGGTCTCGTTGGCACCGATCCAGTCCGTGACTGCAAAGCCGAGGCCGTGCAGGTCGATCTTGTCCTGGTTGAGCGTGAACCCGCGGATGTAATCCTCTGTTCCCGTGCGAATTGCAGTACCGCCATTATTGAGCGTATCAGTCGATGTGCCGGAGTCGCTCCTCGACGTGTGGGCAAAGATGTCGATACCGGCGGAGGCTGTCATCAGGTCGGCACCGGCCCCTCCGATGAACAGGTTGGCGGCACCTGGGGTGACATTGGTAGCTGGCAGGACGTCGTTGCCGCCGTTCCCCAAGAGAAGGGTCAGGACCGCATCAGACCCGAACTGCAGCTGTTCCACTGAGTTCAGGGTCGCCACATCCGTACTGGTGGTGACCACGAGCTGACCGGCTCCGTTGATGGAGAAGGTCGAGTTCGCAATAC
>CAIQUG010000201.1 GCA_903874895.1 uncultured Caulobacterales bacterium | reverse complement strand
GGTGTGGCCGCGGTCGTCGCCCGTGCGCGGCGGTCCCTGCGCAATCTCGGCGTTCCCCGGGCCTATGCCCTGGTGGTCAATCAGGCCGAGGACCTGCTCGGGCCGGATGGCGATGATCTCTGGCGGGCCCTGACAGACCTGCGCGAGGCCGGCCTGTTCGAGAAGATCGGCGTTTCGGCCCGGTCGGAGGATGCACCGGTGGCGCTGGCTCGTCGGTTCAAGCCGGATATCATGCAGCTGCCGGTCAGCCTGCTGGATCAGCGGCTTGTCGTCGGCGGCGAGCTGCAGACCCTGGCCGCACTGGGGGTAGACGTTCACGTCAGGTCCATTTTTCTTCAGGGGCTGATGTTCCTGCCCAGCGACGGTCTGCCGCCGGAGCTGGCGGAGGCGGGACCGCGTCTGTCCCGGATCCGGCGAGAGATCGCCGAAGCGGGTGCCGACCCCCTGCAGGCCGCGCTGGCCTATGCCCTGCGGCTACCCGATGCGTCCCGTGTCATTGTCGGCGTGGCCTCGCAGGCCGAACTGCGCGCCATACTGGCCGCCGCCGCTGCCCCGGCACCGGAGCTGGACTGGTCGACGCTGGGCCTCAATGCCCACGAGGCCGAACATGTGGGTCTGTGGGCAGCCGCCTGACCCGGCCGGGACCTAGCGGTCGCCAAACATGTCCTTGGCTTCCGTCCGGTTCGAGATGGAGACGCCGAGGTCGCTGACGAGGCCGTTCTCGATGGAATAGCACCACCCGTGAACGGTCAGGTCACGGCCCTGTTCCCAGGCGGCCAGCAGAAACGGATTCATGGCAACATTCCGGACCTGGCGGATCACGTTCAGTTCGCACAGTCGGTCGTGACGCGCCTTGCCCTCCGGCAGCAGATCGAGCTCGGCCTGATGTTCTGTGGCGAGCAGCCGGATCGGCGTCAGCCAGTGATCGATCAGCCCGTGATGGGTGTGTTCGGTTGCCGCGATCACGCCCCCGCACCCGTAGTGGCCCACCACGAGAATGTCCCGGACCTTCAGCATCTCGACGGCATACTGGAGGACCGACAGATAGTTGGCGTCCTGGGGCGGGGCGAGGTTGGCCACGTTCCGGTGCACGAACAGCTCGCCGGGATCGAGCCCCACGATCTCGTTCGCCGGAACCCGGCTGTCGGAACAGCCGATCCAGAGATAGGAGGGGCTCTGCTGGCGGACGAGGCGGGCGAAAAAGTCCGGATCGACCTCCGTCTTGCCCTTGGCCCAGTTCCGGTTGTTGTCGATCAGGTCGCGAATCACGGTCATCGATATCCTATGTGTCGGCGTCCGGCTGGTTGTCGGGATGCGCGTCGGCTACGGCCGGAAGGGAGATCAGGGCGGCCACGGTGGCCCGGAGGTTCGGATAGGGCGTCATATCGACGCCGAACCGGTTGGCCGAGTAGACTTGGGGCACCAGGCAGCAATCAGCAAGCGTTGGGTGGTCGCCGAACGAAAAGCCGCGCCCGTAGCGGTGAACCATGCCCTCGAGGGTGTCGAATCCCGCGGTGATCCACTGCGCGATCCAGCGCTTCTCCGCGTCTGCGTCAGCCTTGAACTCAAGCCTCAGCTGTTTCAGGACGCGGAGATTGTTGAGGGGGTGGATGTCGCAGGTCACGATGGCCGCCATGGCCCGGACGACCGCCCGGTCGGTGAGCCTCTGCGGCAGAAGGGGCGGTTCCGCATGGCGCTCTTCCAGCCATTCGAGAATGGCAGGGCTCTGGATCAGAATGACGTCGTCCGCCTCGAGGGCCGGTACGAGTCCCTGGGGGTTGACGGCGCGGTACGCCGGCGCGGACTGGGCATCCTGCCTCAGGTCATGGGTCAGCTGCTGATAGCTCAGGCCCTTGAGGTTGAGCGCAATCCGGACGCGATAGGCCGCGCTGGACCGCCAGTAGCTGTGCAGGATCAGGGTCATGGCCGTCCGGTCTCCGCAGAAGGTGTCAGGCGATGGTGAAGTCGAGCTCCGGCAGACCGTCAATCACCGCCCGGACGTGATCTCCCGGTGCCAGTGCGCCGACACCGTCCGGGGTTCCGGTGAAGATCAGGTCGCCAGGGGCGAGTTGCCACAGGCGGGAGCATTCCGCGATGATCTCCGGCACTGACCAGATCATGTGAGACAACTGGGATACCTGCCGCGGCGTGTCGTTGACGAACAGCCGGATGCCGCCCGGCAGGTCCGATCCCGTCGCGACCCGAACGGCACCGAGGGGGGCCGACCGGTCAAAGGCCTTCGCGCTGTCCCAGGGCTGGCCCTTGGACTTGGCCGCGGCCTGAAGGTCGCGCCGGGTGAGGTCGACGCCCACGGCATAGCCATAGACATGCGACAGGGCCTCCTCGACGGGGATCTCGGCTCCCCCGGTTCCGATCGCGATCACCAGTTCCACCTCGTGATGCAGGTCGGCTGTCGCCCGGGCATAGGGAATGATTGTGCCGGACGGGACCAGCGCATCCGCCGGCTTGGTGAAGAAGAAGGGGGGCTCGCGGTCGTCGCCGCCCATCTCGGCCCGGTGGGCGGCGTAGTTTCGTCCCACACAGAAGATTCGCCGCACGGGAAACCGCACATCGGTCCCGTCGATGGCGGCGAGGACGGCGGGGGCGGGGGGAAACACCGTGGCGGTCATCGGGGATGTCCTCGTGTTGGTCGCTCAGTCGGCTGGCAGCGAAGGGTTCTTGCGGCTCTACCGACCCCGAACATGACTCACCGTTCACTTGCCTTGACGATGACCGCAAGGCAACGTCCCCGGTGAGAATATCATGCGCATTACAGCGGGGCGGGAGCAGGGATGCTGGAGATCGACGACCTGAGTCACGTCTACCCGAACGGCGTCCAGGCGCTGGACCGGATCAGCCTGTCCGTCCGGCCGGGCATGTACGGGCTGCTCGGGCCGAACGGGGCCGGGAAGTCGACCCTCATGCGATGCATTGCGACACTGCAGGTTCCGACCTCGGGCTCCATCCGCTTTGACGCCATCGACGTGATCCGCGATCCCCAGGCCCTGAGACGAACCCTCGGGTATCTGCCGCAGGATTTCGGGGTTTATCCCCGGGTCTCGGCCTATGACATGCTGGACCACATGGCCATCCTCAAGGGCATCGCCGACGGCGGTGCGCGGAAGGCAGAGGTCGAGCGGCTCCTGGATCAGGTGAATCTCTGGAGTGTCCGCAAGAAGGCCATTGCCGGATTTTCCGGCGGGATGCGCCAGCGCTTCGGCATCGCCCAGGCCCTGATCGGTGGCCCATCCCTGATCATTGTCGACGAGCCCACCGCGGGCCTGGATCCGGAGGAGCGCAACCGCTTCCTCAACCTGCTCGCGGATATCGGCGACAAGGTCGTGGTGATCCTGTCCACCCATATCGTCGAGGACGTCGCGGACCTCTGCCCGGCCATGGCCATCATCGCCAATGGCCGCATTGTCCGGCAGGGCGCGCCGCATGAACTGATGCACGAACTTGAAGGACGGATCTGGCGCAAGACCGTCGACCGGACCGAGCTCGAATCCCTGCGGGCGCGCCACACCGTGATCTCCACGCGGCTGATCAGCGGCCGGACGGTGGTGCATGTCCTCGCCGACACGGATCCCGGCGAGGGCTTCTCGGCCCATAGCGGCGGGCTGGAGGAGGTCTATTTCACAGCCCTTGCCGCCTCCCGTCGCGCTGCCTGACGCGCCGCCCATGTTCCTCAAGATCGCCGGTTTCGAATTCCGCTACCAGGTCCGGAGCCCTGTCTTCTGGGTCGCGGTCGTCCTGTTCTTCCTGCTCAGCTTCGCGACCCTGGCCGTGGATCAGATCCATGTGGGGGGGGACAACACCAATCTGCACCGAAACGCCCCCTTTTCGCTCGGCATGACGCACATGATCATGGCGCTCTTCTTCATGTTCGCGTCGACGGCCATTGTGGCCAATGTCGTGGTGCGGGATGACGAGACGGGCTATGGCGCGATCCTGCGGTCCAGCCGGATCACGCGGTTTGACTATCTCTACGGACGGTTCACGGGCGCCTTTGCGGCCGTGGCCATCGCCTACCTGGCGGTTCCGCTGGGCTGTCTTGCCGGCTCCCTCGCTCCGTGGCTCGACCGGGACCTGCTCGGACCGCTGCGATTGTCCGATTACGTCTACGACTATGTGGCGTTCGGATTACCGACCGTCTTCCTCACCTCCGCGCTGTTCTTCTCGCTGGCGACGGCGACCCGGTCGATGATGGCGACCTATCTGGGCGTGGTGGGCCTCCTGATGGTCTGGAGCGGGGCCCTGGCCGTGACCGACAAGCCCGAGCTCGAGCGGCTGATGGCCTTCATCGAGCCCTTCGGCCTCGGTGCCTACAGCTTCGTCACCAAGTACTGGACGGTGGCGGAGCGCAACAGTCTGAACGTGCCCATGACCGGCATCGTGCTGGTGTCCCGGGCGATCTGGATGGTCGTCGCATTGGCTGCATTGGCCGTCCCCCTTCTCGCCTACCGCTTCGAGGTGTCCGGCAAGCCTGACCGCCGGGGGCGCAAGGACCCCGAGCCCGATACCCGCCCGACGCCGAGGCTGCACGCGATCGCCCCCGGTCCGGTGCGCCGGGACGCGGCGTGGACGCAGTTCCTCGCGCGGACCCGGTTCGACATGGGGCAGGTGTTCCGCAGCCCCGCTTTCTTCGTGCTGATCCTGCTCGGGGCCTTCAACGCCCTCAACGCCCTGTGGTTCGCGCCCGGGATCTATGGCGTGGACGTCTATCCGGTCACCCGTGTCAGCATCGCGATCCTCACGGGGTCCTTCACCTTCATTCCAGCCATCGTCTCGGTCTATTACGCCGGTGAGCTGGTCTGGCGGGAGCGGGATCGTCGCACCGAGGAGATCATCGACTCCACGCCGGCGCCGGACTGGGTGTTCGCTGCACCGAAGATCCTGGCGATATCCGGGGTTCTGGTGGTGTCCCTGCTGTTCGGCGTTGTGATGGCCGTCCTCGTGCAGCTCCTCAAGGGCTGGAACGATGTGGAACTGGCCAAGTACCTGCTCTGGTATGTGGCGCCCACCAGCGTCAGCCTGGTGCTGACCGCCATTCTCGCGGTGTTCATCCAGACCCTGGTCCCCCACAAGTTCTGGGGCTTCGGCGTCATGCTGGTCTACATGATCTTCATGCAGACGATGGCCAGCCTGCATTTCGAGGACCTCCTCTACCGCTACGGCGGCGCTCCGCCGGTCCCCCTGTCCGACATGAACGGAGAGGGCCGGTTCGGCATGATCCGCTTCTGGTTCAGGAGCTACTGGAGTGCGATGGGCGCGATCCTCGTGCTGCTCACCTACGCCCTGTGGCGACGTGGGAGGACGGACAGCCTCCTGGTACGCATCCGGATCCTGCCGCGACGGCTCGCCGGGCCGGCCGGCGTGGCCATGGCCGGGGCCGTCGGCCTGGCCGCGGCCCTGGGCGGCTTCATCTTCTACAACACGCACATTCTCAACACCTATCGCACGGCGGAGGCCGAGGACGTCTGGACGGCGGATCTGGAGAAGACGCTGTTGCGCTTCGAGGCCACGCCCCAGCCGAAGATTACCGATGTCCAGCTTCGGGTCGATCTCGACCCCCATGGCAACAAGGCCATGACCCGCGGCGTCTACCGGCTCGAAAACCGGACAGGCGCCGCGCTCCGCGAGCTGCACGTGCGGTTTGCCCATGACCTGAAAGTGGTCAGCCTCAGCGTGGAAGGCGCCCGGCCCAAGGCGACGTTCGAGCGCTTCAACTACCGTATCTTCACCTTCGACACGCCGATGGCACCCGGGGAGCATCGCAGCGTCTCGTTCCAGACCCTCCGGGCGCAGACCGGATTCCGGAACTCGGACAATGGCTGGACGCGGATTGCCGACAACGGCACCTTCCTGAACGATCAGGACATCGCCCCGAGTATCGGCATGAGCCGGGACGGATTGCTGCAGGACCGGGCGAAGCGTCGAAAGTACGGCCTTCCCGTGCAACTGCGGCCGGCCAAGCTCGAGGACGAGAGCGCGCGCCGGTTCAGCATGATCGGCAAGGACTCCGACTGGGTCACGGCCGACATCACGGTCTCGACCGTGGCGGACCAGACCCCCATGGCCCCCGGCTACAAGGTTTCAGACACGGTGGTGGACGGACACCGGATCGCGCGGTTCCGCACCGAGGCGCCGATCCTGAGGTTCTTCTCCATCCAGTCCGCCGCCTATGCCGTGAAGACGGAGCGCTACAAGGGCATCGACCTGTCCATCTACCATCACCCCGGCCACGGCTGGAATGTCGACCGGATGCTCCGTGCCCTGAAGGTCGGGCTGGACTACGACCAGGCGAACTTCAGCCCCTATCAGTTTCGCCAGGTCCGGATCCTGGAGTTTCCAGCCTATGCGGATTTCGCCCAGTCCTTTGCGAACACCATTCCCTATTCCGAAAATCTCGGCTGGATCATCGACGCCCGGAACCCGGAAAAGATCGACATGGTCACCTATGTGACCGCCCACGAGCTGGGTCATCAGTGGTGGGCGCACCAGCTGATCGGCGGGGACATGCAGGGCGCCACCATGCTGGACGAGACCCTGGCCCAGTACTCCGCCCTGATGGCCATGGAGAAGCTCTACGGCCCCGCTCAGATCCACAAGTTTCTGAAGTTCGAGCTGGACCACTATCTCCGGGCCCGGGGCGGTGACCTGATCGAGGAGCTGCCCCTGGAGCGGGTTGAGAACCAGGGCTACATCCACTACCGCAAGGGCGCTCTGGTCATGTACCGGCTGAAGGAGGAACTGGGCGAGGACCGGGTGAATGCGGCCCTGCGCGAAATGCTTCGCCGCTACGCCTTCCGCGCAGCGCCCTATCCCACGTCCCGGGAACTGGTGGATCTGTTCCGCGCCCAGGCGCGGCCGGACCAGCAGCAGCTGATCACCGACCTGTTCGAGAAGATCACCCTCTATGATCTGAAGGCCAAGGGGGCCTCGGCCCGGCGGCGCCCGGACGGACGCTGGGACGTCACCCTGACCTATGAGGCGCACAAGACCCATGCCGATGGACAAGGACGGGAAACCCCCGCCCCGGTGAACGATTCTGCGGAGATCGGCCTCTTTACCCAGTCGCCCGTGCGCGATGGATTCACGTCCAGGGACGTGATCCGGGTGGATCGCGCGCAGATCCTCGAAGGCGTTCATACCGTGACGGTGATCGCTGACCGCCTGCCGTCCGTGGCGGGGATCGATCCCTACACCAAGCTGATCGACCGGAATTCCGATGACAACATCGTTCCGGTCACCCACTGAGACCTGACGGGACCAGCCCGGGTCGGTCCGGATCCGACGGGGTCTGACGACCGGTCACATGGTCCGTCGAATCTCGTCCCAGCGGGCGGCCAGCTCGACCCTGCGGGCAGGCGCGGCAATGGCGATCAGCGCCTCGGCGCGACCGTCCAGGGTCAGACCGCGAAGGTCCGCCGCGCCGTGTTCGGTAACGACGATGGCGACATCGGTCCGGCTGATCGTGGTGATGCCCGGGCCCAACTGCGGCACGATCCGGCTGTGCTTCCCCCCGGGGGTCTCCGCCGGCAGGGCGAGGATCGGCAGCCCACCCCGCGCCGCCCCGGCACCGCGGAGGAAATCCCCCAGCCCACCGATCCCGGAGACCAGCTTGCCCGCCACATGCTCGGCGTTGGCCTGACCGAACAGGTCCACCTCCACGGCGGAATTGATGGCCACGAGGCCGTCCAGCCGGCTCAGCACCTCGAAACCATGCGTCACCGGCACCCCTTCCATCCGCACCCGCGGATCGTCGGCAAGGCGTGCACCGAGGGCGGATGAGCCAAGGATCGCCCCGATGGTGATCGCGCCGGGCACGTCGGCGAGAGCCCCCGCGTCCATGAGGGCGATCAGGGAATCGCTGGCCATGCCCGAGTGAATGCGCAGCCCCCTCCGGTGGGTGAGGGCGTTGAACACCGCGGCACCCAGCTTGCCGATCCCGGTCTGCAGGACGGCCCCGTGGGGGATCAGCTCCGCCGTCACCCGCGCCACAGCCTCGGTGACGGGGTCGACCGGGCCGGGGTCATAGGTGGCGGGGGCCCGCTCGACCTCCGTCCAGACCACGAAGCGGGACAGGGCCACCGACGGGGCGCCGGCGATCTCCGGCAGGGCCGGGTTGATCAGCCCGATCACCGGGATCGGGCGCTCCAGCACGGCCGCCGTGAAGTCTGCGGTCAGGCTGAGGTTGCAGCGGCCGTCGCGATCAGGTTGGGCAACCTGGACAATGGCGGCGTCCAGCGGGGCCGTCGCCACCCAGTCCCAGGCTTGCCGATACCCCAGGGGGCGCACCTGCATGCGGCCCGCCCGGCGGCTCTCGGTCCACTCCGGCGCGGCAAAGGTCGTCTCCGCCCCGTCGCCAAGGCAGGACCAGTCCGTCCGGTTCACTCCGGGGATCCAGACGCCGGTGAAATGGATCCCGGCGCCGAGGCCGGGATCCTCCGCGAAGGCGTCGCCGAAGGCCAGGGGCTCTGCCGCCGCCCCGGGGATGTGGAGGCGAATCGGACCCGCGGGAAGACGGCGTCGGAGGTCGAGAAGGGCGTCCTGCGGGGACGACAGACGGAGCGAGCTTGAGGTCGACATGGTCCGCAAACTGGACGTGGCCGAAGAGATCGTCAAACCGGCACGTAACTCTTTTCCAAAGGGTTAACAGGGCGCCTGACTGTCACCAGTTATTAGGGACTTGTTAACGAAAAAGTCCGGATGGCGCCCTATCTGGCCGTTGACGAGTCGCGGTGCATTTGCGCACCATATAGTGGGCTGTGGGGGGATCACCCTACTACATGTATGGGTGAGGCAACGTTCGCGCGTTGGCCTCCGAGGCCCCCCGTTCCGTATTTCTTGGGGTTTTGGACGATGGTCGGCAGAGAAGCAGCAAAGGTTCAGACGCAATCCAAGGTGCGGGTCGGCAAGCCGGCGGCTCAGGCCGAACGGCCGCGGCTCAGCCTCGTGAAGCATGTGGAGGTCGACCGCTCGCGGGACGCCCTGCTGACCGACTTCGGCAAGACCACGCTGGAGGATCGTTATCTGCTCCAGGGTGAGAGCTATCAGGACATGTTTGCCCGGGTCGCCACGGCCTATGCCGACGATTCCGAGCACGCCCAGCGGGTCTATGACTACATCTCCCGTCTGTGGTTCATGCCGGCGACGCCGGTCCTGTCCAATGGCGGGGCCGACCGCGGCCTGCCCATCTCGTGCTTCCTGAATGCCGTGCCCGACAGCCTTGAGGGCATTGTCAGCACCTGGAACGAGAACGTGTTCCTGGCGGCGAACGGCGGTGGCATCGGCACCTACTGGGGTGGCGTGCGGTCCATCGGGGAGAAGGTCAAGGGTGCGGGCCAGACCTCGGGCATCATCCCCTTCGTACGGGTGATGGACAGCCTGACCCTGGCCATCAGCCAGGGGTCGCTGCGCCGGGGATCGGCGGCGGTGTATCTCGACATCAACCATCCGGAGATCGAGGAGTTTCTCGAGATCCGCAAGCCGTCCGGCGACTTCAACCGCAAGTCCCTGAACCTGCACCACGGCATCTCCATCTCCGATGAGTTCATGGAGGCCGTCCGTGCCGGCGAGAAGTTCGCCATGCGCTCGCCGAAGACCGGCGAGGTGGTGAAGTATGTGGACGCCCGCACCCTTTGGCAGAAGATCCTCGAGATCCGCCTGCAGACCGGCGAGCCCTATCTGATCTTCTCCGACACGGTGAACCGCTCCATGCCGGTCCATCAGCAGTCCCTCGGCCTGAAGGTGCGCCAGTCGAACCTGTGCTCCGAGATCGTGCTTCACACCGGCGCCGACCATCTGGGGAAGAACCGCACGGCGGTGTGCTGCCTCTCGTCGGTCAACGCCGAGACCTTCATGGAATGGCGTGATCACCCGACCTTCATCGAGGACGTGATGCGCTTCCTCGACAACGTGCTGCAGGACTTCATCGACCGCGCCCCGGCCGAGATGGATCCGGCAATCTATGCGGCCATGCGCGAGCGGTCCGTGGGTCTCGGACTGATGGGTTTCCACTCCTTCCTGCAGGCCCAGAACGTGCCCTTCGAGAGTGCGCTGGCCAAGTCGTGGAACATGCGCGTGTTCAAGCATCTGCGCCGGGAGGCAGACAAGGCCTCCAAGCTGCTGGCGGAAGAGCGCGGTCCGTGCCCCGACGCCGCGGACGCCGGGGTGATGGAGCGGTTCAGCCACAAGCTGGCCATCGCGCCCACGGCTTCGATCTCGATCATCTGCGGCGGCACCAGCGCCGGCATCGAGCCGATCCCGGCCAATATCTATACTCACAAGACCCTGTCCGGATCCTTCGCCGTGAAGAATCCGTACCTGGAGAAGGTGCTGGAGCTGAAGGGCAAGAACACCGATGCGGTGTGGAGCTCGATCCTCGAGAACGAGGGCTCGGTCAGCCATCTGGACTTCCTGACCCAGGACGAAAAGGACGTGTTCAAGACCGCGTTCGAGATCGACCAGCGCTGGATCGTCGATCTGGCCGCAGACCGGACCCCGGACATCTGCCAGTCCCAGTCCCTGAACCTGTTCCTGGCGGGTGACGTGGACAAGTGGGACCTGCACATGCTGCACTGGTCCGCCTGGGAGCGGGGCGTGAAGTCCCTTTATTATCTCCGCTCCAAGTCCGTGCAGCGCGCGGCCTTCGCCGGGGCCGACATCGTCGAATCGACCTTCACGGAATCCGCGAAGACCGACTACGAGGAATGTCTCGCCTGCCAGTAGGCGGTGAGCCCCCCCTGACCTGATCCGATCGCCGAATGTCTGCGCACAGGCTTGCCTGCCGCGCAGGCACGGCTCGGATTTGTCCTCAGACCTACTATATGATGTGGGTGAGCGACCTGTGCCTACTAGACTTGGTAAACGGTTCCTTCACCATATGACTCGACAGTGACATCAGGGCGTGCTGATTCTAGGCCTCGCCCGGCGCAAGAATGGTGACGATCAATGATTTCCAAGGCCCCTCAGGCGCTGATCAAGCCCGGTCTTCTGACCCCGTCCTACAGCTACAAGCCCTTCCGCTATCCGTGGGCCCACGAGTTCTGGAAAAAGCAGCAGCAGGTCCACTGGGTGCCGGAAGAGGTGCCCCTGGGCGAGGATTGCAAGGACTGGGCGAGCAAGCTCACGGATCGTGAGCGCAACCTGCTGACCCAGATCTTCCGTTTCTTCACGCAGTCCGACGTGGAAGTGAACGACAACTACATGGAGCGGTATGCGCGCGTCTTCAAACCCACCGAGGTGAAGATGATGCTGTCGGCCTTCTCCAACATGGAGACGATCCACATCGCCGCCTATGCCCTGCTCCTCGAGACCATCGGCATGCCCGACAGCGAGTTCTCCGCCTTCCTCGAATACGAGGCCATGCGTGCCAAGCACGACTACATGCAGACCTTCGGCGTTGAATCAGAAGACGACATCCTGCGCACGCTGGCCATGTTCGGCGCCTTCACCGAGGGGCTGCAGCTGTTCGCGTCCTTCGCCATGCTGCTGAACTTCCCGCGCTTCAACAAGATGAAGGGCATGGGCCAGATCGTCAGCTGGAGCGTGCGCGACGAGAGCCTGCACTGCGAGGGCATGATCAAGCTGTTCCACGCCTTCGCCAAGGAAACCGGTGGCGTGAAGAAGGCCGTGGCCGACGACATCATCGAGAACTGCCGGACGGTGGTCAGTCTCGAGGACCGCTTCATCGACCTGGCCTTCGAGGCCGGCGAGGTCCAGGGCATGACGCCGGAGGACATCAAGAGCTACATCCGCTTCATCGCCGACTGGCGCCTGCGCCAGCTGGAGCTTCCGCCCCTTTACGGGATCAAGGAGAACCCGCTGCCCTGGCTGCAGTCGATGCTGTCCGGCGTCGAGCACGCCAACTTCTTCGAAGCCCGGGCCACGGAATATTCCAAGGCCGCCACCCGCGGGCAGTGGCAGGGCGAAGGCGGCGTCTGGTCGTCCTTTGATCAGATGATGAGCCGCCGGTCGGAAAACACGCTTCCGGCGGAATGATCCTGGCCGGGTCGGCCGTCGAGGGCGGCCCCCGGGTAGAAGGTTAGATCTGCGGGCTGTCGAAGGCGGCCCCCGAGGAGGCGATCAGATCTGCGGGCCGTCGAAGGCGGCCCGCGAGGAGGCGATCAGATCTGCGGGCCGTCAAAGGCGGCCCGCAGGCGTTCGAACTGGCTCAGCACCGGATTCGGGCGGTCGTCGGTTTCCGGCTCCAGATACATCCG
>CAIQUG010000200.1 GCA_903874895.1 uncultured Caulobacterales bacterium | reverse complement strand
GCGAAGCCGGTGCCGGTGAACACCTGGCCCGGCTGCTGCATGACTGACGGGGCGGCAGGCGCCCGGCCCTTCGGGTCGAGGGAGGAGTGGCTGAGCCGCCCGGCATGCCAGAGCTGGCAGAAGATTCGGCCGCCCTTGGCATGAACGGCGTCCGTGACCTGCTTCCAGGCGGCGATGTGGCTGTCGTCATAGACCCCGGGGATGAAGCCGCCGCCGCGCCCCTCCGGTGCCACGGCGGTGGCTTCGGTGATCAGCAGGCCCGCGGAGGCGCGCTGGGCATAGTATTCGGCCTGCATCGGGCCGACGCAGCCCGCCATGTCCGCCCGGGTCCTGGTGACAGGCGACATCACGATGCGGTTCTGCAGGTCGAGGCCGTTGAGGCGGCAGGGGCTGAAGAGATCGGTGTCGGTCATGGCGCGCGGCTCCCGTGATCCGCCGTCGGACGCGGCGTTGGTGCCATGTGACCCCGTTGACCCTACGGATGGCAAGGGCAGCACCGCTGGGGCATGGTTGCGCCGGGGGGGAGGGTGCTGTTCAGTGGCCGGACCGCGGCGGCACCTGGGTCGCCGGGCGTGTCAGGAGACCCCTTGCCGTGGCCGATGACCCCACCCTGCCTACGAGCGCCCCGGTGCGCGAGGTCGCCCCCGGGCACCGCTTCGACGAGGCCCGGCTGGAGGCCTGGCTGGCATCTCGGATCGACCGCTTCGGGACCGCCATGTCCGTGCGCCAGTTCCAGGGCGGTGCCTCGAATCCCACCTTCCTCCTGACCACAGAGACGGCGGACGGCCCCCGCCGCTACGTGCTGCGCAAGAAGCCCCCCGGCGTGCTGCTGGCCAGCGCCCACCAGGTGGACCGGGAGTTCCGGGTGATGAAGGCGCTGGCCGGCACGGGCGTTCCGGTCCCGGTGATGCGGGTGCTCTGCGACGATGCCGAGGTGATCGGGACCGGCTTCTACGTGATGGACTATCTGCCCGGACGGGTGTTCCGCGATGCCCAGCTGCCGGACCAGACGCCGGCGGAGCGGGCGGCCATCTATGACGCGCTGAACGCGACCCTCGCGAAGCTGCACCAGGTGGACTACGCGGCGGTGGGGCTGGGGGACTATGGCCGTCCCGGGGGCTATTTCCAGCGTCAGGTGGCCCGCTGGACCCGGCAGTACCGGGACGCGGAGACCGAGCCCTGCCCGGCGATGGAGGCGCTGATCGAAGCCCTTCCGGCGCGCATCCCGCAGGACGAGGCCAGCGGCATCGCCCACGGGGACTACCGCCTCGAGAACGTCATGTTCCACCCCACCGAGCCCCGGCTGATCGCCGTGCTGGACTGGGAGCTGTCAACCATCGGCCATCCCCTGGCGGACCTCGGGTACAACTGTTTCATGTGGCACAATGACAGCCCGGGCTGGGGCACCCTGCTCGGCGTGGATTTCGCCACGAGCGGCATCCCGACGGAGGCGGACTATGTGGCCGCCTATTGCCGGCGCACCGGGCGGGCCGGGATCGATGACCTGGACTTCTACATCGCTTTCGGGGCCTTCCGCCTGGCCTCCATCTCCCAGGGGGTCTACCGGCGCATCCTGTCCGGCACCATTGCCAGCGAGCGGGAGGCGGTGAACGGCTGCCCCCATCTGGCGGAGATGGCCCTCGATATCCTGGGCCGAGGCGTCAGGACGGCTTGAGGATGATCCCGGCGTAGCGCTTCAGCAGGGGCGTGACATTGGGAATGGTCAGCATGGTGCTGCCCACGGCCATCAGCAGGGTGGCGGTGAAGGCGGCTGGGCTGATGATGCCCTTGTCCAGCAGGATGTTGACGAAGATGATCATGATCAGGGCCTTGGTCTGCAGCAGCCAGCCGATGATCGAGGCCTCGCCCGGGGCCCATTTCAGCAGCCGGCCCGCCAGATGCACGCCCGCCAGCTTGCCCCCCACCGCGGCGACCAGCAGGGCCCCCGCGGCGGCGAACACGGCCGTGCCCCCGAGGGTCCAGCTTGTCCTGAGCCCGGTGCTGAGGAAGAAGACCGGCATGATCGTGAGAAGGATGGTGTTGCGGAAGGCGTCCAGCTGCGCCCGGTCGAACAGCTCGCTGTCCAGCACCGCCCCGGACAGGAACGCGCCGACCATGAAGTGCAGTCCCGACCAGTCGGCGGCGAAGCCGGTGGCGGCCAGCCAGATCAGGGCCACATACCACCGGTCCCGTGCCTCCAGGCGCGGCATCAGCCGGCGCACGGCGACAGTGGCAACGGCGAAGCCCACCAGGAAGATCGCCTGGCGCTCGATCCGGTTCCAGTCCAGCAGGATCACCGCCAGCACCCCCCAGATCGCCACGTCGTCCAGGCTGGCATAGCGCAGGATACGCTGTCCCAGCGGCCGCCTGAGGACGTCCAGCTTTTCCATGAACAGGACGAGGATCGGCAGGGCCGTGACGGCGCAGGCCATGCCGAGGCCGAGCACCACCTGCCAGGGAGCACCGCGGGTCCCGCCCCATCCGCTGCCCAGACCGAGCATCCCCGCGGCAACGGCGGATCCCAGAACCAGGGGCGCGCCGAGCGCCAGTCCGGCTGTGACCGCGGTCTCGCCCCGCCGCGACCAGGCCTGGCGCAGGTCCAGCTCCACCCCCGCGACCCAGATGAACAGCATCACCGCCCACCAGGCCAGGCCGTTCAGGGCCCCGATGACCTGCGGGTTGAAGACGAAGGCGTAGTATCCGGGAAACGCCCGTCCGAGCACCCCCGGGCCGAGCAGGATGCCGCCGACGATCTGCACCACCACCAGCGGGGCGTAATACTCGGTCCGCAGGACCCTCCAGACCAGATAGGGGGCCGTGAAGATCACGAGGAGCGCGATCAGGAAGACTTCAGAGGTGGACATGAACGGGGGCCGCCGAGACTGGACCGGCCGTGTTTCGGGTCTGGTGACGGGGGCGTCAAGTCCGCGTGGCGCGGGGAGGCGGCTTGCCAAGGGGGTGCGTTTCTCCTTAGTTGCCCGGGCATGAGCCAGCCCTTTCTCGACCTCCGCGCCACGCACAATACCCACCGGTGGTTTCTGCCGGTGACGCCGGAGATCACCGTGGGGCCGGAGGGCAAGGCCTTCCTCTTCGGCGGGGTGGGCATGGCGGCCGCCGTAAGGGCGATGGAGGCGACCTGCGGCCGGCCGGTGATCTGGGCCACCGCCCAGTACCTGTCCTATGCCCGGGTCGGGGCCATCGTCGACTACGACGTGCGCGAGGCGACGGTGGGCAACGCCATCAGCCAGGTCCGGGTCACGGCCCATATCGGCGACCAGGAGATCCTCACCGTCAACGCGGCCCTCGGTACCCGGGACGGGGTCACCGACCAGTGGTTGAAGGCGCCGGATGTGCCGCCACCGGACGCGTGCCCGCCGGTCAAGCACTGGCGCGGACGGTCGGACAGCGTGCACGGCCGCTTCGAGACCCGGCTCGCCTATGGCCGGTATCCCACCGGCGCGATGGAGGGAGGACGGAGCGATGATGCGCGGCTGGTCACCTGGGTCCGCGCCCGGGACGGACAGCTGGCCTCGCCCGAGCTGCTGGCCGTGCTGGCCGATTTCGTGCCCCAGGCGACCTCCAATGCCCTGGGCTTCAGCGCAGGCGGCAATAGCCTCGACAACACCATCCGCTACGGCCGGATCCAGCCCACGGACTGGGTGATGTGCGACATCCGGATTGACGCGATCGTCAGTGGCCTGATCCATGGCAGCATCAACCTGTTCGCCCCGGACGGCACACTGATGGCCACGGCCAGCCAGTCCCTGATCCTTCGCATCCATCCGCCGCCCGCCCAGGCCGGGTAAGGCCCCCCGACACCGCCTGAACCGCCAGGGGGGCGATGCTGCAAGATCACGCTTGCACAATGGCCGCTCGCAGGGCCCAATGCGGGTCGGACAGGCTGCCAATCTGCGGCAACGAGACTGCGGAAAGCCTGCGCCGGGAAGGAAACACGATGATCGCGACTGCGGCGCCCCTCGTCGAAGGCAAACCTGTGGCGGATCGGCTGAGCGGCCTGGGGCTGACGGCCTTTGCCGCCCCCGGCCTGTGCATCGGTGCCATTTCCGTGGCCGTGTCGGTCTATCTCACCCATTATTACGCCGCCCACTTCGCCCTCGGCCTGTCCGCGGTCGGTCTGGCGTTCATGGCGCTGCGGCTGGTGGACATGCTCGTCGATCCGATGCTGGGTCTGGCCATGGACCGCACCCGGACCCGGTTCGGCCGTTATCGGATCTGGCTGGTGGCGAGCCTTGCGGTGCTGATCCCGGGCGTCCTGTTCCTGTTCGATCCGCCGGGCGGAGTGACCGTCATCTGGCTGGTGGGCTGGCTGGCCGTCTATTATCTCGGCCTGTCCATGGTGGTGCTGAGTCACGCGGCCTGGGGCTCGGTGATCGCGGCGGCCTATCACGAGCGGTCCCGGGTGTTCGGTGCGATCCAGGTGCTGTCCATCATCGGAGGAGCCCTGGTGCTGGTGATCCCCACCATCCACGGCCCCCTGCTGGCCACCGTCGGTCTGCCGAAGTCCGCCATCACGGCCGTCGGTCTGATGGGCTGGTGCATTGCCCTGATGGCCGTCATCGGGGTGGTCCTCGCCGCCCTCACCGCGCCGGAACAGGTGCTGACGGGCGAGAAGGCCCCCGGCTTCGGCCTCAAGGACTACGCCCAGATGCTGTTCAGGCCGGACATGGGCCGTCTGGTGGCGGCGGAGCTCTGCCTGACGCTGGGGCCCGGCTGGATGTCGGCCCTCTACCTGTTCTTCATGCGCGACGTGATGGGCTTCGGCCTCGCGCCCGCCAGCCTGCTGCTGCTGGACTACTTCGTGTTCGGCGTCGCCGGCGCGGCGTCCATCAGCTGGGTGGCCCGGCGTCTGGGCAAGCACCGGACCCTGATGGCAGGGGCCGTCCTCTATTCCCTCGGCCTGGTGGCTCTGGCGCTGATCCCGCGGGGTGCGTTCGCCGCCACCGTCGTCCAGATGAGTTATGTGGGCTTCCTCGCCGGCGGCTTTCCCCTGCTGACCCGGGCCATGGTCGCCGATGTGGGCGACGCGGTGCGGCTGGAACTGGGGACCCCGCGCAACGGGCTGCTCTATTCCATGCTCACCACCGCCCAGAAGTTCGGCGTGGCCCTCAGCATCGGCGTGTCCTTCACCCTGCTGGGCTGGGTCGGCTACCGGGCGCAGGAGGCGGCGGTGAACACGCCCGACGCCATCACCGGGCTGAAGCTGGTGTTCATCGTCGTCCCCATCCTGTTCGCCCTCATGGGAAGCCTGTGCCTCGTCGGCTATGCCCTCGACGCCCGGCGCCATGATCAGATCCGCATCGCCCTCGAAGCCCGGGAGACCGCCCCATGAACATCGCCGTGAAGCCCGCTGCGACGGCCGAGGCCGTGCGGGCCGACGCCCTGCCCCTGGACCAGATCAATCCGGGAGATCCCCGCCGGTTCCAGCAGGATACGATCTGGCCCTACTTCGCCCGGCTGCGGCGGGAGGATCCGGTCCACTTCACGCCGCAGAGCGAGTTCGGCCCGTACTGGTCCATCACCCGCTGGGACGACATCCTCGCCGTGGACACCGACCATGAGTCCTTCTCCTCCGCGGAGGGGATCGGACTGCCCAATCTCGAGGCCCTGGCGGAGCAGCAGGCTGTGCTCGGTGCCGCCAATGTGCGCCGCAACCGCGCCGGTTTCATCACCATGGACGAGCCGCAGCACAGCGTGCAGCGCAAGGCCGTCAGCCCCACCGTGGCACCGGGCAATATCGCCCAGATGGCCCCCCTGGTCCGGGAGCGGGCCGGGCAGATCCTCGACGGGCTGCCCGTCGGCGTGGAGTTCGACTGGGTCGACCTGGTGTCGAAGGAACTGACGGCCATGACCCTGGCCACCCTGTTCGACTTCCCGTTCGAGGACCGGCGCAAGCTGACCTACTGGTCGGACATGATCACCAACCTGCCGGGACACGGGCCGGTGACCAGCTGGCAGCACAAGTTCCAGGCGATCCAGGAATGCTTCCAGTCCTTCCAGACCCTGTGGGACCAGCGGGTGGATGCGCCTCCGAGCATCGACCTGATCTCCATGCTGATCCACAATCCGGCCACGCGGCACATGTCGCTGGAGGACTATCAGGGCAATGTCATCCTGCTGATCGTCGGCGGCAACGACACCACCCGCAACACCATCTCGGGCAGCGTGTTCGAGCTGAACCGCAACCCGGACCAGTATGACCGCCTGCGGGCCGATCCGTCCCTCATCCCGGCCATGGTGTCCGAGACCATCCGCTACCAGACCCCGCTGGCGCACATGAGCCGGGTCGCCACCCGGGACGTGGAGGTCGGCGGCAAGTTGATCCGCGCGGGCGAGCGGGTGGTGATGTGGTACATTTCCGGCAATCGCGACGAGAGCCACGTGTCTGATCCCGACCGCTATGACATCCTGCGGGAGCGGCCGCGCAACCACCTGTCCTTCGGCTTCGGCATCCACCGCTGCGTCGGCAATCGGGTGGCGGAAATGCAGCTGACCATCATCTGGGAGGAGATCCTGAAGCGGTTCCCCGTGATCCAGATGGTGGGGGAACCCACCCGGACCTATTCCGCCTTCGTGCACGGTTTCGAGACCCTCCCGGTGATCATCCCCGCACGGGCCTGACCGAGCTTGCGCGAGCTCCGCGGGAACGGGGCGCGGGCGGACCCTTTTGCCACCGAACGCAGGCGCAGGTTCAGAGCCGCGCGCTGAGCCTCTGGTGAATGATCAGATCGTGACGCAGCCGATCCTCCGACAGCCGAGAGGGGGGCTGTCCGGGTTCGATGAGTTCTATCCGCCCCTGCACGACCCGGATGCTCTGGCCGGCCGGAAGCAGCGCCTTCACCTCCTCGGCGAGTTCGTTCACGGGCATATTGCGGATGCGACCGGCAATGCTCACCTGATGATCCTCGTCACATGGCGCGCCGTCAGAGAACGCCTTCCGTGAACCACGTTAACCATGCTGCCGGTGATTTCTGAGATGTATCCCGAGACTGAATGTGCCCGATCCGGGCGGGATCGCCCCCGCCGCCACGGGCCGCGCCCATGCTGAGAGTTGTGCTGGGCGACCAGCTGTCCCGCGATGTGGCGGCGCTGAAGGGGCTCGACCCGGCCCGTGACGTTGTCCTGATGGCGGAGGTCATGCGGGAGAACACCCATGTGCCCCACCACCGGCAGAAGATCGTGCTGGTCCTGTCTGCCATGCGCCATTTTGCCGAGACCCTGCGGGGGGAGGGCGTGTCGGTCGACTATGTCGATCTCGAGGATCCGGACAATACCGGAGATCTGGCGGGGGAAATCCGCCGCGCCGTCACACGGCACCAGCCGGACGGGGTGGTCCTGACCCAGCCGTCGGAGTGGCGGGTCCGCACCGAGCTGGAGGCCCTGGCCGCGGCGTCCAACACCCCCGTCGAGATCCGCGAGGACGACCGCTTCTTTGCCAGTCACGCCCGCTTTGCCACCTGGGCGAAGGATCGCCGTGGCTGGCGGATGGAGCACTTCTACCGGGAGATGCGCCGGGAGTCGGGCCTCTTGATGGACGGGGACCAGCCGGCCGGGGGAGAGTGGAACTTCGACCAGGAGAACCGCAAGCGCCTGCCCGCATCCGTCACGCCTCCGGCCCGGCGGCGGTTTGCCCCGGACGGCGTGACCCGCGAGGTGATGGACCTCGTGGCGCGCCGGTTCCCCGGCCATTTCGGCGGACTGGACGCCTTCGGCTGGCCGGTGACCCGGGCAGACGCCCTGTCGGCCCTGGACGATTTCCTGATCCGGGGACTGCCAGGCTTCGGCGACTATCAGGACGCCATGAAGGCGGGGGCCCCCTTCCTGTTTCATTCCCTGCTGGCGCCCGCGCTCAACATCGGCCTGTTGTCCCCGCGGGAGATCTGCACGGCGGCGGAGGCTGCCTGGCGGTCCGGCAAGGCACCCCTGAACGCGGTGGAGGGCTTCATCCGCCAGATCCTGGGCTGGCGGGAATATGTACGTGGCGTCTACTGGACCCTGATGCCGGACTATGGGGAGATGAACGCCCTCGACGCCCATCGCCCTCTGCCTGACTTCTACTGGACCGGCAAGACGTCCCTGCGCTGCATCCGCGAGGCGGTGACCAACACGGCGGAGCACGCCTATTCCCACCACATTCAGCGGCTCATGGTGACCGGCAACTTTGCCCTTCTGGCGGGGGTGGCGCCGAAGGAGATCGAGCGCTGGTACCTGGCCGTCTATGCCGATGCCTTCGAATGGGTCGAGATGCCCAACACCCTGGGCATGGCCGTGTTCGCCGATGGCGGGCGGATGGCGTCCAAGCCCTATGCGGCGTCCGGGGCCTATATCGACAAGATGTCCGATTTCTGCGGCGGCTGCGCCTATGACGTGAAGCAGAAGACGGGTCCGAAGGCCTGTCCGTTCAACTATCTCTACTGGGCCTTCCTGATCCGCAACGAGACACGGCTGTCCGGCAATCCCCGGCTGGGCATGCCCTACCGGACGCTGGCAGGCTGGCCGGAGGCGCGCAAGGCTGCCCTGGTCGCCGAGGCCGACGCCTTCCTCGACGGGCTCGCCCCGGCGGATACCGTCAGCTGACGATCAGCCGCAGCGGCCCGTCCAGCTCCGGTCGGGTCCGCCAGGCCCCATGGCGCCGGTCCCAGGATCCGTCGGCCAGATCCCGGCCGAGCGTCGCCACGAACCGGGCCGTGACCTCCGGCGAAACGAAGCTCCAGCTGGAGCAGCTCAGGCGCGCTTCAGGGTCGAGGAGGCCCTCCGGACGGCCGTAATAGGCCTCGTTGAATCGGTCCGTGCAGTCGAGGGGGACCGGAACCGGCCGCACGTCGGCGCGTCCGCCCAGCAGACGGACGATCCGATCAATCGGAGGAAACCGGGAGGCCTCGACGGCGGTGATTTCGGGGCAGTAGTCGGTCAGCCAGAAGCTGGCCATCGCGTCCGGATCGCAGGTCAGGATCACGACCGGCCCCCGTGTCACCCGGCGCATCTCCGAGAGGCCCGCCGCAAGATCCCGCCACTGGTGGACGGATATGGTGCTCATCGCCCCGTCGAACGCCTTGTCGGCAAAGGGCAGGGCCTCTGCGCAGGCGTCAATGGCCGCGGAGAGGTGCGCCGGACGCTGGGCCCGCATGGCGGCGGAGGGTTCGACCGCCGTCACGACCCGGTCGGTCGGCTCGTAGGATCCGGCACCGGCTCCGATGTTGACGACGGTTCGAGCCTCACCCAGCGCGGCTGCAATCTGTCGGGCGATGCGGGGATCGGGCTGGCGGAAGCGGGCATAGGGTGCCGCGATCCGACCGTAGTCCGCGTCCCCGGCGCTGCCGTCCCCGGACCGGATCGTCATGGCGTTCCCGTTCCATTCCTGGTCTGCCCTGAAGGATCCGTCCGGCTTTGACGTTCCATCCACCGCTTTGTCCAAGCACGTCATTTTGAATCTGTGTCTGACCTTTCAGCCACCTTGACAAGCACGGCATCCGCGCGAAATCTCACGGCGTTAGGACTGTTTGTGGCGCGGGTCGCGCCATCCCAGAATTCGGTTGTCTACCTCCCCGGCAGCAGAGTTCCTCACCAGTGTCTCGTCGGCGTGAGGGCCGGCGTGCGCCCGGCGACGTGGAGATGTCGATGACTGCCGTGGACTCAACCGGACGGGTTGGTCTGGGACCTGAAGCGCCGCTGGCGACGCTTTGCTATCAGAGCCGGGCGCTGAAGCGGCCGAGCCCGGATGACCTGCAGCGGCTGCTGGCGGAAGCCCGGGTGCGCAACCGGCAGTTCGGCGTGACGGGCATGCTCGTGCATGAGGGCGACCGCTTTTTCCAATGGCTCGAGGGGCCGGGCAGCGCTCTTGCCGCCCTTTGGTCATCGATCCGACAGGACGACCGCCACGGGGACATCGAGCTTCTGGGCGAGGGGGTCACGCCGATCCGCCTGTTTGCCGACTGGGACCTGCGGTTCCTGCGTCGTACGGAGGGCGATCAGCCGGCGACCGTGTCCGAGGGTGCGGGTGCCGACAATCGGTCCGGGGCCATGGTGCTTGCGGAGCTGGCGCTGGCGGGGAACGAGGCGGCCATGGAGGCCTTGCTGCAGGCCCAGAAGGCCGCCGGTTCCGGCCCTCGCCAGCTTTGCCGGGAGTTGCTGGAACCCGCGGCCCACCAGCTGGGCGACTGGTGGTGCGAGGACCGCTGCGACAGCTTTGCCGTGTCCCTCGCGCTGGCCAAGCTGCAGAACCTCGTCCGCAGCCTCGAACTGGGCCGGACGGGCAATCTGCGGGTGGCCATTGAAGGCCAGCGGGTGCTGATCTCCCCGTCGCCGAAGGAAACCCACCTTCTTGGGGCCACACTGCTCGGCGGGTTCTTCCGCGAGGCCGGTTGGAGCGTCCAGGCGGAATTCCCGAAGACGGACATGGAGCTGATGGGGCTGGTCAAGACCCAGTGGTTCGACGCCATCGCCCTGACCCTCAGCGATGTGTTCACCCGTCGGGAGCGACTGGCCGCTCTGGTGCAGACCATCAGCGACGTCCGGGCCGCCTCCCGCAATCCCACCATGGCGGTGATCGTCGGCGGCCGCGCCTTCCAGCATGACCCCTCCCGGACACCCGACCGGGTCGGCGCGGATGTGCACTACAGTTCCGCCGGCGACGCTGTTCCGGATCTGGACTACTGGCTGTTCATGCACCGGTTCACGCCGTCCACATCGGAAACGGCCGCCCGATCGGAACGCCCCGGGCGGCTCAGTCCGATCGACGTGGTGCAGATGATCACGCCGGCCCTGTCCCGTCGCCTCCTGCGGTCGTCAGATCGCGGAGAGCCGGACTCCTCCGAGCGGCCTCCGACCTAAGGCTGCGGTCGGCCGGGATCCGGAGCGCCATCCGGACGGTGCCGTCCGCCATCGCCGGGTCCGTGATGGGGGTGCGGTGCCCCCCCGGTCGCGTCTTGCGGCGGGCCCGACGCAGGCGCTGCCGGAGCCTGAGCCTGGGTCTTTGCGTGAGCCTGGGCCCCAGACGGCATCTGGGCCTGCATCTGGGCCTGAACCTGAGCTCTGGCCTGGGCCTGGCGGGCGAGAACCGACGCCTGCTCGGCCTGCAGGGCAGCGCGCTGCGCGGCCACCTGGGCGGACTGGGCCTGGAGCCTTGCCCGACTTGCGACATCGGCGTCCGTCTGCTGCTGGCGGACCTGGGCCTGGCGCGCCGCCTCAGCCTGGGCCCGATTCCGTGCCTGGGCTTCGGCCTGGGCCTGGCGGGCGACAAGGGCGGCGTTCTGGGCGGCCTGGTTCAGTTGCTGGCTGTGAAGCGCCTCGGCCTGCGCCTGGAGGCGGCGCTGGGCTTCCAGCGCCTGGACCTGAGCCTGGGCCTGGGCCAGGGCGGCGGCCTGGTGGGCCGCATCGGCTTCGGCCTGCTGGCGGCGGGCCTGGGCCAGGCTTTCGTCGAGCGCCGCGGTCTGCGCCTGACGGAGGGACTGGGCCTGCAGGGCCTCCTGCCGGGCTGCGTCCATGGCCCGCTGCCTCGCAGCCGGATCATCCCGCGGAGGGCCACGATCGTCATGTCCGTTCTGTCCGCCGATGAGGGTGCTGATCAGTGCCCCGACGACACCGGCAGTTGCCGGACCGGTCATGGGTGGCGGCGGAGGTGGGTTCCCCCGATAGCCGTCCCCCGACCAGCGATCGAAGGCAGCCGCTGACTGCCGGCGTCGCGCCGCCTCGTCCTGCCAGTAGGCCCGCTGTTCCGCATCATGATCGGCGTGATAGGCCCGCCAGTCGGCCGATTGCTGCTGTGTTTCGGCCCAGCGACGGCGCTGGGCATCGGCTTCGGATCGACGGTTTGCCCAGCTGGCGGCATTCACGGATTCCCGTTGACGCTCCAGCGCGGCGGCGTGCAGCGCCCGGGCCCGCGCAAAGGTGCGGCCAGCCCGGTCCGCCCATCGATCGGTCTCGTCCTGCGACAGGGGGTGGCCCCGGGCGTCATAGACCGCGACCAGCCCTCCCTCGCTGAAGGCATAGGCATAGCTTCCGTCCCGCACCAGATACGGGTCCGACGCGCCGGGCTCGTAGTAATAGGCGCGGTCGCCCTCGGGGGTCTGCTCCTCTACGCGCAAGGCGTTCGTCTCGGTCCGCCAGACCCAGGGGCGGGTCCCCTCATAGTCGAAGGTGTAGTCCGGCGGTGCCTTGCCGATGGCTGACGACAGACCGTAGGCCTGATCCACGTAGCCATAGGCATCCGTCGGGCGGCTCAGACGACGCCGGGGCTGTGGGGCTGTCGCCGGCAGGGTGTCGGTGGTCGGGGCGGGGCGGGCGGCGACCGCCGTTCCGGTGGTCAGGGGCAGGGCGAGGGGCGGGGCGCCTGCGTCTGCTGCCGGAGCCGTCCCGGTCTGCTGAGGCTGTGAGCAGCCGGCAAGACCGAGGACCGCAAGGGCGGCAACCCCGACCACCAGACGTGAACGGGGAAGCTTGGGGGGACCCATGGACATGATGGAGACGGTGCTTTCTGAATGAGCCGCAGGTCTGCGCCTGAACCGAGGCTTATTCGAGACCCCCGCCTTCCGCGCTCATTTCCGGTGAGGATCGCAGGTCGTACCGGCGCTGACCGGATTGCAGCGCAGGGTCGCGCCCCCGGGAAGGGCAACGCTGTAGCCCGTCCAGCGCGCCGGTTCGGCGGCAGGGTAGTCGGTGCTGACCAGCTGCGCCCCACTGGCGAGGGCTGTATCGCGGCGCCCGGTCTCGCCGGTCCGACCTTCGTGGGTGTCGGAGTCGGCGCGGGTCCGCACCAGGAACCCCTGCCGGACCAGATCGGCGATCTCTGCGGCCGGGCCGTCATTGCGCTCGACAAAGGCCGCATCCGGGGCCGCCGGATCGGCATTGGTGAACAGCACACGGCCCTCCAGTGACGGATGCCCGGCCGTGTAGATCGCCGTCACATTGGTCTGGTCGAGGAGGAACACCACCCGGCCCCGGGCGGCTTCAAGGCTCGGCCATCCCCCGTGCAACACACCGTCCCGGAGGCTGGGCCGGGTGCCGCGCACATCG
>CAIQUG010000199.1 GCA_903874895.1 uncultured Caulobacterales bacterium | reverse complement strand
GACAGGATCTCGTCCCCGATGATCAGCACGGCGGCGGTGACTCGATCGGATGCTTGGCTCGCCATCGGGCGCGTTCCCCTCTATGGACGCTGGTTCAGCGCATTCACTCAAAGACAGAGACCTAGGCGGACCATGGACTTCACGCAACCACTGGAGAAGGCCACCCTGGTCCGCCGCTACAAGCGGTTCCTGGCAGATGTGGTGATGGACGCCGATGGTTGCGAGACCACCGTGCACTGTCCCAATCCCGGGGCCATGATGGGCCTTTCGGACCCCGGCCTCACCGTCTGGCTGTCCCGCAGCGCCTCCCCGACCCGCAAGCTGCCGCTGACCCTGGAACTGGTGGAGGTGGACGGTGGCGTGGTCGGGGTCAACACCATGCATCCGAACCGGCTGGTGGCCGAGGCGCTCGCCCGGGGCGGCATCACGGAAGTGGCGGGCTATGACCGGGTGCGGCCCGAGGTGAAGTACGGGGAGAAGAGCCGCGTCGACTTCCTGCTGGAGCGGGATGGGGCACCTCCCTGCTGGCTGGAGATCAAGAACGTCCACCTGATGCGGCAGCCGGGTCTGGCGGAGTTTCCGGACTGTGTTGCGGCCCGCTCCGCCCGGCACCTGCGGGAACTGTCCAACCGGGTGGCGGCCGGGGACCGGGCGGTGGCCCTGTTCGTCGTCCAGCGTACCGACTGCCACCGCGTCGCCGCCGCCGCCGACCTCGATCCGGGCTTCGCCGAGGCCCTGCGCGATGCGCTCAAGGCAGGCGTCGAGGTGCTGGCCTATGGCTGTACGATCGACACGCGGCAGGTTAGCCTTTCGGAACGTCTGCCGGTCCTGTCGCCCGGCGGCTGACCGGCCGTACGCCCGGGTCAGTTCGGACGGCGTAGCGACCACCATCATCGGGCCGGGCGCAACCGCGGCGGCCGGACAAACCGGGGCGAACATGACCTTCCAGCAGGCGATCCAGAGCGGCTTCCGCAACTACGTGAATTTCGAGGGCCGGGCATCACGCTCGGAATTCTGGTACTTTGTCCTGTTCACCTTCCTGGTCAGCATGGCCCTGAACATCGTCGACCTGATGCTGTTCAATTCCGGCAGAAACGGGGTCCATATCAACGCCTTCGGTGCGCTGTTCTCCCTTGCCGTACTGCTCCCGTCACTGGGCCTGTCCTTCCGCCGGCTGCATGACACGGAACGGTCGGCCTGGTGGCTGCTGCTCAACCTGACGATCATCGGCGGGATCGTGACTCTGGTGTTCAACTGCTTGCCGGGCACCCCCGGACCCAACAAGTACGGCTCGGACCCCCTGCAACCCTGAGGGTCGGACGGCGGTCCCTTTCGCTTCGCAGGGAAAGTCCCTATTGTCTGGGGCGTCCCTGCCCCGCGAGCCCGCCCATGACCGATCTTCAAGACGCCCCGTTCCGCGACGGTGCCATCAAGCTGCACAGCCCGGCCGACTTCGAGGGCATGCGGCGCGCCGGCCGTCTGGCGGCGGAGTGTCTGGACATGATCGGGCCCCATGTGCAGCCCGGCGTGACGACAGAGGCGCTGGACGATCTCTGCCGCACCTTCGTGCTGGATCACGGCGCCTTGCCCGCCTGCCTCGGCTACCGGGGCTACAAGCACACCATCTGCACCTCGATCAATCATGTGGTGTGCCACGGCATTCCCGGTCCCCGCGCCCTGCGGGAGGGAGATATCGTCAATATCGATGTCACCGTGATCGTCGACGGCTGGCACGGCGATACCAGCCGGATGTACGGGGTCGGCAAGGTCTCCCCCCGGGCCAAGCGGCTGGTGGACATCACCTACAAGGGCCTCGAGCTGGGTCTGGCCGCGGTCAAGCCCGGCGCGCGGCTCGGCGATGTGGGCCACGCCATCCAGACCTATGTGGAGGCTCAGCGGTGCTCCGTCGTGGCCGATTTCTGCGGTCACGGGGTCGGGCGGGTCTTCCACGATGCCCCCAATGTCATGCACTTCGGTCGGCCGGGTACCGGCGAGGTCCTGAAGCCGGGCATGTTCTTCACCGTGGAGCCGATGATCAATCTCGGCCGCAAGGAGGTGAAGGTCCTGTCCGACGGCTGGACGGCGGTCACCCGGGACAAGTCCCTCTCGGCCCAGTGCGAGCACAGCGTCGGCGTCACGGACACGGGTGTGGAGATCTTCACCGCCTCCCCCACCGGCCAGTTCCAGCCCCTGATCGAAATCTGACGGGACCGCGACCTTTTCACATCTTGCGGGCGGGTCCCCGGTCGCGCCACTCTCGGGACCATGCCCCGGACGCATGCAGACCCCGGCCTCGCGGGCCACAGGCTCAGGCTTCGTCAGCGAGCCGAGACTTCGGGTCTCGCAGCCCTGCCCGACTATGAACTGCTGGAGCTCTATCTGTTCCGCACCCTGCCCCGGGGGGACGTCAAGCCCCTGGCAAAGGCCCTGATGGCCCGGTTCGGCGGCCTGGCCGAGGTGATGGGCGCTCCGGAGGGGGAACTGGCCCAGTGCGCCGGGATCGGGGCGGCCACGGCCCTGGACCTCAAGATCGCGCAGGAACTGGCCGTCCGTGCCACCCGGGCGGAGGCCCGGCGGCGTCCCGTGATCTCGTCCTGGTCCGCGCTGATTGCCTATGTCCGCGTGTCCCTGGCCCAGGAACGACGGGAACAGTTCCGGGTGATCTTCCTCGACCGCAAGAACCAGCTGCAGAGCGACGAGATGCTGGGCCAGGGCACCGTCGACCACGCTCCCGTCTATCCACGGGAGATCGTGCGGCGGGCACTGGAGCTGTCCTCCTCGTCCCTGATCCTCGTGCACAACCATCCGTCGGGGGACCCCACACCCTCGCCGGCCGACATCGCCATGACCCGGGAGATCGTCGAAGCGGCCCGCCCTCTGAAGATCACCATCCACGACCACATCGTCGTCGGCCGCGACGGGGTCGCCAGTCTCAAGGCGCTGGGGCTTTTCTGAGTCGGGCGAGCGAAATCGGCCTTGCCAGGATGTCACAGACCCGTCGTCATGCGCGGCTATGCACCGCCCTTCGTCGGAGACCAGAGACTCATGCGCCTTTTGTCGTGCCTCATTGCCGGGTTCGTTAGCCTGATCGCCAGCCAGACCTTTGCGGCCCCGGTCCTGATGATCTCCATCGACGGCCTGCGGCCCGCAGACATCCTGCAGGCCGACGCCCGCGGCCTGAGGATCCCGACCCTGCGCAGCCTGGCCCAGGGCGGGGCCTATGCCACCGCCGCTCGGGGGGTACTGCCGACCCTGACCTATCCCAGCCACACCACCCTGATCACCGGGGTCTGGCCGGCGAAGCACGGCATCGCCAGCAACCTGACCTTCGACCCCTATGTGAAGAACCAGACCGGCTGGTACTGGTATGCCGAGGACATCAAGGTGCCGACCCTGTGGGACGCGGCCCACGCGGCGAAACTCAAGGTCGCCAATGTCCACTGGCCGGTGAGCGTGGGGGCCCACGCCATAGATCTGAACCTGCCGCAGCTCTGGCGCACGGGGACGGAGGATGACCGCAAGCTGAACCGTGCGCTCGCCACCCGCGGCCTGACGGAGCGGCTGGAGGCGGCGCTCGGCCCCTATGCCCAGGGAATCGACGAGAGCGTCGAGGGTGACGAGATCCGCGCGAGGTTCGCCGAAAAGCTCATGGCGGACGACGCGCCGGGCTTCGCCACCGTCTATCTGACCGGTCTTGATCACGTGCAGCACGAAAGCGGCCCCGATACGCCCGAGGCCCATGCGGCGCTGGAGCGGATCGATGCGGCGGTGGGCCGGCTGGTGACTGCGGCGCGAAAGGCCCAGCCCGGCCTGGTGGTGGTGATTGTCTCCGACCACGGCTTTGCGCCCGTGGCCCATGACGTCAATCTGATCGCCCCCTTCGTCCAGGCAGGCCTCATCCACATCGACCTCGCCAAGCGCGAGATCACCTCGTGGGAGGCCGAGCCCTGGTTCGCAGGCGGTTCAGCGGAGGTGAAGCTCGCCCATCCCGAGGACAGGGCCCTCCGGGCCCGGGTCGAAGCCCTGCTGGACAAGCTGAAGGCAAATCCGGACCTGGGAATCGACGAGGTCATGAGCGAGGACCGCATCGCGAAGCTGGGGGGCGCCGGCGACTACCAGTACCTGATCGCCTTCAAGCTGGGCTACGAGATGGGCAAGGATCCCCTGGGTCCCGCCGTCGGTCCGAGCCCGGTGAAGGGCATGCACGGCTATGCGCCCAACTTCCCGGAAATGCGCGCGACCTTCCTGGTCAACGGTCCGGGCCTCCCGGTGCACGGGACGCTGGGCGAGATCGACATGCGGGATATCGCTCCCACCGTGGCCGGCCTCCTGGGTGCGAAGCTTCCGGCAGCGGACGGCAAGCGCCTGTTCTAGGTTGCGACCGGGGTCGTCTCAGACGGCGTCGAGGCCGATATCCAGCACCGGTGCGGAATGGGTCAGGGCCCCGACGCTGATGGCGTCCACCCCCGTGGCGGCGATGGCGGCCACGGTCTCGAGGCTGACGCCCCCCGATGCCTCCAGCCGGACACGGCCGTTGCAGCGCCGGACCGCCTCGGCCAGATCGGGAAGGCTGAAATTGTCCAGCATGATCACGTCCGGGGCAAAGGCCAGCGCCTCGTCGAACTGATCCAGGGTATCCACCTCCACCTCGATCGGGGTGAGGTGCCCGGCCACGTGGCGGGCCCGCTCCAGCGCCGCGGTGACGCCACCACAGGCCGCCACATGGTTGTCCTTGATCAGGATCGCGTCATCGAGGCCGAACCGGTGGTTGACCCCGCCGCCGCAGCGCACGGCGAACTTTTCCAGCGCCCGAAGCCCGGGCGTGGTCTTGCGGGTATCGACGATCACCGCGTCGGTGCCCTTCACCGCTGCCACATAGGCCGCGGTCAGGGTGGCGATGCCGGACAGACGGCCCAGCAGGTTCAGAGCCGTGCGCTCGGCGCTCAGAACCGACCGGGCGTCGCTGCTCACCCAGGCGATCACATCCCCGGCCTCGACCCGGTCTCCGTCGGCCATCCGCGCCTCGAACTGGGCGCTGGGATCCAGGGTGGTGAAGGCCAGACGGGCACAGGCCAGGCCCGCCACCCGACCTGGACGCCGGGCGGCCAGGACCGCGGTCAGGGTCTCCTCCGCCGGGATCAGCGCGGCCGTCAGGTCCCCGCCGCGGCCCAGATCCTCGGCCAGCGCCTGTTCCACGATGGGTCGGATCAAAAGGTCGGGCAAGGTCAGCATGGGGCGCTTTCGTTGGGGCTGGCGGCGCGGATCAGGCGTCGATCCGGTCTACCGAACCCGATCGGGTCCGCGTATGCCTCGCATCGTTCGCCATATCCGGATAGTCGGTGCGGAAGTGGGCCCCGCGGCTTTCCCGTCGCGCCAGGGCCCCGGTGACCAGGAGCCGGGCCGCCGTCAGGGTCGGGGCCTCCCCGTGTCGGCGGGCCAGATCGTCGATGAGGGCCAGCACCCGGGACAGGCCCTCCGCCGATCGCTCGACACCGGCCTCGCGGCTGAGGCTCGTCCGCAGCTCCGCCAGGGCGGCGTCCGGCAGGTCCGGCGCGGGCTCTGCGGCGATGACCGCCGTTGCGGGCGAGACAAAGGCTGCCGCCGCCCGCCCGGCGCGGCGTCCGAACACGGCAGCTTCGAGCAGGGAATTGGACGCCAGCCGATTGGCTCCATGCACGCCGGTTGAGGCGCACTCCCCCGCGGCATAGAGGCCCGGCAGGCTGGTGGCCCCGTCCGCGTCCGTCTCGACCCCACCCATGTGATAATGCGCCGCCGGCGCCACGGGGATCGGTGAGATCCGCGGATCCAGTCCATGCGCCATGCAGGCGGCAAACACGCCCGGGAACGCATCGGGAAAGTGGTCGCCCACCGCCTCGCGACAGTCGAGGAACGCGCCCCCTCCCGTCCGGCGCTGGCGATGGATCGCCCGGGCGACGACGTCGCGGGGGGCCAGTTCGCCCCGGGGGTCATGATCCGGCATGAACGGGCGTCCATTTCGATCCACGAGCCTAGCCCCCTCCCCGCGCAGGGCCTCGGTGGCCAGGGGGGCCGGGTCGACACCGAAGTCCATGGCGGTGGGATGGAACTGGACGAACTCCGCGTCGACGATCACGGCACCGGCCTGGGCGGCCAGCCCCAGTCCCTCTCCCCGGACCGCGGCAGGGGTCGTGGTTTCGGCGTAAAGCCCGCCGAGCCCGCCGGTGGCCAGCACCACGGCCCGCGCCCGGACGGAGATCAGGCGTCCGCCCCGCTCGATCAGGGCCCCGCGGACCCGCCCGGCCCGGTCCTGCAACAGGCGGCGGGCCCGGGCCTCCGACCAGATGGTGATGCCGGGAGAGGTCTCCACGGCCGCGATCACGGCCTGCATGATGGCGCGCCCGGCCTGGTCGCCCTTGACCCGGGCCACCCGGGCGCGGCTGTGAGCGGCCTCGAGGCTCTGGGCCAGCCGTCCGTCCGGCTCCGTATCGAACGGGGCCCCCAGATCGATCAGTTCCGCGACCGCGCCCGGCCCTTCCTCCGTCAGGAGGGCCGCGCGATCAGCCAGGACCAGACCGGCACCGGCTGCGACCGTGTCCTGCGCATGGAGGGCCGGGGAATCGTCCGCCCCCATGGCCACGGCCACGCCCCCCTGGGCCCAGGCCGACGAACAGGCGTCTCCCACAGGCCCGGCGGATATCACCAGCACCGGACCGGGCCCTGCCGCCAGGGCGGCGGACAACCCCGCCAGACCTGCGCCCAGCACCAGGATACCGTCCAGTTCGAGGTGATCGGTCAGATCAGACGGGAATGAGGCTGCGGCCATCCGGCGCGCTCCTGCGGGAGGAAAGGACGGTGTGGCCCGGACCTAGATCAGTTCCACGTCGACATGGTGGCGCGCCTTGACCAGGTCGTAGCGTGCCGGGATCGCCGGCGGCGGCAGGTCGATCATCCGCTGGACGGCTGCCCGGGCCCGCTCCATCACCGATGCGTCCACGGTCACCTCGTAGCGGTTGTGCAGCAACGCCTCATAGATGTTCTCGAGGCTGATCCGCTTCATGTGCGGGCACAGGTTGCACGGCCGCACGAACTCCGTGTCCGGCGCGTCCACGGCCACATTGTCGGCCATGGAGCATTCTGTGATCAGCACCACCTGGGCGGGCTTGCGGGTGGCGACGAAGTCGCTCATGGCCGCGGTGGAGCCGGTGAAGTCACTGGCCTCGATCACATCGGTCGGGCATTCCGGATGGGCCAGGATCTGCGCCTGCGGATAGGCCGCGCGCAGTTCGGCGATATCGGCCCCGGTGAAGCGCTCATGCACCTCGCAGCGACCGGCCCAGGCGATGATCTTCACCTCGGTCTGCCGGGCCACGTTGCGGGCCAGGAACTCGTCGGGGATCAGGATCACCCGGTCCACGCCCCACTCCCGGGCCGCCTGCTCGACGACCTGCACGGCATTGGCGGACGTGCAGCAGATGTCGGTCTCGGCCTTCACCTCGGCGGTGGTGTTGACATAGGTGACCACCGGCACGCCCGGATAGCGGGCCTTGATCATCCGCACGTCTGCTGCGGTGATGGACGAGGCCAGGCTGCAACCGGCCAGCAGGTCCGGGATCAGCACGGTCTTGTCGGGGCACAGGACCTTCGACGTCTCCGCCATGAAGTGCACCCCGGCCTGGACGATGACGGCGGCATCGCTGCGCGCGGCTTCCCGCGCCAGACCGAGACTGTCCCCCACATAGTCACCGACCCCGTGGAAGATTTCCGGCGTCATGTAGTTGTGCGCCAGGATGACGGCGTTCTTTTCCCGCTTCAGGCGGTTGATCTCGGCGATCAGCGGCGCATGCAGGCGCCACTCCAGCGGCGTGACCTTGCTCTTCAGCTTGTTCCAGATCGGCGCGGTCGCCGCCTCGACCTCAGGGGTAAAGGGAAACCGCGCAGCGCCCTTGCCGGTCGCGTGGGAGGTCACTTCAATCGTGGAGCCGTCCGCCATGGTCTTCTCCTTATGCTCAACCTGAGCATTAGGGGGTCAAAACAAACACGCCAGCGATGAGGGGCCGACGGGCGTTGCGAATGACTTATGCTATGATTGAGCATAAGCACCCCCTAGATATAGACCCATCACCGTTGGGCGACAAGTCTGGTTACGGACAATTTTCCCGCGCGGCGCGAGCCGGATCGGCTCAGGCCGCTGAAACCTCTTTCTTTTCCGAAGCTTGAGTTGCCGCGTGGTCCTTGTGAGTCAGGAACCGCGCGGCGTCCAGCGCGGCCATGCAGCCCATGCCCGCCGCCGTCACCGCCTGGCGGTAGGTTTCGTCGGTCACGTCGCCGCAGGCAAAAACCCCCGGCAGGGACGTCTGCACCGTCCCGGCCTTGACCTTGATGTAGCCGGTCTTGGACATCCGCAGCTGGCCGCGGAACACCTCGGATGCCGGGGCGTGACCGATGGCGACGAAGACGCCGTCGACGCCCAGGTCCTGGGTCGTGCCGCTGGCGGTGTCGCGGATGCGCAGGCCGGTGACCCCCGCCGGCCCAAGGGCACCGGGGGCGACGGTGGCATCCCCCAGGATTTCCTCCACCGTATGGTTCCACACGACCTTGATCTTCGGATGGGCGAACAGGCGCTCCTGCAGGATCGGTTCGGCGCGGAAGCTGTCCCGGCGATGGATCACGGTGACGCTGGAAGCGAGGGTCGCGAGATAGAGCGCCTCCTCCACCGCCGAATTGCCGCCCCCCACCACAGCCACCGCCTTGTTGCGATAGAAGAACCCGTCGCAGGTGGCGCAGGCCGAAACGCCGAAGCCCTGGAAGGTCTGCTCGGACGGCAGACCCAGCCACTTGGCCTGGGCCCCGGTGGCGATGATCACGCTTTCCGCCAGCACGATCTCGCCGCTGTCGAGGGTCAGCCGGGCGGGCTGGGCCTTGAGGTCGGCCGTGACGACGATGTCGTCGATGAACTCGGTCCCCACATGGGCCGCCTGGGCCCGCATCTGTTCCATCAGCCAGGGGCCCTGCACGGCCTCGGCAAAGCCGGGATAGTTTTCCACGTCCGTGGTGATGGTCAGCTGGCCACCGGGATCCTTCCCCGAGATCAGGACCGGCTTCAGCAGCGCCCGGGCGGCATAGATCGCCGCCGTATAGCCGGCGGGGCCGGAACCGATGATGGCGAGACGAACAGAACGGGTAGCCGGCATGAGGTTTCAGATCCTTCGAGACATTCGGCAGATATCTAGGGATGATTCCGCGCCGCGGCGACCCTGTCGATGCCAGGTTCCGGTCATTCCGCGACCATTGCGTCAGCTGCGCGGGACTGCTAGCCCATGGACAACCATTAGCGCAGCCGCGCGCCCAGCGGGACCGGACGCCCCATGCCCTCACGTCTAGAGCCGACGCCCCCCACCCGCGACGACGCCGGCAAGGTCCCGTTCCGGGAGCTGCTGACCTTCGAGCGGACCCTCACCCGGCCGGTGACCTTGCTGATCTACTGGTCGGGTCTCGGTCTGATCGCGCTGGTGGGATTTGCCCTGATCGGCGTCGCAGTGGGCGTGGCCCTGCGCGGAGACGGCTGGGAGGCGCTGCTGGCGGTTCCGGCCTTCGTGTTCGGCGCGCTGCTGGTGACGGCACTGGCCCTGCTCTGGCGCGGGGCCTCCGAGTTCTATGTGGCGGTGTTCCGGATCGCCGATGAACTGACGGCGGTTCGCCAGCGTCTGGACCAGCTGGCAGAGACCCCGGCCCCGCCGGTCGTCACGCCCGTCCCGGCGGAACCCCGCCCCGTCCGCAATCAGGCCCTGAAGCCGTAGGCCAGCCGCGTGGCCTCCAGGCGGGCCAGCTTGGCATTGAAGGGGGCCCAGTCGTCGCCCTCGGCAATCGCCGCCCACAGGGCCTCGATCTCGTCATAGAGCAGTTCTTCCGGCTCCGGGCCGGCAAAGGCCGCGGCGGACAGACGCTCCGGCCGGTCCGGCTCGAAACCTTGGAGCAGGGTCCGGAAGTCGGTGAACGGTGCCTCTCGATAGAGCGCCCCGCGGGGCCCCTGCAGCGCCCGATCCGCCGACGCCTCGCCGCAGAACCAGTCGTGGAAGAACGGCTCCCAGCGTAGCGCTGCGCCGCCGGCGGCCAGGGCCCGGAAGGCGGCGCTGACCAGGGCCTGCTCGGCAGCCACGTCCCCTCCCAGAACCCCCAGACGCCGCATCATCGCCCGGCGCAGCGCGTCGCGATAGAGATCGGGAAACCGTTCCAGTGCCGTGGCGAGGCCGGTCTCTTCCGAGATCAGCAGCAGGCAACCCGCCAGCTGCCGCAGGTTCCAGTAGACCGCCTCCGGCTGGCGACCAAAGGCGTACAGACCGGTCTGGTCGAAATAGGCAGCGACGAAGTTCGGATCGTTGAACGGCAGGAACCGGTATGGCCCGTAGTCGAAGCTCTCGCCGTTGATGTTCATGTTGTCGGTGTTCAGCACCCCGTGAACGAACCCGGCCGCCATCCATCCGGCGACGAGGGTGGCGCTCTGCTCCACCACGCGGTTGAGCAGGGCCGCGCCGGGATCGGCAGCCCCCGAGAGGTCGGGTTGGTAGACGTCGATCACGTGCTCCGCCAGCCGGGCCACCAGGTCGGGACGGTCGTGGAAGGCGTGACGCTGGAACCCGCCGAAGCGGACGGAACTGTGGGTCCGCCGCACCAGCACGGCCGACCGGGTTGGCGACGGCTCGTCATTGCGCTCCAGAGGCTCGCCGGTCTCCATCAGCGAGACGGAGTGGGAGGTATTGACCCCCAAGGCCTCGAGCATGGCCGTGGCCAGCACCTCCCGCACACCGCCCTTGAGGGTCAGCCGACCGTCGCCGGACCGAGAATAGGGAGTCCGTCCGCTGCCCTTGGTGGAGAGGTCCGACAGCCGGCCGGTGGCAGCCTCCCGCAGCTGAGCGAACAGGAAGCCGCGGCCGTCCCCCAGCTCGGGATTGTAGGTCCGGAACTGATGGCCGTGGTAGCGCACCGCGAGGGGCAGCGGCTGAGCCCCCGGAAGGGGGTCCAGTCGCCCGAAGTGGGTCAGGATCTGGGCCGCGTCGAGGTGGCCGAGGCCCAGTTGCCCGAGCGCCCGGTGATTGACGAACCGCGGCACGGTCATCGGAAAATCCGCCGGCCGCACCGGGTCGGCAAACTCCGGCCCCAGGTCGCGGAACCGCGTTTCCGGCCGATAGGTCTCGGAGATCAGCATCGGGCGACCGGTTCTGCGGCCTTCACTGGGACGATACCAGGACCAGGTGCCGACGTTGCCGCGGAAGATCCGGCGGGTCGTAGGGCGAGGGCCGTACCACCGTCCGGCCCCGGCCGCGCACCACCGCCGGCAGCAGGGCCTGCTCCACATGCTCCGTGGTCAGGCTCAGCTTGGCATCGCACCATTCGAGGATGTAGCGGTTATGTCCCCGGCCCGGCGGCGCCACGCTGACCACCCGCTTGTGCGGAAACTGCTGCTTCAAGACCCGGGCGGTGGCCGCGTGGTCACCGTCGGCCGTGATCAGATAGGCCACGTCGAACAGATTGGCATGGGCGTCGTTCAGGACACTCAGCGCCATGTTCACGTCCCCCTGCTTCTCCGTCCAGGACGTCCAGCGGTGACCGCAGGCATTGCAGCCGTTGGTGTGGGCCACGAAGTGCCCGAGCATGCAGTTCACGCCCCGGGCCTCCAGGGCACTGATATAGGCCGCATGCCGGATCTGGCGGTCACGGCTGGTGGGCTTGAACGCCGTGCACCAGACGGAGCGCTTCAGCACCTGGCTCCGAGGAATCACGCCGCGGATCAGGCCGGGAATGTCGAGCCATTTCAGATAGGGGCGCTTCAGGTCATCCAGGGCGTGATAGAGATTGAAACCGTCCACATAGACGGCGGCCCGGGTGCGGAAGACCGGCGGACGCCAGCCGCCCCGTTCGATCTCGGCAATGTCGCGGCCGGTCTTGCGTGACGTGGCTTGCGACAACGCCGGCGATTCCTGCGCCGGACCGGTTCCCCGCGCCTCTGGTCCAGACATGACTGCTACTCACACCGCCCCGACAGCCGGGCCGGAGAAGGTAAACAATTCCTTACATCCGATCCGGAGACTCGATTCCCAGCAAGCGGAGCGCAGAGTCAAGCTGATCCAGCGTGACTTTTGCAAATCCCAGCCGCGACGCCCGGATATTCGCGTCCTCCGCCACCAGAATGGGACAGGCGGCGTAGAACTTCGAAAAGGTCTGCGCGAGCCGATAGGCGTGTTCAGCGATCAGGTTCGGCGCGCGCTTGGCATAGGCCTCGGACAGGGCCGTGTCGTAGGCATCGAGGGCGAGGGTCAATTCCCGCTCCGCCGGCTCGCCGACCAGGAGGGGCCCCGGAGCCACCCCCTGCTCCGCCGCCTTGCGCAACACCGACTTGATCCGCACCGACTGGTACAGCAGATACGGCCCGGTCTTTCCCTCGAAGCTCATGAAGCGGTCGATGTCGAAGACGTAGGACGTGCCTCGGAAATTGCCCAGGTCTGCGAACTTCAGGGCCGCGACGGCCACCTTGTGGGCGGTGTCCTCGAAGGCCTCGGACGAGAGCTCGGCCCCGAGACCGGCCTCCCGAAGGCGCGCCCGCGCCTTTTCCCGCGCCATCTCGATGAGGTCGTGCAGCTTCAGCACCCCGCCTTCGCGGGTCTTGAAGGGCTTGCCGTCCGGGCCGTTCATGGTACCGAAGCCGATATGCTCGAGCGCCTCCTCGGCGGCATAGCCGGCCAGGCTTGCGGCGCGGAACACCTGGGCGAAGTGATCTGCCTGCCGTTGATCCACGACATAGAGCATCAGGTCGGGGTCGAGACGCCGGCGACGATCAAGGATCGTGGCCAGATCGGTAGTGCCGTACATGGCCGACCCCTCCGACGAGACCACGAGCAGGGGCGGCAGCTCCCGCTTGTCCCCCGGCTGCGCCACACGGACGATGCGGGCACCCTGGTCCAGTTCCAGCAGCCCCCTGGCCTCCAGCTCGGCCACCATGTCCGGGATCAGGGGATCGGCGTCGCTTTCCCCGTTCCAGAGGTCGAACTGGATGTCGAGGGCGTTGAACTCCCGCTCCAGCGCCGTGCGGCTGACCTCGACGAAGCCGCGCCAGAGCGCGCGATAGCCCGGCCGGCCGCCCTGCAGCAGCGCCGTGGCCCGGCGGGCCCGGTCCCGATAGTCCGTATCGGTCTTGGCCCGGCCGGCGGCGATGGGGTAGAGCCGCTCGAGATCGGCGAGACTGACGGGGCTCTCCGTCGGAAACGGCCCGTCCCCCTCCGCCAGGAACGGCAGGTCCGGCTGCTCGTCTCCCACGGCGACGATGAGCAGGCCCATCTGAAAGCCCCAGTCGCCGAAGTGGGCATCGCCCCACACCTGGTCGCCCCGGAAGCGGAACAGGCGCTTGATGCTCTCGCCGATGATCGAGGCCCGCAGGTGGCCCACATGCATGGGCTTGGCCACATTCGGCCCGCCGTAGTCCACCACCACCCGCCGGGGCGTTTCCGTCACCGAGGCGCCCAATCGGGGATCCGCGGCAATCTCCTGCGCCCGAAGGGTCAGTTCGGCATCCGTCACGACCATGTTGATGAAGCCAGGCCCGGCAATCTCCACCGAGGCCAGGCGGGGATCGTCTCGCAGTCGCGCCACCACCTGCTCCGCCAGGGCCCGCGGGTTCGCCTTGGCGGCCTTGGCTGCGGCCAGTGCGCCATTGCACTGGAAATCTGCCAGGTCCGGACGGTCGGACACGGTGACACGACCGAGCGTGCCATCGAGCCCGGACGCGGTAAAGGCAGCAGAGACGGCTTCGGTCAGCCGCCGCTTCAGATCGGTCATGGACGTGCTTGCCTGAGTGTCAGAGCGTGTGTGGGCTTACTTGGGTGCCGTGTCCGCAGCCGGAGCCGCGGCGGGGGCCCCTGCCGGCGGAGCCGTCGGCGGCGCGGCGGCGGCAGCCTTCGCGGTCGAGCTGAACGCGTTCATGCGGAAGCGCTTGCCATCCCGGTTGAAGGCCGCCATTTCCGGCGTCACGTCAAACCCGACCAGCACTTCGAAATTCGAGCCGTTCACGGTGGCCGTCGCGCGGGGAATCACCACGCCGTCCACGTTGTCGACCACCAGCATGCGGTCCTCGTCCGGCTTGAAATCTGCGTGGAGGGTAAAATACTCCTTGGCCAGCACCGTGCGGTTGCGGAGCGTGACGGCGACCCAGTAGCGGTAGTCCTTGCTCCGGCCGGCGGCCTGAGCCCCACGGCCGAGCGCAAAGCCCACGGCGATCTTCATCTTGATCGGCTCGCTGCCCTTGTAGCTGCAGGAGGTCCGGATGCCCTCGATCTCGCCGGTGTAGCCCACGGCTTCCACCGATTCCTTGTTGGCCTTCAGTTCCACATACCGTCCGGCGTCGTACAGGACCCGCACGAACGGACAGGGTCCTGCCGCGTTGATCTTCGGCAGAGGGGCCTGGCCGAGGGACCATTCCTTTTCCTTCTGCTTCTTCTTCTTGTCGGCCTCATCCTCCGCCTTGCGGCGCTCGTCGTCCTCCTGCTGGCTGCGCGCCTGGGCGTAGCTCTTGGAGGTCGGGACAGCGACCATGAGGCCGATGCCGAGAAGGGCGAAAAGGGCGAAAAGGAGACGACGCATGGGCAAGATCCGGGTCGGCCGCGCAGGACTGCAGAAGAAGGGCGCGTGGGTCACTGGAATGTCCTTTATCGACTTCGCGCCCGCGTCGCAATCAAACCTGAGCGACAAGCGCGCAACGCCGCTGGCGCCCGGCCCAAGGTCGCCTTAAGTTCGCCGCATGACCGCGACCCACTCTCCGATCCCGCCTGCGCCCCGCGCCCCCCTGACCGTCCGGCTGGCCAGCCCCCGCGGGTTCTGCGCCGGGGTCGATCGGGCGATCCAGATCGTGGAGCGGGCCCTCGAGAAGTTCGGCGCCCCCGTCTATGTGCGCCACGAGATCGTGCACAACCGCTACGTGGTGGAGCGGCTGCGCGCCATGGGAGCGGTGTTCGTCACGGAGCTCGACCAGTGTCCGGACGATCGACCGGTGGTGTTCTCTGCACACGGGGTGCCCAAGGCCGTTCCGGCCGCGGCCCGGTCCCGGGACCTGTTGTTCCTCGATGCCACCTGCCCGCTGGTGTCGAAGGTCCATCTGGATGCGGAGCGTCACTTCGAGGCGGGCCGGGAGATCGTGCTGATCGGACACGCCGGACACCCGGAGGTGATCGGCACCCTCGGCCAGCTGCCGGACGGGGCGATCACCCTTGTCGAGACCGTGGACGATGTGGCCACCCTGCAGCCGCGGGATACCGCCAACCTTGCCTTTGTCACCCAAACTACCCTGTCGGTGGACGACACCGCCGAGATCGTCACGGCACTGAAGGCCCGGTTTCCTCAGGTGGTGTCCCCCCATCGCGAGGACATCTGCTACGCCACCACCAACCGTCAGGAAGCGGTGAAGCGCATCGCGCCGGGCTGCGATCTGGTCCTCGTGGTCGGTTCGAAGCGTTCGTCCAATTCCCAGCGCCTGGTGGAGGTCGCGGTGCGCAGTGGGGCCCGCCAAGCCCATCTGGTGGACAGCGCCGACGACATCGACCCGGCCTGGCTCGAGAACGTCGGTCTCGTGGGACTGACCGCCGGGGCCTCTGCGCCGGAGGTGCTGGTGGACGGGGTCCTCGACCATTTCGCGGCCGCCTTCGACCTGACGGTGGAGGAACAGGGCGCGATCCGGGAGACCGTGACCTTCAAGCTCCCCCGTCTGCTGACCGAAGCGGACTGACATCCCGGCGGATGTGCGTCGCCCCTTGACCGCCGGGGTCCGCCCGACGATCAAGCGACATGGCCGTCTACACCCACATCACCGACTCGGACCTCGCGACCTTCCTTGCCGACTACGATCTCGGTCGGCTACGGGCGTGCAAGGGCATTGCCGAAGGAGTCGAGAACTCGAACTTCCTGGTCGATACGGACCGGGCGCGGTTCATCCTGACCCTCTACGAGCGCCGGGTCGCAGCAGCGGACCTGCCTTATTTCCTCGAATTGATGCGACATTTGGCCGCAAAGGGATTTCCCAGCCCCCTGCCCCAGAGGGACCGGACGGGCCAGATGCTGAAGACGCTGCAGGGCAAGCCCGCCGCCATGGTCAGCTTCCTGCCCGGCGTGTCGGTCAGCGCCCCCTCGCCGACCCATTGCCGTGAACTCGGGGGCGGCCTGGCCCGGATGCACGCGGCGTCCCGCGACTTTGCCGGATCCCGGCCCAACAGCCTGGGACAGGCCAGCTGGGCGGGATTGTTCGCCCCGCACACGGCCGATGCCGAGGCCCTGCAGCCGGGCCTTGCGGCGAAGATCGCCAAGGACCTGTCGGCGGTGGCGGACCTGTGGCCATCGGGCCTGCCCGAGGGGGTGATCCACGCCGACCTGTTCCCGGACAACGCCTTCTTCATCGAGGACACGTTTTCCGCGGTGATCGACTTCTACTTCGCCTGCAACGACATCATCGTCTATGACCTCGCCGTCTGCCTGAATTCCTGGTGCCACACGGCGGACGGGTCCCTCAGCCTGCCCCATGCCCAGGCGATGATCGACGGCTATGAAACCCATCGCCAGCTGAGCGATGCGGAGGTCGCAGCCCTGCCGGTCCTGGCACGGGGCGCGGCCCTGCGCTTCTTCCTCACACGGCTGATCGACTGGGGTTCGACCCCCGCAGGGGCCCTGGTCCGCCCGAAGGACCCCCTGGAATATGCCGCCAAGCTCGATTTCCACCGGGCCCATGCCAACGAACCGCAGGCCTATGGTGTGCGGCGATGACGCCGAAGGTCATCATCTATACCGACGGGGCCTGCAGCGGGAATCCCGGCCCGGGGGGCTGGGGCGCGATCCTGATGTCCGGCGCGCATGAGCGGGAAATCTGCGGCGGCGATCCGGCGACCACCAACAACCGTATGGAGATGATGGCCGCCATCCAGGCCCTCGAGACGCTGAACAAGCCCTGCCGCGTGGAACTGCATACCGATAGCCAGTATCTTCGGCAGGGCATCACCGAATGGCTCGCCGGCTGGAAGAAGCGCGGCTGGAAGACCGCCGCCAAGGAACCGGTGAAGAACGCCGACCTGTGGCAGAGGCTGGATCTGGCCCGGGCCCGGCACGAGGTCAGCTGGCACTGGGTCAAGGGACATGCCGGCCATCCGCTGAACGAACGGGCCGACGCCCTGGCCCGGCAGGGGCTGGAAACCACACGTCCGCCCCGCTGATCCCGCCGGAGCGGACCCCGCCCAACCCGACGGGTGACGAAGGCATGCTCTTCAGACTATGATCGGAGCATGGCCGTACTCGATTGGCTCGTACAGGAACCTTCCCTCCCCCTCTCCGGAGAGGGGGTGGTGCTGCGTGCGCCCAGGATGGCCGACTATCCGGACTGGGCGGAGCTTCGCCGCAACAGCCGGGAATTCCTTCAGCCCTGGGAGCCGACCTGGCCCGCCGATGACCTGACCCGCAGCGCGTTCCGCCGCCGGCTGGGCATCTACAACCGGGATTTCGACCTCGGCCTCGGATATGCCTTCTTCGTCTTCCGGCGACAGGATGATGCACTCGTCGGGGGGATCAACCTGCGCGACGTGCGCCGCGGCGTCAGCCAGTCCGCTGCTGTCGGCTACTGGGTCGGCCAGGATCACGCCCGCCACGGCCATACCCTTGACGCCACCCGCACGGTCCTGCGGTTCGCCCTCTACACCCTCGGCCTCCACCGGATCGAAGCCGCCTGCTGCCCGGAAAACGACGCCTCCAGCCGATTGTTGCGTCGGGCAGGATTTCAGGAAGAAGGACTGGCCCGGGCTTATCTGAAAATTAACGGGGTCTGGCGCGATCACTTGTTGTTCGGGCTGGTCCGCGGCGACTATCCCGACGAGGATCTGCGACCCTTCGACGGATAGACCGATCATGCCCAGGCCGATCCCGTCCCGGACGGGAACCCCCGCCCGCGGAGCCGCGACCCCCGGCCTGGCCTCCGCCACGGCCCGGGCCGGCGTGGTCCTGTTCCAGTATGACGCGCAAGAGGACCGCCTGCGCCTGACCGGGCCCGTCGCAATGCTGGGCCTTGAAGGCCTCGGGGCCCGCGCGGGCGCCGGGGCCCTGGCCCGCTTCATGACGTCGCAGAGTGCGGCAGAACTCCTGTCCCTGCGAACGGCGTGCTTACCGGAAACGCCCGTGCGCCTCGACCTGACCACTCTGAGCGGCCGCTCCAGTGCCTGGCGCGGGGCCTGGCTGGACGACGGCCACACCTGCGCCGGCGTGGTGATGCCCGTCGAATGGATCACGACCGGACGCCCCGTGGCGGCCGGCACCCCGGACCGTCGGGAACGGGATCCCCTGACACGGCTCCTGACCCGCACGGGATTCCTGCAGGCCCTCGCCAGCCGGCTGGACGTGACACCCCGGCTCCGGGTGGTGGTCGGCGACGTGGCGCGGGTCCGGCGGATGAACGAGGCCCTGGGATATGCCCTGACCGACAAGGTCCTGGCCTCCCTCGCCCAGCGGCTGACGGACACCTTCGGCGAGGGCGCGCTTCCTGCGCGGGTCGGCGACAACACCTTTGCCGTGGTGGTGCCGGGGGATGACCCGGACGCGGCGGAGCGCATGCGCAAGGCCATGGAGCGCCCGATGCAGCTGGACGAGCTGACCCTGCACCCCAGCCTCGAGACCGGGGCCGCCGTTCCTGACCCCCTCGACGGTCCGGGACCGCAGGACATCCTGCGTCGTGCCGAGGCTGCTCTGGGACTGGCCAAGATCGCCGCACGGGCCCGCGTGTCGGGGAATGACGTCCCACAGGGCCAGGACAGCCTGACGCGCCTGACCCTCGAGGATGATCTGCGAGGGGCCCTCGTCCGGGGAGAGATCGAGCCGTTCTACCAACCGGTCATCCGCCTCTGTGATGGACGCCTGTCCGGTTTCGAGGCCCTGGCCCGCTGGCGCCATCCCCGCCGCGGCCTGCTCCCGCCGGACGATTTCATGCCGCTGGTGAGCGAGACCGGCCTGATGGCCGAGTTCGGCCTGTTCATGGTCGGTGCCGCGTCCCGGCAGATCGCCCTGTGGCGGGCCAACCCGCGGATGCCGGGGGACCTGTTCGTGAGTGTCAACCTGACCACGGCGGACCTCGAGCGGAGTTCGGTGGTTCAGGACGTGGCCGGCCTGATCCGCCGCCACGGACTGGCACCCGGCGTCCTCAAGATCGAGATCACCGAAGGCGAGGTCATGCGCGACCCGGACCGGGCCGCCCAGTTGCTGGGTGACCTGCGCACGGCGGGTGCCACGGTGAGCCTCGACGACTTCGGAATGGGCTATTCGTCCCTGTCCTGGCTGGCTCGGCTGCCGATCTCGACCCTGAAGATCGACCGATACTTCGTTCGGACCATGGGCAGCAACGAGGGCTCCGCCAAGATCGTGCGGACCGTGGTGGCCCTGGCGCAAGACTTCGGTCTGAATGTGATCGCCGAAGGGATCGAGACGCCGACCATGGCCAGTGCCCTGATGGATCTCGGGTGCCAGTTCGGACAGGGCTTCGGCTACGCTCCCGCCCTGTGCGCCGGGGAGGCGGAGGCCTACGCCATCGAGCGGAGCCTGGCCGGTCCCGCCCCCCTGTCCGAGACGGCATCAGCGGACGCGTCGGGCTAGGGGGCCTTGTACCCGTAGAGCCAGTCGAACCGGGCGGCGGTCCCGCCGGGATGCAGGCTGTCCGCAAGCCCGGCGGCCGCGAAGGCGGCCCGGCCGACGGCCATCGGCAGATGAAACAGACGGGCGTTGAAGCGCGATGCCTCCTGCACGCGACGGGTGCGTGCCAGCCGATCCCCCTGGTAGGCCAGCAGAGCCCCGGGAATGTCCGCCGCTCCGCCGACCTGATGGGCGAGGACGGCTGCGTCCTCGATGGCCATGGCCGCACCCTGGGCCAGGAACGGCAACATCGGGTGGGCGGCATCGCCCAGCAGCGTCACACGGCCCTGCGTCCAGGTGGGAAGCGGGGGCCGGTCGAACAGCGCCCAGCGGAAGGGGGACGTCACCGCGGCACAGATCGCCGTCACCACCGGAGGCCAGCCGGCGAAGTCCGCCTGCAACTCCGCCGGATCGCCCGGTTCGGTCCAGCTCTCCTCCCGCCAGTCGCGCTCGACGACACCGACGAAGTTCACCGCCTGTCCCCCCCGGACGTAGTAGTGGACGAAGTGCCGGCCCGGCCCGGCCCAGACGGCGGCCACTGGCGGAACCGTGCCACGCGGCAGATGGTCCGCAGGGACCATGCCGCGCCAGGCGACCTGTCCGGTGAAGCGCGGGGCGCCGGTACCGAACAGCGACTGGCGGACGCCGGACCGGACGCCGTCGCAACCCACGGCGAAATCGCCCTCAAGAGATCCGCCCTCGGACAGAATCACGCGAACGCGGGCCTCATCCTGATCGATGCGGACAACCGCGGCACCCAGCCTCATCTCGCATCCCGCCGCCAGGACTGCGTCATGCAGCAGGGCCTGCAGATCCGCCCGATGGAGCTGCAGATAGGGTGCTCCCCATCGCGCGACGGCCGACGCCCCCAGCGTGTTGCGCAACAGGAGGCTCTGGTCCGAGGCCGCGCGAATCTCCGCGGACTCCGGCGCAAAGGCTTTGGCGACAAGGCTTTCACCAAGACCGAGGTCGAACAGGACCCGCGTGGCATTGGGCCCGAGCTGCAGACCGGCCCCTGCCTCGCCCAGAACGGGCGATTTCTCCAGCACCGTGACGGCCACGCCGCGGCGCGACAGGGCCAGCGCTGCAGCCAGACCGCCGATGCCGCCGCCGATGAGAATTGCGCGCACGCTCTTGACTCCGACCGTCGCTTGAAGCGGGGATTAGCCGTGGTCGGCGTTTCAGTGTCGCGGGTCAAGACCTGCTCCCGCGTTTCGGGGTGGCGGCGATCTTGCAGCATCTGTCGGGATCGATCACGAACGTGCAATATCCGACGGAAGCGGGTCAGTCCGCCCGCTCCGAAGGGCGCTAACGACCGCCGCCTGCTGTGGGCGGGACGACAGAGGATGGGGGACCGTCTTGGTTCTGCAGTGGCGTTTTGATGCGGGCGTATCGTCCGGACCGGGCTCGCCGGAGGGTGACGTCCAGACCGGCTGGAACGACGCCGCAACCCGGCCCGGCGGTCGCACGTCTCACCTTGTGGACACGACCATGCTGTTCGCGCCCCGGTCCGGTGGGGTGAAGCGCTACCTCCTGGCCAAGCGCACCTGGATGGCCGAGAACCGTCCCCATATCCGCCACACGCTCGTGGTCCCCGGAGACAGCACGGGAAACAACGGCAAGGGCACCCAGACCGTGGCCGCCGTGCGCCTGCCCTTCGGCGATGGATACCGCTGGCCGACCTCTTCCAAGCGCTGGGCCGAGCTGCTGGTCAGCCTGCAGCCGGACCTGATCGAGGCCGGTGACCCCTACGGCCCGGGCCACGCGGCGCTGGACGCCGGCGACCGCCTCGGGGTTCCCGTGGTGGGCTTCTGCCACTCCGACCCCGCCGCCCTGGCCGCCCTGCATCTGGGCAGCTGGGCCGAACCGCCGGTCCGTCGACGCTGGGCCCGCCTGTTCCGCCGCTTCGACCGGGTCGTGGCCCCCTCGCGACACATTGCGGAGCGTCTGGACGCCGCCGGGGTCTCCAACGTCCATGTCCAGCCCCTCGGTGTCGACACGCAATTGTTCTGCCCCTCCCGCCGGGATCCCGACCGTCTGCGCAAGGAGCTCGGCCTGGGCCCCGACACCCGGCTGCTGGTGTTTGCCGGCCGCCCGGCGCGGGAGAAGAACGTGGACGTTCTGCTGGAGGCCATGGACCTCCTGGGGGACGAGTACCACCTGCTGCTGATCCATGCGGGCCAGGGCTGCCGTCCACAGGACAATGCCACCTTCCTCGACTATGTCCGCGAGCCGCGGGAAATGGCCCGCCTCCTGTCCAGCTGCGACGCCTTCGTCCATGCCAATGACCGGGAGCCCTTCGGCCTGATCGCGCTGGAGGCGATGGCCTGCGGTCTGCCCATGGTCGGCGTCGCCTCGGGCGGCATTGCCGAGCTGGTGGACGAGGCTGTCGGCCAGCTGGCGCACCGGGCCACGGCGGAGGCCATGGCCGAAGCCATCACCGCGCTGTTCGAGCGAGACACGTCTGCCCTCGGTGCCGTGGCGCGGGCCCGGGCGGAGCAGCAATACGGCTGGCATGCCACGTTCTCGGGCCTCTCGGCCCTCTATGGCGAGCTTTGCGGCGTGCAGTCTCCCGGGACCGAGATCGGTGCCGAGATCGCCGCCGGGCCTGTGGCCGACCCCCTCCCCTTCGTCCGCGAGCGGCCGTGACCAACCGTCTGCTCGGCGAGCTGCCCACCACCATCTTCGAGGTGATGAGCGTGCTCGCCAAGGAGCACAACGCCGTCAATCTCGGCCAGGGCTTCCCCGACGATCCCGGTCCGCTGGACATCCGTCAGGCCGCGGCCGACGCCGCCGTGCACGGGGACAACCAGTACCCCTCCATGATGGGCCTGCCGGTGCTGCGCGACGCCGTGGCCGCCCACTACGGTCGCCGTCAGGGGCTGGACATCGACCCGTCGCAGGTCGTGATCACCTGCGGCGCCACCGAGGCCCTGGCCGCCGCCATCCTCGGCCTGATCGAGCCGGGCGACGAGGTGGTGATGTTCCAGCCCCTCTATGACAGCTATGCCCCCATGGTCCGCCGGGCAGGCGGCGTGGCCAGGTTTGTCACCCTGTCCCCCCCGGACTGGCAGATCACCGCCGCGGCACTGGACGCGGCCATCACCGACCGCACCCGTCTGATCCTGTTCAACAACCCTCTGAACCCGTCCGCGGTGGTCTATGAGCGGGCCCAGCTTCAGCTGCTGGCCGACGCCTGCATTCGCCACGACCTGATCGCCATCTGCGACGAGGTGTGGGAGGAGATCGTGTTCGGCGCGCCCCCCTTCATTCCCCTCTACGCCCTGCCGGGCATGGCAGACCGGTGCGTGAAGATCGGGTCGGCGGGGAAGATCTTCTCCCTCACCGGCTGGAAGATCGGCTGGACGATTGCGTCGCCCCGGCTCACCCGGGCCATCGCCAAGGCCCACCAGTTCCTGACCTTCACCATCGCCCCGCCCCTGCAGGCGGCGGTGGCCCTGGGTCTCTCCAAGGACGACGCCTATTTCAGCGAGATGCAGACCACCTTCCGTCGCTCCCGCGACCGGCTGACCGACGGCCTGCGACAGGCGGGCTTCGTGGTGGCCCCGTCCCAGGGGACCTACTTCCTCACCGTCGACCTGCCCGCCTCGGGGATCGCCATGGCGGATGACGACTTTGCCGTGCTGGCGGTGAAGGAGGCCGGGGTTGCGACCATTCCGGTCTCGGCCTTCTATGACCGGGATCCGGTGAAGACCGTCCTTCGCCTCTGCTACGCCAAGAAGGACGCCACCCTGGACGCGGGAGTGGAAAGGATGGCGAAGGCCCGAAGGCTTGCGGCGGGGTAGCCGGAGTGCCCGGGCTGACGTCAGCGACTTCACGTTTTCAGTGTTTTACCGATCATCCATAAATGAAACCCATGTGCGGCCACGAAGACCGTAGCCATGAACAATACAACCGGAAGCTCCATGCCTTCCTGTCCGGGCCGGGGCTTCAGAAAGTAGGTCATGGCAACGGTGGCGGCGAGGCTACCGGCCGCCAGGACGGGTGTCAGGGCCAGAGCAACCGCGCGGGGCGCCGTCCAGTTGACCGACCCGTCCAGCGACCATTGCATGGGCAGCCGCTCCTCATTCCGGAAGCGGGTGTTTGCGCGGACGGACATGCCGATCAGCAGGCAGATGGCACTCAAGACGATGATGAACTGAACCAACGCGATGATCCCGCAATCCAGAATAGCCGCAGACGATATAACGACTTTGGATCCGGGAAACAGGCGGCAATCCGCAGGAGCGACCCCCCGGGCGATGCTCCGGCGGGGTTGAGCCGTATCGACGAGTACACATCACAATTCATATCGAATTTGATATAATTATGGAAGATGAAGAGGGTCCGGTTCTGTGGCGATGCCCTGAAACGCCTGCGTGAGTTTCCACGAACGCGCGGCACGATGCGGGTTACCCGTTGGAGAAAATCCAGCTGAGAAAACAACCGGATGACTTCAAATCGATGCCAGACGTCGGTACCCGTCGATCAAGGGAGCCGGGCATGACGGTCACTGATGAATTTGCCCATGTATGGGACGCACTGGCAGACACGCCGGAAGCGGCCGCCAGCCTGCGGGCGCGGGCTCAACTGATGCGCGAGATTTCCGAGCTCGTCGCCGCAAGCGGCTTGACGCAGACCGAGGCTGGACGCCGCTGCGGCCTCAATCAGCCACGGATGAGCGACTTGATGCGGGGCCGCGTGTCGCGGTTCTCGCTGGATGCATTGGTAGACATCGCCACCCGGCTCGGGCAGCGGGTGACACTGGTGGTCGCGCCGGCGTGAGCCCCGCCCCCGTCCACGGACGGGGGCGGGGGCACTGGATCACAGTCCCGTCGGCATGTCCTTGAAGGCCACGTCCTTGTCGACGCGGATTTCACCCGGCAGGCCCAGGACCCGCTCGGCGATGATGTTCTTCAGGATCTCGTCCGTGCCACCGGCGATGCGCAGACCCGCCGACCACATGACCGACTGCTGGAACCCGGCCTCGAGGGGCGCGAGGTCCGGATCGGACAGGATGCCGTACTGGTCGAGCACCTCCATCGCCTCGGAGGACATGGCCTGAAGCTGGTTGGCGGACACGATCTTGCCGATGGATGCCTCGGGGCCCGGGGTCTGCCCCCGGGACAGGGCGGTGATGGAGCGGAAGCGGGTCAGCTTCAGCCCCTCGGCCTGGACATACCAGTCTGCCAGCTTCTCGCGGAACGCCTGGTCTTCCAGGGCCGAGCCGTCACCCGACGGGGTGGAGCGGGCCAGGGACAGCAGTTCCGGATAATTCGGACCGGTGGCACCGCCCACGGCCAGACGCTCGTTCATCAGCGTGACCAGAGCCACCTTCCAGCCGTCGCCCACCGGGCCCAGACGCTGGCTGTCCTTCACCCGGACATTCTCGAAATAGACCTCGTTGAAGTTCGAGCCACCGGACATCTGGTGGATCGGCTTCACCGTCACGCCCGGATCCTTCATGTCGATCCAGAACATGGTCAGGCCCTTGTGCTTGGGCACGTCCGGATCGGTGCGGACCAGCACGATGCCGAAGTCGCAGTAGTGCGCCCCGGAGGTCCAGACCTTCTGGCCGTTGATCACCCAGTCGTCCCCGTCCCGCACGGCCTTGGTGCGCAGGCCAGCCACGTCGGACCCGGCGGAGGGTTCAGAGAACAGCTGGCACCAGATCTCGTCGCCGCGGACGGCGGGGCCGACAAACCGGCCCTTGGTCTCGTCATTGGCGAAGGCCATGACCGTGGGGATGCACATGCCGAGCCCGATGTCGAAGAACCCTCGGGGGGCGCCGACCTTGGCCTCTTCCTGGCCGAAGATGACCTGCTGGATCGGGGTGCCGCCGCGGCCGCCCAGTTTTTCCGGCCAGGTGATGCAGGCGTAGCGGGCCTCGGCCTTCTTCGCCTGCCAGGCCTTGGCGTGCTTCAGCACCTCCTTTTCCGGCAGACCGGAGAGGTTGAGCTTCGGGGCGTTGGCCTGAAGCCAGGCCTTGGCTTCGGCCCGGAACGCGGCTTCTTCTGCGGTATCGTTGAAATCCATGATCTCTTCTCCTCAGGCCGCGTTGCGACGCTCAAGCTGACTGACAAGGCGCTCTTTCCACGAACGGGCGGCGCCGGCGACGAGACCGAGCTGCTTGGCCCGGCGATAGTAGAGATGGGCGTCCACGGCCCAGGTGAAACCCATGCCGCCGTGGGTCTGGACATTTTCCTTGGCGGCGAACCAGAAGGCCTCGCACCCGGCAATCCGGGCGGCGGAGGCGGCGATGGGGAGCTCAGGCGCCGAGGTGTTCAGGGCCCAGGCCCCGTAATAGGCGTTGGAGCGGGCCAGTTCGTTCTTCACATAGATGTCGGCCAGCTTGTGCTTGATCGCCTGGTAGCCAGCGATGGTCCGGCCGAAGGCGTAACGGCCAAGGGCATATTCCTTCGCCATTTCCAGGCACTTGTCGGCACCGCCCACCTGCTCGAAGGCGACGAGCACGGCGGCGCGATCAAAGACGGCCTCCATCAGGGCGATCCCGTCGCCCACCGCGCCCAGACGCTCCGCAGCCTGACCCGAGAAGGTCAGCTTCGCGGCACTGCGGCTGGGGTCGAGGGTCTTGAGGGTTTCCTTGCCCACCTCGGCGAGGTCGACGATGAACAGGCCCGGCTTGCCGCCTTCGCTGGCCAGCACGATGGCCTTGTGGGCGATGTCGCCATCGGTGACCGGGATCTTCACCCCGTTGATCGACCCGTCGATCACGGTGGTGGACAGGCTCGCCGCCGTGGCTGCCCCCGGCCCCTCGGAGGTGGCGAAGCAGCCGATCAGCTCCCCCGACGCGATCCTGGGCAGGAGGTCGGCCTTCTGGGCCTCGGTACCGGCCAGCAGCACCGCCTCGGCGAAGAAATAGACGGTGGAGGCAAACGGGATCGGTGCGACCACGCGGCCGAGTTCCTCGGCGATGGCGCAGAGATCGATGTGGCCCAGACCCAGCCCGCCGAATTCCTCGGGGATGGCGGCCCCCAGCCAGCCCATCTCGGCCACGGCCGTCCACAGCTCCGGATCATAGGACTTGGACGGATCGTCCAGCACCGCCCGGTTCACCTTGGCCGTGGCGCGGGCGTCGAGGAACTTTCGCGCCTCGGATTTCAGAAATTTCTGGTCGTCGGAATAATCGAAATTCACCGGCTTCGCTCCCGTCGCGCGAGCGGCCCTGACGGCCTCGCGTCCTTGTGGGTGCAAGCATAGGCTTCTCTTCTGAAAGGGAAAAGATTGACCCTGCGTCAATGATTTCCCCGTAAAACGTCACCTCCAGTTGCTTTGGAGTGATCGGTTCTATGGCGAAGGCGCAGTTTCACAGACACCAGCGGGTTTGGGTCGAGTGCGTCGGGGCCTGGGCCACCATCGACAAGATCACGCCGATCTGGGCCAAGGGCTTCGACGAGCCCGTCCGGATCACATACGACGTGGGCTTCGGCCGGGAATTCCTCGGCCATGAGCTGCAGGCCGAGGCACCGGCGGAGACTCCGGGGCTCGACCCCAAGGACCCGGCCTGGCGCATCCTGCGGACCCGCAACAAGTGGCAGCAACCCGAGGATTGCGCCCATCACCCGTTCCCGGGGACCTATCCGGTGGTGGTGACCGACGCCCAGGACTGGGGCGGGTGGCGCGTGCCCGGTTCGGAATATGACCGCGACCCTGCGCGCTTCGAAAAGCAGGCCCGCCTGATCTCGGCGGCACCGCAGATGGTGCGGCTGGCCCAGAGGCTGAAGGCGCTGGTCTCGGAGGCCCCCGAAGACGCGCCTCCGGCCGTGATGGAACTGGCCCGGGAAGCGCACCGGTTGCTGAAATACGTCTCCGGGGCCCGCCAGACCGGGGAACGGCAGGACGCGACCCTGGCGACCGAACCGGTCGACTGAGCCGCGCCCCCCGGGGTTCGTCCCGTCGGATCAGAACTTGTAGCCGACGCCAGCGGACACCACCCACGGATCCAGGTCGACGCTGGACGTCAGCGCCCCGCCGTTGATCTTCGCCGTGGTGTTGAAGAACACCTTCTTCACGTCGACATTGGCGCTCCAGCGCCCGCCGAGACCGTAGTCGAAGCCCGCCTGCAGCGCCGTGCCGAAGCCGTCGTCCAGCTTGGTCGTGAAGCCGTTCTTGTTCTTGCCGCTGTAGAACAGCATGTAGTTGATCCCGGCCCCCAAATAGGGGCTGAACCGGGCCTTGGGGGCGAAGTGGTACTGCAGGGTCAGCACCGGCGGCACCACCCAGGTGTCATAGGCCTCCACGTTCACGCCGGTCCCGACCGCTTTCACCTTGTGGTAGGACGTGCCCAGGACCAGCTCCGCGGCGATGTGGTCGGTGAAGAAGTAATCGATCCCCAGTGTCGGCACATAGCTGTCGGAGACGTCCGCCTTCAGCCCGGTGGGTGCGCCTGCGGCCAGGATCGCGTTTCCGGCATCGGGGGACACGTCCGTCGCCCGGACCTGCAGCATGATGTGACCCGCCTGCTTCGGCACGAAGGCGTCATCGGCCAGGGCGGCGGTTCCGGTCGCGGCCAGAGCCGTGGCGGCGACGAGGGCGAGGGCAAGCTTGCGGGTCATGGAGGTCCCTTTCAGATGTGATTGCAGCCCCGCATCGCGCGGCGACCGATCCGGTGGGAAGCGCCCTCCCGTGATCGGGCGGCGTTCTCGGAGGGGGTTGAACCCCCGTTCTGATCTGCTGACTTTGACGTCGCGCAACTGTTGCATCCGGGTGGCGTCGCCGTGGCCGCAGGGCTACAGTCGGACCATGCGCACCGAGACCATCACCCCCATCCAGCTGGCCGACTATCAGGCCTTTCCGTTCCGCATCGACGCCGTCGAGATGGACATCTCCCTCGAGCCCTGGGCCACGCGGGTCCGGACCCGGCTGACCGTGACACGCACCGGCGCGGCCGATGCGCCCCTGGTGCTGGACGGAGTCCGGCTGAAGCTGGTGTCGGTCCGCATCGACGATGTTCCCGTGGCGGTGGAGCGGATGACCCGGACGGACGAGCACTTGTCCCTGCGAGGCGTGCCGGATCACTTCGTGCTGGCGACGGAGGTCGAGATCGACCCGGAGGGCAATACCGCCCTCGAGGGGCTCTACATGTCCGGCGGCCGCTTCTGCACCCAGTGCGAGGCCGAGGGATTCCGCAAGATCACCTATTATCCCGACCGGCCCGACGTGCTGAGCACCTTCCGGGTCCGGGTCGAGGCCGACCGGCGCTTTGCCCACCTGCTGTCCAACGGCAACCGGCTGGAGCAGGGCCTCCTCCCCGGTGGGCGGCACTTCGCGGTGTGGAGCGACCCCTTCCCCAAGCCCTGCTACCTGTTTGCGCTGGTCGCCGGGGAACTGGACGTGCTGGAGGACAGCTTCACCACCCAGTCCGGCCGGCACGTCGCCCTGGCCATCTATGTGGACCCGGGCCAGTCCGAGCGTGCCGCCTATGCCATGGACGCCCTGAAGCGGTCCATGCGCTGGGACGAGGAGGCCTTCGGTCGGGAATATGATCTGGACCTGTTCATGATCGTGGCCGTCCGGGACTTCAATTTCGGGGCGATGGAGAACAAGGGGCTGAACATCTTCAACTCCTCCCTTCTGCTGGCGGACGAGGCCACGGCCACGGATACCGACTTCGAGCGGATCGAGAGCGTGGTGGCCCACGAATACTTCCACAACTGGACCGGGAACCGGATCACCTGCCGGGACTGGTTCCAGCTGTGCCTGAAGGAAGGCCTGACGGTCTTCCGGGACCAGAGCTTCTCCGCCGACATGCGTGGCGAGGCCGTCCAGCGGATCAAGGACGTGAAGATGCTGCGGGCCCGCCAGTTCCCCGAGGATGCCGGCCCCATGGCGCACCCGGTCCGGCCATCCAGCTATGTGAAGATCGACAACTTCTACACCGCGACCATCTACGAAAAGGGCGCGGAGGTGATCCGCATGCTGAAGACCCTCATCGGTGACGCGGCCTTCCGGGCGGGGATGGACCTCTATTTCGAGCGCTGGGACGGACATGCCACCACGGTGGACGCCTTCATCGCCTGCTTTGCCGAGGCCTCGGGCCGGGACCTGACCGGCTTCTTCGTGTGGTACGAGCAAGCGGGCACACCGGACCTCGATATCCGCAGGGACTATGACGCCGCCAGCGGTCGCCTCACCCTGACGCTCGCTCAGTCCCTGCGCGCGACGCCGGGGCAGCCGACCAAGTCCCCGGCCCCGATTCCGGTCCGCATCGGCCTCCTGGACAGCCAGGGTGCCGAACTGGACAGCGCCCTGGACGGCGTCCGCGCCAGGACCCACACCCTGGTCCTCGACCAGCCGAAGCAGAGCTTTGTCCTCGAAGGTGTCGCCGCCCCACCGGTGCTGTCAGCCCTGCGCGGCTTCTCGGCTCCGGTGAACCTGACCACCGACGCGGCCATGACCGACGGCTATGTGCTGATGGCATCGGATCCGGACCTGTTCAATCGCTGGGAGGCCGGACAGGGACTGGCCCGGGGGCTGATCCTCACCCGCACCGCCGGGCGGCCGGACGAAACCGGCGAGGCCCGGTTTGCCGAAGCGCTGGGCCGGGCCGTGGAGGACGAGGCCGCCGGCGATGCGTTCCGGGCTCTGATGCTCGGCCTGCCCACCGAATCCGATCTGGTCATGGCCGGCGACGGTCCGGTGGACCCCTGGGCCCTGCACGATGCCCGCGAAGCCCTTCGGATGCGGATCTCGGCGCATCTCGGGGAGCGACTGCGGGCCCTTCACACCCGCCTGCAGATGGTCGAGTCGTTTTCCCCGGATGCAACACAGGCGGGACGTCGGGCGCTCCGCAACGCCGCGCTGGACCTGATGGTGGCCGTTCCCGACGGGGACGCCCTCCGCCGGGCCGTGGGACATTTCGACGCAGCCCGCAACATGACCGATCAGATGGGAGGGCTTTCGGCCCTCACCCTGGTGGGCGGCGAGGCGCTGGATCGCGCCCTCAAGGCCTTCTACGACCAGTGGAAATCCGAGCCCCTGGTGATCGACAAGTGGTTTGCGGTGCAGGCCCGCAGCCCGGCGCCGGACGCCTTCGGCCGGGTGCTCGGCCTGACGGCCCACCCCGACTTCGACAGCCGCAATCCGAACCGGCTGCGGGCCCTGGTCATGGGCTTCTCCGTCGGCAATCCCTACCGCTTCCATGCGCCGGATGGCGAGGGTTACCGGTTCCTGGCCGACCAGATCCTGTCCGTGGACGCAGGCAATCCCTCCGTGGCGGCCCGCATGGTTGAACCCCTGTCCAGCTGGGCCCGGTTCGAGCCCCGGCGTGCGGAGCTGATGCGTGGAGCCCTGTCCCGGGTGCTGCAGCATCCAGGACTGTCCAAAAACGTTGCAGAGGTCGCGTCCAAGGCAATGGGAAGGTGACACGGCGAGGCCAAATCAGATTAAGCACACGCATTGATCCTTGATTGAAGGAGGCCCGCGGTTTGGCGGCACCCGCCCAGCACCGCGAGAAGACACGCAAGACGCCGCCGCGACTCAGCAGCGGCGGCGATCAGGAACCTGCGCCGTTTCCGGTCACCCTGCGGGTTCTCGTGCTGTCGCTGCTGCTGCTGCTGTCGGCCTACACGGTCTTTGCCGGCCTGCGGGTCCGACGGGCGGCGGATGTGGCGCTCGGCGGCCAGAAGCCGATCATCTCCCTCGTGGTGCAGTCCGACGGCAAGGTGCTCAATCCCGAGACCCTTGCGGGCGATCCGGAGGCGAACGGCACGGTGGACCAGGTGTTCGGCGTACCCCTGCGCCAGCTGCTGGACGACCAGAAACACGGTCACGGCGCGCTCGCGACCATGCGCGGCCAGACCGGGCAGCAATCCCTCAGCGTCACGCACCTGACCCCCAGCGGGCTGCTGCTGATCACCGCCGCGCCCGTCGTGCAACACACGGCCGCCGAGCAGCGCTCGCTGATCGAGGACACCATTGCCCTGCTGGCCCCCCTGGCCATCGGCCTGTGCCTCGCCATTGTCGTGTTTCGCCAGACCAACAAGGCCGAGACGGCCCAGATCCAGCGCCGCGAGACGGAACGACGGTTCCGGTCCGCCGTGGAAGCCGCGCATTGTGGCATTTGGGAGTGGCGGATCCGGGACGACATGGTCGACCTCTCCGACGTCACCGGCGTGATGTTCGGATGGGGCGGCGGCGGGATGGCCACCGGGGCCGACGTGCTGACGCGCATTGCGCCGGAGCATCGGGGGCGGGTGCGCCAGGCCCTTGTCGACGCCGCAGAGCACGGGGCCTTCGACGTGACCTTCCGGGTGCCCGGCGCGTCCGGCGACGCCTGGATCGATGCCCGGGGCCAGGGCATCGGCGAGCGGGACGAGCTGGGCTACGCGGCGATCATGGGGGTGGCCCTGGACGTGACGGAGGAGCATGTGGCCCAGGCCCGCGGCCTGGCGGCAGAAGCCCGCCTCAACGACGCCATCGAGGCCGTGTCGGAAGCCTTCGTCCTGTGGGACCGGCACGACCGGCTGGTCATGTGCAACCGCAACTACCGGGAGTTCTTCTCCCTCGATCCCCGCCTGCTGAAGTCCGGGGCGAGCCGCCAGACCATCATGCATGTGGCCGAGATCGCCATCCGTGGCGAGCGCCCGGCACCGGATGCCCGCGCAGGCATCCGCGAGGCGGAGATGATCGACGGCCGTTGGCTGCAGATCTCCGAACGGACCACCGCCGACGGCGGCACGGTGATGACGGCTGCGGACATCACGGCCGTGAAGCGGCAGGAAGAGGCCAGCCGCCGCAACGAGATCGCCCTCCAGCGCGCCGTCGTGCGCCTCGAGCAGAACGGGGGCCAGCTGGCGGAACTGGCGGCCAAGTACGAGCAGGAGAAGATCCGCGCCCAGCAGGCCAATGCCGCCAAGAGCGAATTCCTGGCCAATATGAGCCACGAGCTGCGCACGCCGCTGAACGCCATCAACGGCTTCTCGGAAATGATGGCACGGGAGATGCTGGGCCCCCTCGGCCACAAGCGGTACGTGGAATACGCCAACGACATCCATGCGTCGGGCCACCATCTGCTCGCCCTCATCAACGACATCCTGGACATGGCCAAGATCGAGGCCGGCAAGCAGAGCCTAAATCTCGAGGACGTCAATCTGGCGAACCTGATCGAGGATGGGATGCGCCTGATGGGTCCCCGGGCCACCGAAGGCAATCTGACCCTCAGCAGCGACATCCCGCCCCTGCCCCCGATGGAGGTCGATCACCGGGCCGTCAAGCAGGTGGTGCTCAACCTGCTGTCCAATGCCATCAAGTTCACCCCCCGGGGGGGGCGCGTGAAGATCGTCGCCCGGCAGGTGGACTATCGGGTGATGGTCAGCGTCATGGATACCGGCATCGGCATCTCGAAGGAGGATCTGGCCCGCCTCGCCCAGCCGTTCCAGCAGGTGGAAAGCCAGCTGGCCAAGACGCAGCAGGGTACCGGTCTGGGCCTTGCCCTCTCCAAGTCCCTGATCGAACTGCACGAAGGCCGCTTCGAGATCGCCAGCGAGCCGGGGCGCGGAACCACGGTCAGCTTCATCCTGCCCATTCGCCAGCGCCAGTCCCGGGACCGGGGCGGCCCGCGGCTGGACATCGAGCCCGGCGACTACTCCGCCACCGGGTCGCACGGCTGACGCCGCGACGCAGCGACGGGCTCCCCCACCCAAGGCTTTCTGAGGCCTGCGATTGCACGGGAACGTGAACTGTGCTCGCTTGCTGAGCTGTTCAGTCCGGATGCCCTCATGTCACGTATGCGTAACGCCCTCGCCTCGTTCGTCGCCGCCAGTGGTGTGGCCCTCTTTGCCAGCACGACCATTGCCAGCACCGCGGGCGATCCCACGGAACCGGCCTTCCGGGCTCTCTACAAGGAACTGGTCGAGACCAACACGACCCTGTCGGCGGGCAGTTGCACCGTCGCCGCCGAGCGCATGGCGGCTCGCCTGGCCGCGGCGGGCTATCCGGCCGAGGACATCCACCTGTTCGCGACACCGGACCACCCGCGGGAGGGCGGGCTGGTGGCGGTACTGCGCGGCCGCGATCCATCGGCCAAGGCCATCCTGCTTCTGGCACACATCGACGTGGTGGAGGCCAAGCGGGCGGACTGGACCCGCGATCCCTTCACCCTGGTGGAGGAGAACGGCTACTTCTACGGTCGCGGGACGTCCGACGACAAGGCGATGGCCGCCAGCTTCACGGACGCCATGATCCGGTATCGCAAGGAGGGATTTCACCCCCGCCGGGACATCAAGCTGGCCCTGACCTGCGGCGAGGAAACTGGCGAGGCCTTCAATGGCGCCGACTGGCTGGCAACCCAGCACCGGGACTGGATCGATGCCGGATTTGCCCTCAACGAGGGGGCCGGCGGCCTGCTGGACGGCCATGACAAGCCTGTCTATCTGGGCATCCAGGCGGGGGAAAAGGTCTATCAGGACTTCCGTCTGGAGACGACCAACCCGGGCGGACACTCGTCTCGCCCGGTACCGGACAATGCCATCTATCACCTGGCGGCGGCGCTGACCCGGCTGTCGGCCTTCGACTTCCCCGCCCAGATGAGCGACACCACCCGGGCCTATTTTTCCCGGACCGGCGTACTGATCGGGGGAGACAGCGGGGCGGCCATGATCGCACTGGCCAAGGATCCAACAAACACGGCGGCCGAGGCGATCGTGTCCCGAGACCCGAGCTGGCATTCGATGCTGCGCACCACCTGCGTCGCAACACTGCTGGACGGCGGCCACGCCACCAACGCCCTGCCCCAGCGGGCGGGCGCCAATGTGAACTGCCGGATCTTCCCCGGTGTATCCGTGGAGACTGTCCGCAGCACCCTCGCCTCCGTGATCGCCGATCCGAAGGTGACGGTCACGCCCTCCGGCGAACTCAGCCCGACTCCGCCGCCGCCGCCGCTGTCGGCCCGGGTGCTCGGTCCCGCGGAACAGGTGGCCCATGACATGTGGCCAGGCGTTCCAGTGATCCCGACCATGTCCACCGGTGCCACGGACGGGCGCTATCTCAACGCCCGGGGCATCCCGACCTACGGCCTGTCTGGGATGTTCTCCGAGCCCTCGCGGTCCGGCGTGCACGGTCTGAACGAGCGGATCGCGGTAAAGTCCCTGATGGACGGGCGGACCTATCTCTACCGCGTGGTCAAGCTCTATGCCGAGGCCCGATAGGTCCTGGCCGCAGCCGGCTCAGGCCGTTTGGGGCTTGCGATAGATCGAGGTCTTCACCTGGGCAAAGACCCGGTGGACCATGGGCTCGAACACTTCGAGGGGCAGGCTTTCATAGTCCGGATCGAAGGCGCTCTGATCATAGAGGTGGCAGAACTGGGCGCAGTGCTCGAAATGCGGGTGCCCGCGGAACCGGTCCCGCATGTCCCGGTCGAGGCCCAGATAGTGGAAGAAGTAGTAGCCCTGGAAGATGCCGTGGTTCTCGATCATCCAGTGATTGGCCTCGGACACGTAGGGCTTCAGGATGGCGGCGGCCACGTCGGCATGATTGGCCGAGCCCAGCGTATCGCCGATGTCGTGCAGAAGGGCGCAGACCACATACTCCTCGTCACGGCCGTCGCGGTGGGCCCGGGTGGCCGTCTGCAGGCTGTGCTCGAAACGGTCGACGGAGTAGCCGCCGTAGTCGCCCTGCAGCAGCTTGAGATGGGTGAGGATGCGGTTGGGCAGATCCCGCTGGAAGGGCTTCATCTCCTCGGAAATGACCTTCCAGTCCTGCGCCGTGCCTTCGACCATGGACGTGAAGCTGGCGTGGCGGGGTGCTGCGTCGTCGTGGGCCATGATGCCCTCCTCCCGAAGGTTGCGCCGTTTGCGCTCCCCCCACCGTGCCGTCGATGGTCGGGATCCGTCAAGTCACCTGACATGCGCGGTCAGCGAAAGCCCGGCGGATCCTCGACCTCCAGCCAGCCGTCGAAGAAGTCGAACACCCGTCCCTTGAAGAGGGCATGGGTGATGGTTCCGAAGTGGTCGCAGCCGGGCAGGGTCACCGCGTGAGCCCCGGGAATGGCCTCGGCCAGTCCCTCCGGGCTGCCGGCCAGCAGGTCCCGGGCCCCGGCCACCACCAGGGTCGGCACCCGAAGTCGTGCCAGGTCCTCCGGCGCAAAGGACCGCGAGCGGCCCTCGCTGCAGGCGGCCAGGGCCAGGCGGTCCTCGCCCTGGGCATCGGCGAACTGGCGAAAGCTGCGCAGCAGGGTCTGGGCGATCGCCTCGGCATCCGCCTCGCGCATGGCCTGCCCCATGGCTCCCAGGTCTCGCGGCGGATCGAACAGGCGCATTCCCACGCCGCCCAGGACCAGATGCTCGAACCGGCCGGGATGGTCGAGGGCGCAGGTCAGGGCCAGCCGCGCCCCCATGGAGAACCCGATGAGGCTGGCCCGCGCGACCCCCAGATGGTCCAGCAGGGCGACAATGTCGGTGGCCATGGACGACGGATCGTAGTCGGCGGGGTCGTGGGAGCGCGTGCTCTCCCCATGTCCGCGCAGATCGAGGGCGATGCGCCGCTCCCGCCGCGTGTCGAAGGCCGCGTACCACCCCGTCCGCTGCCAGCCCTCCCGCCGGTTGGAGGCAAAGCCGTGCACCAGGACGCGCGTCGGCAGGTCCGCCGCGCCGGCATCGTCATAGGCCAGGGTGATGCCCGTCTCGGTCTCGAAGATCATGCCGACCCTCCGACTTTCAGTGTCCGCGGCGCAAGGCGTCCTCGCACCACATCCCATGCGCTGAGCGCAAACACCGCAACCAGGCCCAGATAGGACAGTTCCCGCCACGCATGTGCGATCCCGCCCAGAAGGGTCGACAGGAAGCAGAGTCCACAACTGGCGAGGGCGAGCCCGCCGAATCGGCCGGCGTCCCGGGGCAGGCCTGTGGCCCGGGCTGCCAGGGCCGCTATCACTCCGGGGCCCAGGGCCAGGACGTCGTAACACATGATCCGCGGGAACATCAAAACGCCGATCGCGCCGCCCAGCCATACCCGCTGCTCGCGGTCGAGATTGCCGAACTCGGACAGGATGACGCCGGAGGCCAGGAGCGTACCGCCATAGAGTGCGTACAAGCCCCCCTGGCCATAAAGGCTGCTTACCCCCAGGATCTCCATCATGTTGGTGAAGCCGCCGCCGCGATCCGGACCGGACATCATCTGCACCACCGTCTCCCGCCAGGCGAGCACATCCGGCGAGGTGACCAGCATCGACGCCAGCGGCAGCACCGCCCCGGCACCGATGACCAGCGCCTTGCGCCGGAGGCTGCCGGGCGAGAACACGGTCAGGGCGAAGAGCAGCAGGTAGAGCGGCTTGATCAGTGACGCGACGCTGATCGCGGCCGCAAACAGGAGGCTGTCCGCGCCGACGGCCAGGGCAACCGCATAGATCCCCGCGTGAACCAGGATGGAGATGTTGCCGAACGCGACGGGTCCCCCGGCGATGAAGCCGAGGAAGGCCACACGGAACGAAAAGGTCCGGGTCTTCAGCGGATATCCCAGGGCGAACCAGATCAGAGCCGCAACGGCGGTGACAAACAGGGCGAGATAACCGGCCATCAGCCCCCCCCGCCCCAGCAGCGCCATGGGTGCAGCGAAGACGTCGGCGACCCAGGGGGGATAGACATAGGGCGCGGCGACGACGCCGATGCATTTGGTGTCGCCATACAGGGGCAGATGCTGCAGTCGGCGTTCGGCGGCGCAGGCGATCTCCTGATAGTCCTGGAACACCGTGCTGTGCTTCACCAGACGCCCCACGACGCCGGTCCACAGGGGGGCACCCCAGAACAGCAGGAGCGCGATGCGGGTTCCCGTCGGTCCGAGCCGCCGTTCCGCCACATCCAGTCCGCCGCGGAGGCTTCGTCGGGCCGACGACAGGATGCGGAGGATCGAGGCTTGTGGCCGGCTTGCGTCTGTCACGTCTGTCGTGTGCCTCGTCGTCATGGCCCCGGCGGCTCGCCAGCGCGTCCTTGAAACTGCCAGCTTTGCGGAAGCGCTGACACTGACTGCGTCGATTCCGCGAGCTGTGACACGGTTCCCCGTCGCCTGTCAGACGATTTTCCGTCTAGGGTCATGAAAACACACCCCGGGAAAGACGCGCATCATGTCCCAGATCCACGAGACCCTGACCGCCGCACATGCCATGCAACGCACGCCCGGCTTTGTCGCTGCGGCCTGGCGGGACGGCCAGCCGCTGTTCCAGGGAGCCTATGGCACCGTCGGTCTGGGCGATCCCGCGCCGCTGAAGGCCGATGCGGTCTTCTGGCTCGCCTCCATGACCAAGGCCCTCACGTCGGTGGCCGCCCTGCAACTGGTCGACCAGGGTCGGTTGTCGCTGGACGCGCCCCTCGGCAAGCTGCTGCCTGCCCTGGCGGAGCCCCAGGTGCTGGAAGGGTTTGATCCTGAAGGACGGCCGCGGCTGCGCCCCGCCCGGGCACCGGTGACGTTGCGTCGCCTGCTGAGCCATACTTCGGGCTTCGGCTACGACATGTGGAGCTCTGATCTGGGCCGCTATATCGAGGCCACGGGCATGCCCGGGCTCGGCACCGGCCAGAAGGCGGCCCTGAACCTGCCCCTGCTGTTCGACCCCGGGACGGACTGGGCCTATGGGGTCAGCACGGACTGGGTCGGACTGGCCGTCGAGGTGGTGACCGGCGAGGGTCTGGCAACCTGGATGACAGAGCACCTGCTCTCCCCGCTCGGCATGACCGCCACGGCCTTTGCGCCGACGCCGGACATGCAGGCACGACACGCCGGACTCGGCCTGCGCACCCCCGATGGGAGCCTGGTGCCGTTCGAACTGCCGGTCCCGCCGACAGCCGACTTTGCCGGCGGCGGCGGCGGACTGCATGGCACGGCATCGGACTACCTGCGCTTCCTGCAGATGCTGCTGGACCGCGGCAACGCCCCCGGCGGGCGAATCCTGAAGGCAGAAACCGTCGCGGAGATGCAGCGCAACCAGCTGGGCAACGTGGCCATCCGCAGGCTGACGACGGCTGCGCCCTTCCTGACCCACGACCTCGACATGGCCGCGGGTGGTCCTGCGGAATGGGGACTGGGCTTCATGCTGCATCCGCAAGGGGGACCGAATGGCCGACGTCCCGGAAGCCTGTCGTGGGCGGGGCTCGCCAACACCTATTACTGGGTCGATCCGGCTGAGCGGCTGTGCGCCGTGATCCTGACCCAGATGCTGCCCTTCGCCGATCCCGACTGCCTGGCCCTGGCCGCGACGTTCGAGCGGGCGCTCTATGCGGAGATCGCCGACTGAGCTACCGAGCCTGGCTCACCGCCGCCCCTTGGGACGCCCTCCGCCGGGGACGTAGCGCCGGGCCAGCTCCGACAGTCCGGCCAGCACCAGACTGGTGGTCAGCACGGGGAACAGCAGCCATTCCGGATGCGGGTGGGAATTGAACATCAGATAGCCGCTGACGGCACCGGGTGGGTGAAGGGTGCGCGTGCCCAGCATCAGCATCGCCGCCAGGCCGATGGCCAGCGCCGCGGACCAGGGCTGCGGCCCCACGAAGCTCGCGAAACCATATCCGCACACGGCGGCAATGAGATGTCCGCCGATCAGGCTGCGCGGCGTGGCCGCCGGCGTGTCGGGCTGGGTCGCCAGCAGGATCGAGGAACTGGCGAAGGACATGGCCAAGGCCGGCAGGCCTGCGCCGAGGGTGAGCAGGAGGGCCACCAGCACATAGGCCGCTGCCAGGCTGCCGGCACGCAGGACATGGCCCATATCAGCTCCCCGAACCGGACCCGGATCCGGGACGCAGGGCGCTACTTTACCGAATTGGCGATGTTGTTGAACTTGTTCTTCACGTTATTCCCGACCGTGCCGACAGCGCCGATCACGACCACGGCGATCAGGGCGGCGATCAAGCCGTATTCGATGGCCGTCGCGCCCCGCTCATCGTCGATGAATTGCGAGACAAAGCCACGCACGCCGCCAGGATGTTGCATCACGTCCAGTCACTCCCGATCCGGCGCGTGTCGGAAAAACGGACCCGCACCGCGAACCCACCGTGGCGGTTTGTGGACAACAGCCCGTTAAATCCTTTGGTTTCTGAGCGCTTAAAGCCTGCGACGCTTTGTCGCACCTTCGATACAGGATCGCTTTTCATGCGGCGCCAGGGGCCGCGCGTTGCATGTCAAAGGCCACGACCAGTCGCTCGCCATCGGCAAACGGTCGGGTCCCGTGCCACATGTAGGACGGGAACAGCACCAGCCGCCCGGGACGCGGCTCCACCTCGGCATAGGCCTTGAGGGGCAGACCGAGTTCCGGCGGCGGCTCTCCGAAGGTGATCCAGCCCGCCGGCGATGGTCCCATCTGCTCCGGCTCCGGCAAGGCGACGTAGAACACCGCACTGATCCATCCGGCGGGATGGGTATGGGCGACATTGAAGCCCTGGCCCGCCAGACGCACCGACCAGCTGCCCTCGATCCGCAGGCGATCCCGCCGCAGGCCCAGAAGCGGGTGCCCATCCTCCTGCGCCGGCAGACCGGCCACGTAGTCTGCGACTCCTTCCAGCATCCGACGGCGCAGGCGCTGCAACTCCGGCTCTCCCCGCAGCAGGACGGAGCGGTCGGTCTGGGTCCCGCCGCGTACCGACTGTTCGGCATAGGGGCGCTCCAGGGTGTGCAGGCGACGCAGGAGATCCGCCAGCGCCGCGCGCTCCCGCCGATCGAAGGGGAGATCGACGGACCTCACCCGCGGCGGTGATCCGTCCAGCCACGCGGCCCGGCGGTCCCCGGTCATCCGCCACGCGAGGGACAGGTAGGGCCAGAACGTCATGGCCGAGGGTCCGCGGGTCTGAAGCCAGGCCAGATCCGCCGCCTCCGCGGCCCGTCCCTGGCGCAGCAGCGCCCGGACGCGGCACAGGGCCACACCGTCGCCCTGCAGGTCGGCCGTCTGCTCCAGCATCCGGCTGGCCTCGTCCGGCGTACCGCCCTCGGTGGCGAGGAACAGGCGCGCGGCCTGCAGATCGCGGCCGTCGCCGCAGGCCGCCTCGGCCCGATCGAGAATGTCCCGGGCCTTCGTCCAGTCGCGGACCTGGGCGGCCGTCTGGAACCAGGCCAGCCACAGCTCCCGATGGGTCGGCATCGCGGCCAGCGCAGCGACAAGGGCGACGTCGCCGTCGGCACCGGGGTCCGTCACCCACAGGAGCCTGGACAGAAGCCGATGTCCCTCCATCCAGTCCGGATGCCGGGCGAGTTCCGCCTGCAGCAGTGCCACGCCGCCCGCCGCATCCCCTTCCGAGACACGCGCCTGAGCCGCATTGCCGAGGGCAACCCGCTGAAGGTGGCCCTGAATCGGCACTTGCATCTGTCCTGCGGCCAGAAAGGCGTCTGCCGCCGGACGTCCCAGCTGATATCGGGTCTGCGCCGCGGCGAGGGCCAGCATGGGGTCGGTCGGATCCAGCCGGCGCGCCGCGACGAAGGCGCGATCTGCGGCGGTCAGGGACTGGGCCTGTCGGTGCGCGTGCCCCAGGAGGGTCAGCACCTCCGCCGTCTCCCCGGCCCGCTTGATCAGGGTCTCGAGCAGCGGGATCACCGCCGCGCCGTCGTTTGCCGCCAGCCGGGTACGGACCGTTTTCAGCACCTCTGCCACCAGGTCGGGCGGGGGCGGCGCGCGACCGAGGCGGCGCTGAAGCTCCCGGAGGCTGTCGGACGGCATCGGGGCGTCCGCAGCCATGGTCAGGCCTCGGCGCAGAGGCGCGCCACATAGGCCTCGTGGGTCGGCAACCCGAGCGCCGCCTGGTCCATGGCTCCCCGCATCCGCGCCATCCAGGCCGCGGAATCCACCTCGCGATAAGTGATCATGGGATCGAGGGTCTCAGGCCGATTGAACTGGCCCATGTGAACGGCCAGCCAGCTCGGCGGGCCGAACAGGGCCATGTCGCTGGGGATCAGACGGCCCGCGTGCCGGAAATGGCGGATCTTGTGCGCCAGCGTATCGGGGATCGGCATGGCGGCACAGTAACGCCACAGCGCGCTGTCATCCCGCTCCGTCAGCTTGTAGTGCAGGATGATGAAGTCCCGGATGCGCTCGTACTCCGTGATCGAGATGCGATTGAACTCGTCCGTCACCATCGGATCGAAGGACTGGTCCGGGAAGAAGGCGAGGATCTTCGAGATCGCCGTCTGCACCAGGTGCAGGCTTGTCGATTCCAGCGGCTCAAGGAACCCGGACGCCAGGCCCACGGCAATGACGTTGCGGTTCCAGAGCTTGCGCCGACGACCGGTCCTGAAGCGGATCGGACGCGGATCCGCGAGGGCCGGGTCCTCGAGATGGGCCATCAGGAGGTCGGATGCCGCCTGATCGTCCATGAAGGCCGACGCATAGACATGGCCGTTGCCCGTCCGGTGCTGCAGGGGAATGCGCCACTGCCACCCCGCCGGTCGGGCCGTGGAGCGCGTATAGGGCGTGAACGCCCCCCGCTCGCTCGGCACGGCCAGGGCCCGGTCGCAGGGCAGCCAGTGGGACCAGTCCTCGAACCCCGTGGCGAGGGCCCCTTCGATCAGCAGGGCCCGAAGTCCCGAGCAGTCGATGAACAGCTGCCCCCCGACCGACTGGCCGTTTTCAAGGGTCAGCCGTTCCACGAATCCGGTCTCGCCGTTCAGGGCGACGTCGGCGATCTTGCCCTCCACCCGGCGAACGCCCCGCGCCTCGGCATAGCTGCGCAGATGGGCGGCATAGAGGCCGGCATCGAAATGGTAGGCGTAGTCGTAGGTTGAGAGGACATTCCGCGGGTCGCCGACGGGCGGCGCAAAACGCCCCTCGCGGGCCGCCGCCCAGGCCATGCAGTGATCGTCGAGGGGGGCCGCCTGCCCTGCCGCATCGGCGCGGAGCCAGTGCTGGTGCGGCTGCGCCAGATCGAACGGCCGCCCATAGGTGCCGAACGGGTGGAAGTAGCGGTGGCCCACGCGGCCCCAGTTGACGAACTGGATGCCGAGCTTGAACGACCCCTTCGTCGCCTTGAGGAAGGTGGCCTCGTCGATCCCGAGCATCTGGTTGAAGGACCGGATGGGCGGGATGGTGGCTTCGCCGACGCCGACCGTGCCGATCTCCTCGGACTCGATCAGGGTGAGGCTGCAGTCCTTGTGGATGTTGCAGGCCAGCGCTGCGGCTGTCATCCAGCCGGCCGAACCGCCCCCGACAATCACGACGCTGGAAAGTGGTCTGGACGACAAGGCTGTCGCTCCTGAAGATCTGGAGGGATGGGCCGAGCGCGCCCTATTGGGACCAGCCCGGCGCTGTTTTCAACCCAAAAGGGGGCACCGCCAGGTACCCCCTCTCCGAATTCGAGCCATGCCCCTTCGGTGCAGGACCGAAGGGGGGGAGGATCGGATGGCGTCAGAACCGGTAGCGGAGGGACGCCGTGATCGTGCGCCCGAAGGGAATGCTGCCGTCGAAGATGCCGCGGGTGGCGTTCAGCTTCTGCTGGATCGCCCCCCCCCCGACAGGTCCCAGCCGGTCGAACAGATTGTTCACATTGACGCCCAGTTCGAGATCCTTGGTGACCCGGTACTTGGCGAAGGCGTTCACCAGGTCCGCAGCCGGAGCCTTCTGGGTGTTCTGGTCATCGAGATAGACCGAGCCCTGTCCGGTCACGATCACACCGGCGGCATAGGTGCCGTTATCCCAGGATGGGGCCACGGTGTAGTTGTAACCCGGCAGGCCGTTGGGCGTCGTATCGAGATTGACCAGGGTCGAGTCCGTCACGGTCAGGTTGGCCACGAGATGGAAGTCCCCGTACTGGGCCGTGCCCGCGAATTCCACGCCCTTCGAGCGATAGATGTTCGAGATGTTCGGATCCAGCGGCGGGTTGTGGCTCGCCCGGGTGAAGTCGTAGTTGTGCTCGGTCAGCTGGGACTGGAAGTAGGTCAGTTCCGCGGTGTAGCGGACGCCGGCGTACTCGCCCCGGCGCTTCACACCGATTTCCTGCTGCAGAAGGTAGTTCAGGGCGACCGCACTGCCCTTCTGGTTCAGACCGCCGCTGGCGGTGAAGTTGCCGCTGTAGATCAGGCGGTCGGCATTGAAGCGGCCGCCGCGGCTGCTGCGCACGAAGAACGACGTCTTGTCGTCGTACTCGTACAGGCCACCGATGGACCAGGAGGTGTAGGACCTGGTGTAGTTCAGCACCTCCGACGGCGAGGCCGGCGTGACGAAGGTCGGCAGGCTGGCCGTGCCGAGGGCGTCGGTCACCGCAACATTGGCACCGGCCACCGGTGCGTAGGTGGAACCGGTCGCCTTCACCGAGTCCTGACGGACGCTGATGTCGAGGTCGAACTTCCCGTATTTGGTGTCCGCCTCGAAATATGGGGCGTCGTCGGTGTAGGTCAGATCATAGGTCCGACCGCCACAGCAGCCGCCCCACTGGTTGTTGTAGCCGGTGATGCCGTTGGCTGCGAGCTGCGCGCCCGTGCCGTTGGCGCCCGCGAACAGGTCGAGGGGGACGGAGTTGCTGCTGGAGTTCAGCGACGTGGTGGCGTTGTTGATCCGCCAGTCCATGTTGATGTGCTGCAGCATGTGGAACCAGCCACCGCGGGCCGTGACCTTGACATCGTCCGAGACGGCGAATTTGCCGTTCAGGGTCAGATCGTTCACCGCATTGCCCACGTCCTTCATGGTCGTCAACACCTGCGCGCCGTTGTTGATGTAAGGGCTGGTGTAGAGCTGGCCCTTGTTCGGACCTGCCGCATAGACGATGGACCCGACCGTGGGGGTCGCCGAGGTCGGCGCGGCATTGATCGCGCTGATCGGCGAGCCGAGGATGCTGCTGGTCAGGTTCTCGGTGGTCCACTGGTTGGCGAACACGCCGCTCATGTTGGTGTAGCGGAAGTTGTCCGTGACCGAGAGCGTGTCAGAGACATTGTAGTGGAACTCGCCGCCGAAGGAGGTCACCACCGGGTGAATGCCTTCCATGCCCACGGTCTTCACCGTGCCGTCCGCCGCGAGGACCTTGAAGGACTGGTTGTAGATGCCCGCGGACGAATAGCGCCCCGCGTCGATCCCCGGCAGGTTGCCGAAGCCCGTGACGTTGTTGCCGCTCAGCGTGGCCAGGGTCGGCATGGAGGTGTTGGTGGGCTCCTTGTCGTCCAGGCGCTTGAAGCTGAAGCGCAGGAAGCCCTTGCCGTCGTCGAACTCCTTCGTGACGTTGGCCTTGATCTGGTAGCCGTTCTCGGCGTTGTAGCCGATGTGGGCCGCACCGGACCCATCCTTGTAGAAGCCGCCCACGTGGAAACGCAGGGTGTCGGTGATGTGGTCGCCGTAGTCGAAGTCGAGGCGGGTCTCGTTGAAGTTCAGACCGGAGGAGATCGCAACCTCCCCGCCCTTGGTCTCACCGGTCTTCGAGATGTAGTTGATCACAGCGCCCGGTCCCTGCGAGGCGAAGGTCGAGGCCGAACCGCCCCGCACCGTTTCCACCCGGGAGACGCTGTTGTCGAAACGGATCCAGTAGTCGTTGTTGCCGAACTGGACGTCACCGAACAGGATCACCGGCAGGCCGTCTTCCTGGATCGACACATATTCGGAACCGCCGGTGGACACCGGAATGCCGCGGACGCCGATATTGGCGTTCCCGCCGGGGCCCGCCGTCGCGCTGGCCTGCAGGCCGGGGATCAGCTTCAGCACTTCGGCTTCGGAGCGGGGGCTGAAATTGGTGACGGTCTCGGTATCGACGCTGGTGACCGAGATGGAGCTCTTCAGCTTGGTCTTGTCGCCGCCCGCGGCCGTGACCACCACGGCGGACAGGGTGTCAACATCAGGAGCCGCAGCCGCCGCGTCGGCCGCCCAGGCAAACCCCGGCGCAGAAATGGACATGGCAGCACCGATGGCCGCCAGAGATACGCCCGATGAGATTCGAATCCTGGACATGTCTACTCTCCCCAATTGGTTTTTTTAGCATCCGACGGCAGGACCGGGCCTGATGGCCGCAGGAACGGCCCAGGATCTCAATCATGCAAACGATTGCTTTTCTCGTCTATGCCGCATTTTTTCGCAAATCAACACAAAATTTGCCCAGTCTTTCTGCTGGTCGCCAGGCACGTGGCAAATCCGTCACGATCCCGGCGGCGAAAATCGTCTCCGCGCGGCTGACATCTTCCGGAGGGAAACGCGTCGTATTTTCTATTTATTTTCATAAACTTAGAAAGTCTGCCGCCCCGACTGCGCCAGGTTTTGAGCACGGCTTCGCCAAGGCCACCCCCTCGCAGTCGGTTGGGCGGGGCGGCTTTGGGCATGCTCCGGACCCCATGGCCGGCGATGGCGTGACATTCCCGGGCCCCGCGGGCGTTGTCGGCCGAAGAACCGGGCCTGCCCCGGGGCCGATCGGCCGCCGGACCTTGCCCTTTCGGTTGATCCGGGGTTGGTTCCCGCTCCCCTGTTGTGACTGGAGCCCTCCATGCGGTTCTCTCCCCTGCTCGGTCGCGTTTCCGGCACCAGCTCGGCGGCCTGGGACGTCGGGGATCGCGCGACCCGGCAACTGGCCGAGGGACGGGACATCATCCACCTCGGCGTCGGGGACCCGGACATGAACATCGACCCGACCGTGCTGGCCGCAACGGTCAAGGCGCTGGAAACGGGCCGGACCCACTATTCGCCGCTCAGCGGAGAACCGTCCCTGAGAGCTGCCATTGCCGGCCATGCACGGCACCTCTACGGCGTCGAGGTCCCGCCGACGGAGGTTGCTGTGTGTGCCGGGGCACAGGGCGCGCTGTTCTCGCTGTTCCAGCTGATTGCCGGCCCCGGGGACGAGGTGATCGTCCTGTCCCCCTACTATGCCACCTACCCCGCAGTTGTGACGGCCGGCGGAGCCGAAATGGTGACGGTCGAGCTGTCCGCCCATTCCGGCTATCAGCTGGATCTCGCGCGTATCACCGCGGCCATCACCCCGCGGACCCGGGCGATCCTGATCAATTCGCCGAGCAATCCCACCGGGCGGGTCCTGCCGAAGGACACCATCGACGCCCTCGTGGGTCTGGCGAGAGCGGGGGACCTCTGGCTGGTCTCCGACGAGGTCTACTGGTCCCTGTGCTACGAGGGCGATCACGCCTCCCCCCTCAGCCGCCGTCGACCGGGGGACAAGATCGTCGTCATCAACAGCGTCTCGAAATCCCACGCCATGACCGGGTTTCGGATCGGCTGGATGATCGGCCCGCCCGCGCTGATCGACGCGGTCACGGTGCTCGCCCAGTCCCTGCATTTCGGCATCAGCCCCTTCGCCCAGGATGCAGCGGCTGCGGCCCTGTCCGATCCTGCCCTGTCCGACACCGTCAAGACTGCGTTCCGAGAGCGGCGGGATACGCTGGTCGATGCCCTCGCCCGGATCAAGGACCTGAGGTTTTCACCGCCTCAGGGTGGGATGTTCCTGCTCGTCGACGTGAGTGCGGCCGGACAGGATGGTACCACCTTTGCGGAAGGCCTGCTGGAGGCAGAGGGCGTGGCGGTCGTGCCAGGCTTCGGATTTGGCGACAGCGCGGCGTCCATGGTCCGCATCGGCTTCCTTCCGCCGCCTCCCCGCCTGCGGGAAGCCGCGGTGCGCATCGAACGATTTATCCGGGACCGCGCGGGCCGATAAGGTGCGCCGGCAGCGCAACCGGGATCCGGAACTCGGCCTTCTGGAGAAACCAGACCAATCCCGGCGCGCTGTAGAAGGCCACGGAAGGCGGTCCTTCGACGGTCAGCCCGTGGGTGGCGGCAAAGGCCTGGCCCAGGCGGCTTTGTCGGTTGACGGCGGCAAATTCGGCCGTCCCTTGGATCGGCAGGACAATGAAGGACTGGGCCGGAAGACGCCGAAGGCTGACCCGGGGATCCGCCGGTTCGCGAAGGTCACCTGCAAGCGCGTTGCCGGGCAGGTCCAGTTGGAGCGTCCAGCCAAGGGGTGTCTCGATGCGGGTGAGAGGCTGGCGAAACGGCAGAGGGACCGTATGGCCGCGCCGGTCCTTGCCCGCGAGATAGTCTCTCAGCAACAGGAGCCCGCGTTGCGTCGCCTCCCCCCGCTCCCCGGAAACGCGCGTCTCGACGACCCATCGGGCGGGATAGGCACGGACCTCGACCTCGCCCTCCCGATCCGCCACCGCCGACGCTGGCGGCACCGGTGCCGGTGCCGGTGCGGCCGAAACCTCCGATGGCCGGACTGTCATCGCAATGCCGACCAGGACCAACGTCAGCCCGCGCCAGCGGATCGCCGGCTGCCTTCCCCGGAAAGGGCGCAGACGTGAGGCGACGGGCGCCGTCACGCCTCGATCAGCACCTTCAGCGCCTTGGTGTTCGCAGCGTTGGCGAAGGTTTCATAGGCCTCGAGGATCGCGTCGAACTTGAACCGGTGGGTGATCAGCAGGGTCGGATCGATCCGATGGGCGGCGACGACCGCCAGCAGCATGGGGGTCGAGACCGTGTCGACCAGCCGGGTCGTGATACTGATGTTGCGGTCCCAGAGACGTTCCAAGTGCAAGGCCACCTGGACGCCATGAACGCCGATATTGGCGATGACGCCGCCCGGTGCGATGATCTCCTCGCACATCTCGAAGGTCGCCGGCAGGCCCACGGCCTCGATGGCGGTATCGACGCCCTGCCCTGCGGTCAGTGCCTTGACCGCCGCCACGGCCTTGCCATCGGAGCTGTTGATGGTCCTCGTGGCCCCGAAGCGGCTGGCCACGGCGAGGCGGTTGTCGTCCAGGTCGATCATGATGATCTCGGCGGGGGAATAGAACTGGGCGGTCAGCAGGGCGGCAAGGCCGATGGGACCGGCACCGACGATGGCCACAATGGCTCCGGGCTGGACCTTGCCGTTCAGCACGCCGCATTCGAAGCCGGTGGGCAGGATGTCGCTCAGCATGACCAGGGCGTCTTCGTCGGCACCATCCGGGATCGGATAGAGGCTGGTGTCGGCGTGGGGAATGCGGACGAACGCCGCCTGGGTTCCGTCGATGGTGTTGCCGAGGATCCAGCCGCCGGTCCTGCAGTGGGAGAACATCCCCCGGCGGCAGTAGTCGCAGCGGGCGCAGGCCGTGACGCAGGAGATCAGCACCCGGTCCCCGACCTTGAAGGCAGAGACGCCGGTGCCGACGCTGTCGATCACGCCGACCCCCTCGTGGCCGAGGATGCGGCCGGGTGTGCAGCTGGGCAGGTCGCCCTTGAGGATATGCAGATCCGTGCCGCAGATGGTGGTGCGGGTCACGCGGACTATGGCGTCGGACGCTTCGATCAGCGCGGGTTTGGCATGCTCTTCCCAGGCCTTCAGTCCGGGGCCGTGATAGACGAGGGCTTTCATGGGGGAGCATCCTTCTGGCGCCGAACCGCGCCGGGGAGAGGCGCGTCTGGCCAGGACCAGACCCTAGCGTGCCGCCGCGACGGGCCGGCAGGCTCGGAAACTACGCGGAACCGTTCACCGGACCCGGCGCCACGCCCTCGGGAGCGGGGCTGTCCACCGCCGGCGGCGACGCCGCCGCCGTCACACGCAGCGCGATCCGGAGGGAGGCCAGCCGAAGCTGGGCCTGGGTGTCGACCCGCTGCATCTGGGCGGTGTACTCGATGAAGATGGCGGACCGGTCGACCTCCTTCGCCGCGCGGATCACGCGCTCGAGATTGGCGTAGATCTCCGCCGCCGTGTCGAGGGCCGCCGGAAAGCGGGAGAATTCGACCATGGCGTTGGAGTCCTGCAGGGACTGGATCGGAAACGCCGTCAGCATCCGCTCGGTAGACAGCAGCGTATGACTGGGCGACACCCGGGTCAGGCGACCGCGCCAGGCGTCGTCGTCCAGCTGCACATGCAGGTCATGGATCTGGGTTGCGGCCAGGATGGCGAGATTGAGCGCCGCCGTCCGCGTGGCGAGGAAGGCCCGCTCCTCCCGCCGCACGGCGTCCTGCCGGGCCCGGTCCTCCCGCGCCACGGCGGCCCGGGACTCCCGCGCCGAGACCCAGCTCGCGCCGACCACGGCGCTGATGGCGCCCACGGCTTCGACCCAGGCCGCGATCTCCGACCAGATGGACAGGGGTGAACTCATCTGGTCTCCAGAGACGGGCGCCGGGACGTCGCGCCCGTTCCGCAGGCCGCAGTCTGGTCCGCCCGGCGATCCGCGATAGGTGCGGAAGCTACCCAGCCCGCGCCGGTCCTTGCCCCCTGCGTAGTTTCCGCCGGTTTCGGTGGCCGACGGGGTCGATAGACTTTCTTGGCTTGATCCTGCGCCCTCTCTGCAAGGATCGGGTTTGCCGACGGCGCGGCGACCGATCACGGCCCCGAGGGCCGCTGCGCTGAGACCCCCGCCAGCTCGCTGGCGCCCCAACCCAAAGGACACACTGTATGGCGTCGGATCTGACGGTCATGATTGTCGAGGACAATCTGATGCTGGCCGACCTCCTCGAGGAGATCCTGGTCAGCCACGGGCACCGGGTCTGCGGTATCGCCCGCACGGTCGACGCCGCCATCCGGCTGGGCCGCGAGACCAAGCCGGACCTGGCCATCATCGATGTCCGGCTGGCCGACCACGGCTTCGGACCGGATGCGGCCGAGGCCCTTGCCGATCTGCCGGGCATGGCGATCCTCTATGCGACGGGCAATCTCGACATCGCCATCGTCCTCGACGCCCGGGGTCAGGGATGCCTCGTGAAGCCCTACCGGGTCGAGGACTTGGTGCGGAGCCTTGAAATCGTGCAGGAGTTGCATCGCTTCGGCCAGGCCACGGGGCCCATTCCCCGGGGATTTCACATCCTGCCCAACCGTCCGACCGCCGTCAGCGACCTCCGGCATGGATGATCGGGACCGGGTCCGCCGCCTGCTTCGCCAGCAGTCGGCCATTGCGGGATTCGGCAGCTTCGCCCTGCGTCAGAGCGATCTCCAGACCGTTCTCGACGAGGCGGGCCGGGCCTGCGCCAAGGGGCTGGACGTCTGCTTCTGCAAGATCTGCCGCTATCAGCCACGGAGCGACGACCTGCTGGTCGTGGCGGGCGTGGGCTGGCGCGACGGGGTCGTGGGGTTCGCCGTGTCCCGCGCCGACGCCACGACACCCCAGGGGCGGGCCTTCATCACCGGGGCGCCCACCACCTCCAGCAATCTCGAGGCCGACCCCAGCTTCGACCTGCCGGACTTCTACCGGGCGCACGGCATCGTCTCGACCATCGACGTGCCCATCAAGGGCGGGGACCGGCCCTATGGCGTGCTGGAGGTCGATAGCGACACGCAGCACGACTATGACCAGCACGACATCGACTTCCTGACCGGCTT
>CAIQUG010000198.1 GCA_903874895.1 uncultured Caulobacterales bacterium | reverse complement strand
CGACACGATCACGGCTCCGGCCAGGGCCAGCCGCTGGGCGAGCGTCAGCTGGATGTCTCCGGTGCCCGGTGGCATGTCGATGATCAGCAGGTCGAGCGGCTTGTCCGCAGAGCCCCAGGCGACATCGTTGATCAGCTGGTTGACCGCGGAGCTCGCCATGGGCCCGCGCCAGATCATCGGCGCGCCCTCGTCGACGATGAAGCCGATGGACATGGCCTTGAGCCCGTGCGCCTCGATGGGCACCAGCTTCCTGTCGGCATTGGTTTCAGGGTCCGCGTCCGACCCCAGCATGCGCGGGATCGACGGGCCGTAGATGTCGGCGTCGAGGATGCCGGTGGCATAGCCCAGATGGGCGAACGCGCAGGCGAGGCTCACTGCCACCGTCGACTTGCCGACGCCGCCCTTGGCGGAGGACACGGCAATGACCTTTCGGACATGGGCCGGGTTCTGGCTGCCATCGGCCACGGGTCGGGCGGCGGGCGGGGCGGTCTGGGCCACGGCCTCCGGCGACAGGCGTGAGCCCCGCCGCACCCGGACCGTCCCTGGCGCAGCGGCCGGTTCCGCGGGGGTTGGACGGTCGGCGGCACCATCGGCGGTGAGCACCACCTGCGCCTTGACCACGCCCGGCAAAGCCCGCAGCGCCGCCTCGGCCGCGTCCCGCACGGGCCCGTAGGTCACCACCTCACCGGGGGACACCTCGATCATGAAACCGGCACGGTCCGGACCGACCACGAGGCCCTGGACAAGGCCGGCGGCGGCCAGTCCCTTGCCGGTCCGGGGATCGATGATTCGGTCGAGGGCCGCCAGCACGGCGGCGCGGTCAAGGGTCTGGCTCATGGCGCTCATATGGCGGCGAACTGGTCGTGGCGGTAGCCCTGGAAGTAGAGCAGGGCGGTGAGATCGCAGTGGTCGATCCGGGCGGCCGCCCGTTCGGCGACCACCGGCTTGGCCCGATAGGCGACACCCAGGCCCGCCGCCTCGATCATGGCGAGGTCGTTGGCACCGTCACCGATGGCCAGGGTTGCGGACAGGGGGATGCCCAGCTGGCCCGCTTCGCGCTGCAGGGCGTCCAGCTTGGCCTGACGGCCAAGGATCGGGTCGCCGACCTCGCCGGTCAGACGCCCGTTCGCCTCGATCAGGTGATTGCCCCGGTGATCGGAGAAGCCGGCCGCTGCGGCGACCCGGCCGGTGAAGAACTCGAATCCACCGGAGACCAGCACGGCCCGGGCCCCGTGGCCGGCCATCGTCCGAACCATCACGGCGGCACCGGGGTTGAGCCGGACCCGCTCGTCATAGCAACGCTGCAGGACGTCGGTGGACAGGCCGCGCAGACGGGCGACCCGCTCCCGCAGGGCAGGCTCGAACTCCAGCTCCCCGCGCATGGCCCGCTCCGTCACCGCGGCGATCTCCGCCTTCACCCCGGCATAGTCCGCAAGTTCATCCAGGCACTCGCAGGAGATGATCGTGGAATCCATGTCGGCAATCAGCAGGCCCTTGCGGCGTCCCTCCGGCGGCTGGATGCAGTGGTCCAGGGGACGACCGGCCAGCAGGGCAGCGGTCTCGGCCTGGAGCTCGGCCACATCCGCGCGGCTCGTCAGGTCGACGGCCTCGGGGCCGAGGACATCGACGGACTTGACGTCGGGCAGCCGGGAGCGGAGGGCTTCCAAGGCATCGCGCAGGGCGTCGGCAGAGGGGCTTACAAGGGTGACGACGGCTGGCATGGCGTCCGCTGATAGGGTTTCGGCTCCTGCGGTCTGGCTGATCGCGGGCCCGACCGCAAGCGGCAAGTCGGCCCTGGCGGCGCGGCTGGCCCAGCGGATCGGCGGGGAGGTCATCAACGCCGATGCCAGTCAGCTCTATGCCGACCTCGCCATCCTGACGGCCCGTCCCTCGGCGGCGGACCTCGCCCAGGCACCGCATCGGCTGTACGGCATCGCCGACGGGGCCGATGCCTGGTCCGTCGGGCGCTGGCTGCGGGCCGTGCTGCCGGTTCTGGACGCGCTTCGCGGTCAGGGACGCCCGGCCGTTCTCACCGGCGGGACCGGGCTCTATTTCCGCGCCCTGACCCATGGCCTGGCCGACTCACCGGAGGTGCCTGAAGCCGTCCGCGCGGCCGTCCAGGCGCGGTATACCGCCGAGGGGGAGGCCGTCTTCCGCGCGGTCCTGCGGGACCTGGACCCCGCTGCAGAAGCGCGGATCGCCCCGCGGGACCGCCAGCGCCTGGTTCGCGCGCTGTCGGTGGCGGAGGCCACCGGGCGCGCCCTCAGCGACTGGCAGGCGGACACGCGCCCCGCCCTCGCGCCCGGCCAGTGGCGCGGGGTGGTGCTGGACCCGCCGCGGGACGCCCTCTACGCCCGATGCGACGCCCGGGTCTCGGCGATGGTGGCGCAGGGGGTCTGCGACGAGGTCGCGCAGCTCGCAGATCGGAACCTCGATCCGGAGCTGCCGGTGATGAAGGCCGTGGGCTACCGCTGGTTTGCCGCTCATGTGCAGGGCGCACTCGCCCTCGATGAGGCCGTGACGGCCACGGCGCAGGATACGCGTCGCTATGCCAAGCGCCAGATGACATGGTTCCGCAACCAGACCCCCGACTGGCAGCGGCTGCCATCGGATGAGGCGGAGGCCCAGGCGGAAACCCTGCTCGCCCAGGCAGGAGCTTGACCACCGATGCTGTTTGACCTGGTGCGCCAACCGGCTGATGCTCCTGCCTCCAGGCCGAGGAGATCCCATGCGTATCACCCCGCTACAGGTCGCCATCCTGGCCGCGACCCTTGTCATGGCCGGTTCGGCAGTGTCGGCGTCGGCGACCACGCTGCACGGCCCGCCGGCGGTCGCCCAGGCGGTGCTCGAGGCGGAGCATGCCTTTGCCGGGCGGGTGGCGGAGGCCGGCGTCGCCCAGGGCTTCCGGGAGTTCATGGACCCGCAGGACGGGCTGAGTTTCGGCGGCGGCGCTCCCACCCGGGGTGCGGAGGCGATCTACCGCGCCTCGGGAGGGGACAAGCCCTCGGCCGTGCGCCTGACCTGGGAGCCGGAGGAGATCTTCGCCGCCAGGGCCGGGGATATGGCGGTCAGCTGGGGACGCTATGTGTTGACGCCCAACGATCCTGCCAAGACGGCCACCACCGGGCGTTTCGTGACGGTCTGGCGGAAGGACGCCAAGGGATCCTGGAAGGGGCTCGTCGACATCGGGGCACCGGATTGAGGCTCGATGCACCTCACACACCGCGGAGTGGACTGTGAAGCGGGTCGCCAGCGTGTTTCTGGCCGGGCCCGATCCGTGGTTTCCCGACCCGGCACCGCACCTGACCCGGCGCGATGAGCTGGTCCGTGCCGCGGGCCTGTCTCCGGTCGCACCGTCCGTGGGGGCCGGCCTCGGGGAGGAGGAACGGTCCGAAGTGACGGCCCGGCTGATTTACGCCGACACCCTGTCCGCGCTGCGGGCGGCGGACGCGGTCATCGCCAATCTCACGCCCTTTCGGGGGGCGTCGTGCGATCCGGCCACTGCCTTCCAGTGCGGGTTTGCCGCGGCACAAGGCAAGCCGGTGCTGGCCTACATGAACCTGCAGGACGAGGACGACGCGGACCCCCGCGGGCGGATCGAAGCCCTGTTCGGGGCCATGCCCGATGCCAGGGGATGCTGGCGCGACCCGGAGGGGTGCGAGATCGAGGACTTCTATCTGCCGGAGACGATCATGCTGTGGGGCGAGGCCCGCCGCCTGTTCCTGATCGTGACGCCGGAGCCTTGGTCGGACCTGACCGGGCTTGAGCTTTGCCTCGACAGCCTGAAGCTCTACGCCGAATAGCTCAGTCCCAACCCAGGGCCGTCTCCCCCCGGAGCAGGGCCGCGATCTCCGGTCGGTCCTGGTCCGCGCCGCGCGCCCGCAGGATCAGGGGCGGGAGCAACACCAGCGGGGCCTTGCCGGTCTTCACTGCCCGGACGAGGACGCGCTTGGCCGGGGCGTCGGCGAACGGGTGGATCGCTCGGATCCGGAACGATCCGGCCTTCGGGGCCAGCTCGGTCAGGAGATCTGCCAGCCGGTCCGCCCGATGGACCAGGGTGATCCGTCCCCCCTCCCGGACGGCCTTCAGCAGGAACGCGCACCAGGCCCCCAGGCCGTCATCGGCGATCCAGGCGCCCCGCCGGCTGGGGGCCGGGGCGCGAAGGCTCGCTGGATCATCGAAGAACGGCGGGTTGGCAAAGACCGTATCGAAGGGTGCGAGACCGAGGTTGGAGAACCGCTCGGCCACGTCCCCCTCCATCGCCGTGACCCGGTCCTCCAGGCCGTTCAGCGCGATGTTGCCGATGGCCAGGTCGAGGGCCGCGGGATCGCGTTCGATGCCGACCAGCCGGACCTTCGGACAGCGGGCCGCGACCTGCAGCAAGGCTCCACCCACGCCGCACCCGGCCTCCAGACCGCGCTCGTCCGACGCCATTTCCACGGCCGCCGCCAGCAGGGCGGCGTCCATTCCCGCCCGGTATCCGCGGTGGGGCTGACGCAGCTGCAGGCGTTGGCCGAGAAGGCCGTCGATCCCCGTCGCGGAAATGTCTTGGCTTGTGCCTGCGGTCACGGACTGTCCTTTGCCTTGACCCACTGGGATCGCATCACCATTGTGCCCTGCATCGGGCCAGATGCGCCAGACCTGCGGATTTGGGTTTGGAGTTCGCCGCAACCCAAGTTAACGACCAAGCTGAGACGAGAGGGAGCCACCTTGGACGCCATGCAAGCGCCCACCACCCGCAGGACGGGGTCGGTCGACCGGTTGATTGCTCTGGCGACAGAGGACATGGCCGCCGTCGATACCCTTGTGCGTGCGCGGCTGGAGAGCCCGGTGGCGCTGATCCCGGCCCTGGCCGAGCACCTCATTTCAGCCGGCGGCAAGCGCCTTCGTCCGTTGTTGACCGTGGCCGCCGCGCGGCTGTGCGGCGATGGACGGGATTCGGCGCTGAAGCTGGCCGCCGCCGTCGAGTTCATCCACACCGCGACCCTGCTCCATGACGATGTGGTGGACGCGTCCGCGCTGCGCCGTGGCAAGGTGGCGGCGCACCTGATCTGGGGCGGGGCCTCCAGCGTTCTGGTCGGGGATTTCCTGTTCGCCCGCGCCTTCGAGCTGATGGTCGAGACCGATTCGATGCGGGCCCTGAACATCCTCGCCACCGCCAGCCGGGTGATCGCCGAGGGTGAGGTCCTGCAACTGACCCGCTCCCACGATCTGGCCCTCGACCAGGACACCTATCTGCAGATCATCTCGGCGAAGACGGCGGAGCTGTTCGCCGCGGCGGCAGAGGCCGGGGCCGTGGCCGCCCAGGCCGCCCCGGACCGGGTCAGCGCCTTGCGCGCCTATGGCCTCAAGCTCGGTCTCGCCTTCCAGCTGGTGGACGACGCCCTGGACTACAGCGGTCAGGCCAATGCCCTCGGCAAGAACACCGGCGACGATTTCCGGGAGGGCAAGGCAACCCTGCCGCTGCTGCTGGCCGTGGCTCGGACCGGTGCGCGGGACGCGGATTTCTGGGCCCGGGTGATCGACCGCCGTGATCAGCAGGAGGGAGACTTCCGCCGGGCACGGGAGCTGATGATCGGCGTCGGCGCGCTGGAGGCCACCCTGGACCTCGCTCAGGACTATGCCGACAGCGCCAAGGCCGCCCTGTCGATCTTCCCGGCGGATGCCTGGCGCTCCGCCCTCGAGGAACTGGCCGATTTCGCGGTCAGTCGCTCGGCGTAGGGTCCGTCTGCCGGGTCCGGCGATCCAGCACGCGCCAGATCGTCACGGCCAGGGCCAGGCACATCCCGAAGATCACGGACCGGCTGGCGACCGGTGCAAGGCCGAGGCCGATGGCGGCCAGGGTCAGGACGCCGGTCATCCCCCAGATCCGCAGGGACAGGCCCGCATGGGTGCGACCGCGGACAATCAGCCAGCGCTGGAAGAGGTGATCCCGATGGGCACTGAGCAGCGGGGCCCGTCGCCGTGCCCGGGCCAGCAGGGTCATGAACACGTCGGTGAGAAGGACCAGCAGGGCGAGGGGACCGAACCAAAGGCTGACGGCGCCTTCGCCGGTGCGGCCGGCGGCCACCAGGACCAGGGCGGCAAACAGCGAGGATGAGAACAGGGCCCCGGCATCCCCCTGGAAGATCCGCCCCCCCGGAAGGTTCCAGGGAAGAAAGCCGATCCCGGCCGCGGCAGCGAGCAGAGCCAGCGTCGCCACTCCGGAAGCGCCGCCCAGGGACGCACCGAGACCGAGACCTCCGAGGGTCAGGATCATGGCTCCGGGACTGAGGCCATTGGCCCCGTCCATGAAGTTCACGGCATTGGTCACCACGACGATCCAAAGGGCCGAGCCGAGGACGCCGATCACCGGGCCGAGGGGCAGCGGACCGAAGAGCGTCGACAGCGCCTCGACCCGGGCGAACAGGGCGGCATAGGCCACCGCCAGACCCACCTGCGCTGCCAGCTTCAGCCGGGGGCCCAGGTCGCGGATGTCATCGATCGCCCCCAGCAGTCCCATCAGCGCCGCCAGTCCGAGCGCTGCGGCCACGGGTGCGCTCGCGGTCAGCTGACGGGTCGCCCCCAGCAGGATCACGCCCAGGGAGACCCCGAGGAGAATGGCGACGCCGCCGCCGGTCGCCGTGGGGCGGTGGTGAAGCCCCCGGTCCTTCGGCGCGTCCACCGGTCCCGCGCCAACGGCGACCGCGGTTGCAACGGTTGCGACAAGGGCCGCCACAATCAGCGCTCCGGCGAGGGCCACGGATCCGGGCACGTCGGCACCGGGCATGGGCAGGGCCGCGGACGGCAGCACGGCTCCGCGATCAGGTCAGGCTGGCGCAGAACCGCTGGATGCGGCCGCAGGCATCTTCCAGCACCTCCGTCGCCGTGGCGTAGGAGATGCGGAAGAACGGTGACAGGCCGAAGGCCTCCCCGTGCACGACGGCCACGCCTTCTGCCTCCAGCAGTTCGGCGGCGAAATCCTCGTCCGTGGCGATCATCTTGCCGCCGGGGGTCGTCTTGCCGATCAGCCCTTCACAGGACGGATAGACATAGAACGCCCCCTCCGGCGTCGGGCACTTCAGTCCCTTGGCCTGGTTCAGCATGGACACCACCAGGTCCCGGCGGGCCTGGAACACCTTGGCCCGTTCCTTGATGAAGTCCTGCGGGCCGTTCAGGGCCTCCACCGCCGCCCACTGGGAAATGGAGGTGGGGTTGGAGGTGGACTGGCTCTCCACCTTGGCCATGGCCTTGATCAGGGGCTCGGGACCCGCCGCATAGCCGATCCGCCAACCGGTCATCGCATAGGCCTTGGAAACGCCGTTCATGGTCAGGGTGCGGTCATAGAGACCGGGCTCGACCTCGGCGATGGTGCTGAACTGGAAGTCGTCATAGATCAGGTGCTCGTACATGTCGTCGGTCAGCACCCAGACCTGCGGATGGCGCATCAGCACGTCGGCCACGGCCTTCAGTTCCGCCCGGGTATAGGCCGCGCCGGACGGGTTGGACGGGCTGTTCAGGATGATCCAGCGGGTCCGCGGCGTGATCGCCTTCTCGAGGTCGGCGGCCTGCAGCTTGAAGTGGGTGGCCGCCGTGGTCGCCACGAACACCGGTTCGCCGCCGGCCAGCAGCACCATGTCCGGATAGCTCACCCAATAGGGTGTCGGCACGATCACCTCGTCCCCCGGGTTCAGGGTTGCGACGAGGGCGTTGTAGATGACCGGCTTGCCGCCCGGGGCCACATGCACCTGGGACGGCTTGTAGGTCAGGCCGTTCTCCCGCTGGAACTTGGCGCAGATGGCCTCCTTCAGGGCGGGGATGCCGTCCACGTCCGTATACTTGGTCTTGCCCTCGCGGATCGCCCTGATGGCCGCGTCCTTGATGTTGTCCGGGGTGTCGAAGTCCGGCTCACCGGCCCCGAGGGAGATGATGTTGCGCCCCTGGCGGGCCAGTTCCCGGGCCTTCTGGGTCACCGCAATGGTCGGCGACGGCTTCACGCGCTTGAGCGAGGCGGATTCGATGGACATGGCGGCGCACCCGGGAGCATTCGGGTCCGACGGACCCGGAAACGCCGCGAAACTAGGGATAACGTCGCAAGGTGTCTACCGCCTGACCGGAGAATCCGTCGGGACGGCCGAGGCGGCCGCAGGCGTCGCGTCATCGGATGAATGTCGCCGCAGCACGTCGCTGGGGACCGAGGTGCCGCTGACCAGCCGCCGGGCCGCCGTTTCGCAGCGGGCCGGAAGTTCCCACATCACCCACGACCACATCCGGGCATTGGGATCGGCCGCCCGGACCGGGGCCCAGAGGGTTTCGCCGGCCCGAATCAGCCCCGCTGCCCGAGGAGGAGCACCGTCGCCCCGGGCATCGGCGGCCTGGCGGGCGTGGGCATAGAGCTGAAGATATTCCCGACCCGCGGCCATCTGCTCGGCATCCATCTCCGCGTCCTTGGCCTTGTCCCCGGACTGTTCCATCCGGTCCAGTTCCGGTTTCACCACGGGAAACAGGGCCATGTGCCCCGTCAGGGCACCCTCGCACCAGGCCACGAGCCCGTAATCGTCATCCGGCGCGCCGGGGGGAATGGCGGAGGCGTCGGCTTCCTCGGAAACAGGGGGCGCGGCGGTGGTCGTCGACGGCGCGGCCGCCGGTGCCGGGACCGGGTTGACGGCCACGAGGTCGAGAAGGTCGTCGATGGTCGCCGCCGGAGCCGGGCTGGGCTTGGCGGGAGCCGAGGCAGCCGGAGCGGGCCTTGCGGACCTGGCCTTCCGGGGCGCGGCCATGCTCTGGCCATCACCGATCGCCAGGGCAAGGATCGCGGCCGACAGCGTGCCGACGGTGGTGATGTGATGTCCCATGCCCTGCCCAGTCGTCCTGCTTCGCCGACGAATCCCTGTCCCGGCAGCCGGGGACGGGGCGGTCCACCGTTAAACATTGCCGCTACGGTTGCGTCGGCGTAGGATGATGGAACTCATGACACTGCTTTCGATCCTCGCCAAGCTTTTCGGTGCCGCCGGCGAAGGCCATCGGCGGACGGCCGTGGCGGACGCGTGTCCCGCTGGCCTGGCGGAGGCGGACGGTGCCTTTTCCGACGCCGTGACGGCGCTGGGTGCCAAGCTGGCGCGGGCAGAGGGGCCGTCCCAGCCCGGGGAATTCGATCGCTTCACCGAGATCTTCCGTCCCCAGCCTGCGGCAGAGGCCGATGTCCGTCGGTTGTACCGCCTGGCGCGCCAGACGACCCTGGGCTTCGAGGGTTATGCCCGAAAGCTCGCCCGGCGCTACGGGCACTGTCCGGTCATTCTGGAGCGGGTGCTGGACGGCCTGTTCCAGCTGGCCCTCGCCGACGGGATCGTCAGCGAGCGGGAGACCGAATATCTCGAACGGGTGGCCGATGCCTTGGGCGTCACACCCGCGGTCTATCGGGCTGTCCGGGCCCGCCGCCTCGGCCTCGGCGAGGACGATCCCTATCGTGTCCTCGAGGTCGACCCCACGGCACCGGATGAGGTGGTCCGCGCCGCGTGGAAGAAACTGCTGGTCGAGACCCACCCGGATCGGGCCGTGGCGCGAGGCCTTCCGCGGGAGCTGGTGGAGCGGGCGCAGGTCAAGGCACAGGCGATAAATGCCGCTTTTGACCGCGTGATGCACGAACGACGCAGCGGATTTGCCGCCGGCGCCGCCTGAATGCGCGAATCAGGCAGCATTTTTCGTCCTTTGCAGGCTGGCCGATTGACCTTCGCCCCATCTACGCCAACATCTTAACGCGTCTGGTGGCCAGTTGAGTGGATCGGCCCCAGCCGCAGGAGCGTTTCAGATGGGTGATACCCTGCCGTTCACGATCGGTGCGCCCGAGGGCGGACCGGGTCCGGGCTCCGTGCATTCGAAGCCGGGCTTTGCCGGGCGTGTCGCGGGGTCAGCCTTCGCCCTGGTGGCCGCAGCGGTTGGGTTGCTCCTGACCCTGGCGGTCGCCGCAGCCCTGGCGGTCTTCACGATCATCGCCAGCGTTGCCTTGGCCCTGACCGGTCTGGCCTGGCGCCTCGGCCGTCGCCCTGCGCCTGCGGACGCGCCGGTTGTGCTCGATGCCCGCAAGGTCGGCCATGCCTGGGTGGCCTATGGCTGGGACGAGCCCCGCCGCTGATCCACAGCGTGGCGCGCGCCCCTTGCCGCAGCCGTTTGCATCTGGTCTGACAGGGGCCTTGTCCACCGCTGTCTGGAAGGCCCTCTTGAGCCTCGATCACCCGTCTCCGAATTTCGACCAGCGCCGCGGACCGCCGGACATGGTGGTGATCCACTACACGGGCATGCGCACTGCCGCCGAGGCCCTGGCCCGCCTGACCGATCCCGCCGCGAAGGTCTCGTCCCACTACCTGATCGACGAGGACGGGACGGTCCTTCGCCTGGTGTCGGAGGAGCGCCGTGCCTGGCATGCGGGCAAGTCCTTCTGGAAGGGCGAGACCGACTGCAACGCTGTCTCCATCGGGATCGAGCTGGTCAATCCCGGGACAGAATTCGGCTACCGCCCGTTTCCCGACGCGCAGATCGAGGCCCTGATTGCGGTACTGGACGGAATCCGGGAGCGCTGGACCGTGCCCGACGGCCGTATCGTCGCCCATTCCGATGTCGCACCGGCGCGCAAGGATGATCCGGGCGAGCTGTTCCCCTGGAAACGCCTGGCCGAGGCCGGGCACGGCCTGTGGGTCGAGCCGCCGCCGTCGCCGGGGGAACCGCTGCGGATCGGGGACACCGGCGTCGGCGTCTTCGCCCTGCAGGCAGGCCTGCACCGTCTGGGCTACGACAATGCGCCGTCGGGGGCCTATGACGAGGCGACCCGGATCAACGTCGTGGCCTTCCAGCGACACTGGCGTCCGTCGCGGGTCGACGGGGAAGCTGATGGCGAGACCCGCGCGCGCCTCGTCAACCTTCTGAGGCTCGCCGCGGAAAGCGCATGAATTCATTGACCTGCGGGCGGCATCTGCGTCACAACCCGACGCAGGGCCAGACAGCCGGGCGGTCGCGGCGCGCTTGCGTGTCGAGGAAAGTCCGGGCTCCACAGTGACAAGGCGGCGGGTAACGCCCGCCGGGAGCGATCCCAGGGATAGCGCCACAGAAAGCAAACCGCCCTCGCCTTCGGGCGCGGGCAAGGGTGAAAGGGTGGGGTAAGAGCCCACCGCGGACCTGGTAACAGGGACGGCATGGCAAGCCCCGCCTGGAGCAAGACCGAATAGGGGCCCCGCGCCCGGCGTGTTCGCACGGCGGGCAGGACTGTCACGGGTCCGAGGGGTCCGGGTTGGTCGCGCGAACCGTCCAGCAATGGGCGGTCCAGAGGAATGACCGTCACGTGTCGGCAACGATGCGGACAGAACCCGGCTTACAGGCTGTCTGGCCCGTCTCGCCTACTTCTCCAGACCGAGAACCGCGTCGCCGAGGTCCTCCAGCCGGGCGGCGATCACCGCCTGCGCGTCATAGAGGCCGCGATTGTAGAAGGCCGGGCCGAGGCTTTCGATCAGGAAGTCCAGCAGCATCTGCGCCGGAATATCCCCGAGCGTCTGCTCAAGCTCCCGGTCGAAGTAGCCCTGCAGGGCCCGCACCAGGGCCTGGGTCTCTTCCCTGGAAAAGCGGATGACCGGGGCCGGGGCGGGGCGACGCAAGGCAGCTCAGCCCTGAGACCGGGGCCGCCGGGGTGCCAGCGACAGATCGTCGATGGTGGAGCGGGCGATGTTCTCGATGGCCTCCCAGTCCCCGGCCTCGACCATGTCCGGCGGGGCGAGCCAGGACCCGCCGACGCACACCACATTGGGCTGGGCCAGATAGTGGGGCGAGGACTGGCGGGTGATGCCGCCGGTGGCACAGAACTTCACCATCGGGAAGGGTCCGGCGAAGGCCCTCAGCATGGGCACACCCCCCGCCGCGGCGGCAGGATAGAACTTCACGTGGTCATAGCCCCGCTCGTAGGCGGCCATCAGCTCGGTGGCCGTCGAGACGCCCGGCAGATAGGGCAGGGGGGCCGATACGCCCACATCCAGCAGTTCCACCGACGATCCCGGCGACGCGGCATAGACGGCACCGGCCTTGTAGGCGGCGTAGAGGTCCCGGGCTGACAGGATGGTGGAGCAGCCCACCAGAGCGTCCGGCACCTCATCGGCGATGACGCGGACGGCTTCCAGGGCGCAGGGGGTGCGCATGGTCACCTCCATCGCGCCCACGCCGCCGATCATCAGCGCACGGGCCAGCGGTGCGGCATGGCGAACGTCGGTGATGGTCAGGACCGCAATGACCGGCGAGGCCGCGAAAACGTCTTCCATCCGCATCATACCGCGCCTCCGCTGCGCTTCGCTCTTCTGGTCCGGGCGTCCATGCCCGGGATTATCGACGGACATCCGCCCCTCCCGCCGCGATCATGGCGACTACATCGCCCACGCCCGCCCGGTTGAAGTCCCCCGGTGTCGCGTGCTTCAGGATGGACGCCGACAGACCGAAGTCCAGGGCATCGCCCGCCCCCATACCCGAAATCAGACCATGAAGCACCCCCGCGGCAAAGGCATCGCCACCGCCGATGCGGTCGACCATCTGGCTGAGGCGGCGAGGCGGGCTGATGGCCTCCTCGCCACCCCGGCGGAAGATCAAGGCCCCGAGGTTGCAGGCATCGACGCCGTCCATTTCCCGCACGGTGCAGGCGATGGTCTCCAGACGGGGAAAGGCGGTGAAGGCGCGATGCGCGGCAGCCCGTCGGCGCGCCAGGAGATCCGTTTCCGCAAAGCGCTCTCCCAGGGCCAGGGCGATATCGAGGTCGTTGACGAAGGCCACCGTGGCCCGCTCCAGCAGGGTGCGCCAGACGGCGGCGGGGTTTCCGTCCCACGTGGCCCACAGGCGGCTGCGGTAGTTGCCGTCGAAGGAGAGCCGCACCCCGGCCGCCACCGCCGCATCGGCGGCATCGAGGGCCGCCTGGCAGGCACGGGGACCGATGCCGGGGGTCACGCCGGAGACATGCAGCCAGTCCGCACCCTGCAGCAGGGCCGGCCAGTTCCAGGCCTCGGACGGTGTCTCGGCAAAGGCGGAGCCGGCGCGGTCATAGAGCACGTCCGTCGGGGTGAGGACTGCGCCGGGGGTGATGAAGTAGAGACCCAGACGACCCGTGGCGATCCGGACCAGCGACGTGTCCATCCCTGTCAGGCGCAGCTGATCGAGGGCCGCGTGTCCCACGGCGTTGTCCGGCAGGACCGTGACCAGACGGGCGCGGTGGCCGAAGCGAGCGAGGGACGCGGCCACATTGGCCTCCGCCCCGCCGAATGTGGCCGCCAGCCGCGCGGACTGGAGCAATCGCTCCCGGTCCGGCGCCGCCAGTCGCAGCATCAGCTCGCCAAAGGTCACGATGGTGGTCGGGTGGGATGTCACGGTTCGGGATTCCCTGCGGCGAAGGCCAGGTGATGCAGCACAATTCCGGCCGCCACTGCAACATTGAGGCTGTCGAAACCGGAGGCCATGGGGATGGATACGCTCATGGAGCGGTCCAGCATCTCCTGCGGAAGGCCAGGCCCCTCGGCCCCCAGGATCAGTCCGGCGCGGGGGGGACGGGTCACGGCCGCGAGGGCCATGCGGCCGGCGGGACTGAGGGCCAGCGGCGTGACCCCGTGCGCCGTCATGGCCGCGATCATGTCGGCACCCGGGTCGAGGCGGGCGAAGGGCATGGTCAGGGCCGCACCCACGCTGACGCGGATGGCCTTGCGGTAGAGGGGATCGCAGCAGGTGCTGTCCATCAGGACCGCGCTGGCGCCGAACGCCGCGGCGTTGCGGAACAGGGCCCCCATATTGTCGTGATTGGCGATCCCGTGCAGGCCCACCACCAGGGCGCGGGGCGGCAGGGTGCTCAGCAGATCCTCCGCCATGGGCGGGCTGCGGCGGCGGCCGAGTGCGAGGATGCCCCGGTGCAGGGGAAAGCCGGCGATGGCATCCAGCACCGCCTGTGAGGCTGCGTAGACCGGAACCGTCTGCGGCAGCAGGGCCAGGGTCTCCGTCAGGCGTGGCACCCGCTGAGCCGCCACCAGCACGGAAACCGTCGCCATCCGGGGTGCGCGGACGAGGAGGCGCAGCACCACCTCGCCCTCGGCGACGAACAGGCCCCTTCGACCGACCAGGTCCCGTTCCCGGATGTCGCGATAGTCGGCAATGCGGGGATCGTCGGGATCATCGATGGGTATGGGGGAGGGGGGTGACGCCATCTGCCCGGTTTAGGGGACCGGCGGCTGATTTGCCACCTTCCGCCGCCGGGGCGAAGCACCCTATATCCCCGTCGTGACCCAGCCCTCGAGCCTAGACCCCGCCCGCGCCCTGCTTCAGCGCGTCTTCGGCCATGACGATTTCCGTGGCCTGCAGTCACAGGTGATCGCCGAGGCGCTGGCCGGGCGCAATGCCCTGGCGGTGCTGCCCACCGGCGGCGGCAAGAGCGTCTGCTACCAGATTCCGAGCCTTTTGCGGCCCGGCCTCGGCATCGTCGTGTCGCCCCTGATCGCGCTGATGACCGACCAGGTCGCCGGGCTGCGGCAGGCGGGGGTGTCGGCGGCACGCCTGGACAGCAACATCAGCCTGGACGAGCGGTCCGACACCTGGCGCCGGATCGGGGAGGGGACGCTGGACCTGCTCTACATCTCGCCGGAAGGGTTGATGCAGGAGCCGATGCTGGAGCGGCTGTCCGCCTGCGAGATCGCCCTGATGGCCATCGACGAGGCCCATTGCGTCAGCCAGTGGGGACATGACTTCCGGCCCGAGTACCGCATGCTCGGCCGCCTGGCGGAGGTCTTTCCCCACGCGCCGCGAATGGCCGTGACCGCGACGGCGGACGCCCGCACCCGGGCGGACATCCGCGCGGAGCTGCGCCTTGCCGATGCCGCGGAATTCGTGGCCAGCTTCGCCCGCCCGGAACTGCAGCTCAGCGCCGAGCGCAAGCGGGGCAAGGGGCGCGACCGGGTCGTGGAACTGGTCCTGCAGCGGCCGAACCGCTCTGGTGTGGTCTATACCGGGTCCCGGGCCGGGGCGGACGAGATCGCCGAAGCCCTGCGTGCCCGGGGCGTGCCGGCCGATGCCTACCATGCCGGCCTCGACCGGGGGCTGCGGGAAACGCGACTGACGCGCTTCCTCGAGGACGATGATCGGGTGATGGTTGCCACCATCGCGTTCGGCATGGGCGTGGACAAGCCCGACGTGCGCTATGTCATCCACGCCGACAGCCCGGCCTCCATCGACGCCTACTGGCAGGAGGTGGGTCGCGGCGGACGGGACGGCCTGCCGGCGGAGGGCATCGCCCTCTACAGCGCCGCGGACATGGCCTTCGCCGCCCGCCGGATTGCCGAGCGGGGACTGGCGCCGGAGGTCTCCCAGGTCCAGACGCGGCGACTGCGGCAGCTCTACGCCATGCTCGAAGGCGCCACCTGTCGGGCGGCGGCGGTCCGGCGCTATTTCGGCGAGACGGACGTGGCCCCGTGCGGCCAGTGTGACGTCTGCATTGATCCGCCCGAACTGGATGATGTGACCGAGGCCGCCCAGAAAGCCCTCTCAGCCATTCACCGGCTGGGCGGACGCTACGGTCGTGGACGGATTGTCGATCACCTGACGGGAAAGACCCGGGACGTGTCGGACTACGAGCGCGGACTGTCCACCTTCGGCATCGGTGCCGACTGGTCGGCGATCGCGTGGCGCGACCTGATCGACGTGCTCGTCTTCGACGGGCTCGCAGCGGAGGACCCGAATGAGGGAAAGCCTCTGGTCGGTCTGGGGGACGGGGACGGAGTGCGGGCTGTCTATCGGGGCGAGCGGCGGGTCCTGATGCGCGCCACGGCCACCGTCGAGGCAACGCGGGAACGGACGCGATCCCCGCGGGCGGGTGCGGTCGAGGCTCCGGCCGAGGCGCATCCGCTGTTCGACGCGCTGCGGACCTGGCGCAAGGCCCGGGCGGCCGAGCAGGCCGTGCCGCCCTACGTGATCTTCCACGACAAGACGCTGCTGGAGATCGCCATCGCCAGACCAGGCACGACCGACGCCCTCGCGCGCTGCGGCGGCGTCGGTCAGGGAAAGCTGGCCCGCTACGGCCAGGACGTCCTGCGGATCGTGCGGGAAGCCTAGCCGGAGGGTTAGTGCTCTCCGCCGCCCTTGCCGTCTTCCGCCCGGACCTGTTCGGCCTTGGCGGGGGCAGTGGGGGCCGGCGCGCGGGCGGGCTCGGCCACTCCGGTGGCGGCAGCGGCGGCGTGTTCCACCGCCTGGGTCGCGGTGGAGATGAACAGGCTTGCCACGGACACCGGAGCCGCCTCCTTCGCCTGAGGCGCGGCGACGGACGGGCCGAGACTGGCATAGACCGGCGTCTCGGCGGCCGGGGCCGCGGGCAGGGCCTCGGACGGCTCCACCGTGCCATTGAACATGGACGAGGCCCCGTTGCGCCCGGCAAAGCGGTAGAACAGATGACCGCCCACCTGGCCGATGCGGACAAGGTAACGGGACCAGTCCGGCGTCACCGCAGCGGTGTGGAAGTAGGTTGCATTGCCGACCGCCGCCATCACCCGGCCGTCCAGGGCCTTGGCCGCGATGTCCTGCGAGCGGCGCCAAGCGACAGGGTCGGTCACCCGGTCGACGGACCCGTCACAGGCAAAGCTGAACTGGCAGCCCCCGAGGGACGCGCCCTGGAAGACGACGCCGCAGATGGTCTTCGGGAAGGCCCGGTGACGCACGCGGTTCAGCACGACCTGCGCCACGGCCTGCATGCCGGACGGGGTCTCTCCGCGCGCTTCATAGTAGACGGCCTGGGTCAGGCATTCGAGATCGCGGCTCTGGTCCAGCGCACCGCGCAGGGTGAAGGGCCGCACGGCCACCGCGCCGCCCCCGAGATCGAGGCTGGCGCGAAGCAGGGTCGGCCGTCCGGTCCCTTCCATTCCGTGCCGCGCCTGAAGCTGGTCTGCCCAGTCGTTCAAGCGGCGCTCACGGGCGTCCTGAAGGGTTCCCGCGAGGGGGTCGTGGCGACGGGCAATGGCCAGCGCGCCCGGAGCATCGTTCGCAGCCACGGCGAGGGCCGTGTCCGAGAAACCCTTGTGAGCGGCGTCAGCAAGCCGTGTGATACGCGCGTGCACAACGGCGGTCCTGGCAAGACCGCCGGCAAGGTAGGCACCGCCAATGGAAAGTCCCACAAGGGACCCCAGTGCAGCGGCACCGACCAACGCGCGCATGTCTGTTGCGCGCGTCGAAATTTGGATCGTCAATATCTCCATTCCTCTTCGGCGAGGGCGATTTCGCCCCCCGACGGGGTCGCTGAGCGGCGATGACGACGCCGGCAGCGGGTGAGATCATGAGCGTAAGACCGCCCGATCAGAGGGAAGTGTTAACATTTTAAATGTGGCAGAATTGTGGCTTTTTGCCCCGTTTCGTGCTGCGTTGCAGCATTTACCTAAATTTCTTCAATAAAATCAACGAATAATTTGACACTAATTTGACCGCTCGCGCGGAAAGGGAACCGTTGAATTGCGGCTACGCCCGTCGCCTATTTCCGCTACAAGGTGTTTGCAGACTAGACCCTGACACATTCGGTCGGCAAAACGTTTAAGATTCGCGAGCTTCCATCCTTAAAGACGTGCGAGCCCTTTCATATGCGTAAGACTTTGATCGCCGCCGTCGCGCTGGCCCCCCTCTATCTCGCGGCCGGTGCGGCACAGGCGTCGACCACGATCAGCACCAGCACGTCGACACCGGTCACCACGGCCACGGCCAAGAGCGGGGCACCCGACGATGTGGTGATCGGATCAGGCGTCACGGTCTCGGCGGCGGCGGGTACGACGACGCCGGTCAGCCTCGTGACCGTGAACAGCAACAACTCGGTGGACAACACCGGGACGCTGTCATCCAGCAACATCAGCAATGTCACGGGGATCCAGATCAACGGCGGAACCGCCGGCACGGTTACCAATGACGGCGCGATCACCCTGTCCTCCACCTACACGGCGGTCACTACGGCGGATGGATATCCGCAGGGACCGTTCGCCGGGACGGCCAGCCCCAGCAACCCGACGGGCACCGGAGTCTACGGCCTCTACGGTATTCGCCTCAGCGGGGCGGGATCGTTCACCGGATCGATCACCGACTCGTCGACGGGGACGATCACCCTGTCCGGCAACTCCAACCGCGGCATCTCCATCGAGTCCCCCCTGATCGGCAGTCTGACGCACTCGGGGACCATCACCCTGGCCGGGGACAACAACATCGGCATCTCGACCACCAGCGCCGGCTCGGTGAGTGGCAATGTCGTGATCAACGGCGGGATCACGACGGTCGGGACGAACTCGTCCGCCGTCGTCCTGAACGGATCGGTCGGCGGACAGTTCCGCCTCTATTCCACGATCAGCTCCACCGGTTACGCCGTCACCTCCCGCACGTCGGACGCGACCCTGCTGGCCAAGCTGCAAACCGCGAGCAACAACCAGATCAACCTGGCCGCCTCGACCCTTGTGATCGGCAACAGCGTGGCGGGCGGGATCTACCTCGGCGGCGCGCCAAGCGGCACAGTCGCCGGCTCCCTCGCTGACCTGACCGGCGACGGGCTGGCGGACGCAAGCGAGGGCACCTCGTCCATTTCCCAGGCGGGTTCCGCGCCGGCGCTGGTGGTCGGCGCCGCGGGCCGCAATGTCACGATCGGCGGTTTCGTTGGCCAGAACAGCGCGTCCCAGGATAACGGCTTTGGCCTGATCATGCGGGGCACTGTCAGCGCCGCCGGTGTCTATGACAATGTCGACGCCAACGCGGTGTGGATCGGGGCACCGGGCGGCGGCACGACCAACCTCGCATCCGGCCTGCGGGTGTACGGAGCGGCGACGGCTTCCACCTACAACGGCAATGCGACGGCCTTTCATCTGTTCAACGGCACCGTGGCCCCGACGATCGACATTCGCGGGTCCGTTCAGGCCAGCGTCGTCGCGTCGACCTCGACCGTCAGCGCATCGGGCCTCGTCATCGACAGCGGCGCGACCGTGAATACCATCGACATCATCGGAACGCTGGTCGGTGCCGGAACCGGCGATCACCTGTCGGCTTACGGCCTCCGGGACCAGTCCGGTACGGTGAACTCGGTGCTCAACGAAGGGGTCATCTCCGCGACGACCTCCGTCACCACCCTGGGAGACACCCAGACGGGCAAGGCCGTGGCGCTCGATCTCAGGGCCAACACCTCCGGCGTGACCCTGATCCAGAAGCTCAACCCCAGCCCGGGAACGTTGTACGGAAGCACCAGCGGCACCACCGCCTCGGCCGTGACCACCGCGACCGCCGTCGTCCCGGTGATCTATGGGGATGTGCTGCTGGGATCCGGCACCAACACGGTCCGCCTGCTGGCCGGCAGCCTGACCGGTGCCCTCGACATGGGCTCGGGGGCCGGTGGGTCTCTGACCCTCGACAACGGCGCGGTCTTCACCGGTGCCTTGCGGTTTTCCGGAACCGGGCTGGCCGTCGCGGTCCCCAACGGGACTCTTGATGTCCGAAGCGCCACGACGCTCAATCTCTCGTCGCTGAGCGTCGGGGCCACCAGTTCGCTCTACATTTCCGCAGATCCGGCGAGCCTGACGGCCACGAAACTGGTCTCCACCGGCGCGGTCAATATCGCCTCAGGTGCCAAGCTGGGACTGAATCTGCTGTCCCTGCCGACCACGGATCAGACCTATGTGGTGATCCAGGCGACGAACCCGGCCAACTTCAGCGTCGGAACGACGACCGCGGCCGGGGGGCTGACCACGCTGCCGTTCCTCGTGTCGGCCAATCTGAGCTCCAATGCCGCCGCGGGAACGGTCAACCTCGAGGTGCGCCGGAAGACGGCCGCAGAGCTCGGCCTGACGACCTCCGAGGCGTCGCTGCTCAACCAGGTCTATACGGTCGCGCCGACCGATCCCGAGGTCCAGGCCGTGGTCCTGGCCCAGACGACGCGCAGCGGGTTCATCCGGGTCTATGACCAGTTGCTGCCGGAAAGCTCCGGTGCCGTGTTCGAGGCGGCCCGGGAAGCTTCTGATGCCGTCACCCGCGCCACTGCTGCCCATGACCAGTCTCCCGGTGCTGCGGGGACGCAGGGCGTATGGGGGCAGGAATTCGTCGTCGGTGCCCACGGCAACCGTTCCGCCCAGAACATCGACTTCGACATCGGCGGCTTCGGCGTCGTCGGGGGCGTGGCGTTTGGTGGATCGGGCTACGGTGCCATGGGCGTGACGGCGGCCTTCTCGACCATCACCGTCACCAACCCCCTGATCAAGGGCGACAGCCAGCAAGCCATCTCCTCACTGGAAGGCGGCGTCTACTGGCAGGGATCGATCAACCACCTCACCCTGGATGCCCGGGCCGGACTGGCAGCGTCGAGCATCGACGGTCGGCGCCAGTTGTACAGCATCGCCCAGGACGGCACGGTCGCCGTCAACCGGAAGGTCAAGGACAATCGCAACGCGATCAACTACACCCTGCACGTGGGCGGGTCGTATGAGCAGGGCCTTGGAAACGGGTTCTACCTGCGTCCGCAGCTTCACCTCGACTACTTCGGCATGAACGAGGACAGCTTCAAGGAAACCGATACGATCGGAAGCGGCTTCGCCCTGGCGGTCAACAGCCGGTCCGGCTCCGTCGGCAGCGGCACGGCCACCCTGGTCGTGGGCCGCAGCACCGGGACCGACTTCCGTGTCCGCCCCGAACTGGAACTCGGCGTGCGGGATGCCTTCGGCGGCAGCGCCGGCAACACCACGGCACACTTCGTCAGCGGCGGCTCTTCGTTCGTCCTCAACCCGACGGACCTGTCCGGCGTCGGCGGTGTGGCCCGGGTCGGTGTGAAGGTGTCCACGGACTTCTACGAGGTCGGCCTGCACGCCGGCGTCGAAGTTCGCGACCACTTCGAGTCCGGTGATGCGCGGGTGACGGTCCGCCTGCTGTTCTGATGAGCGGCCGCGCGATTCTCCCGTCGTTCACCCTTTCCTGAGCCGTCGACCTCGGTCATGGTTGTCGCTGAACTGACTGCTCGGGGCGGACAAGCGTGATCATCGTCGACGACCTGAGGGCCATGTCCCGATCGCAGCGCGCCGCCTTCACCGCGGCCTTCCTCGGCTGGGCGCTGGATGCCTTCGACTTCTTCCTGCTGACCTTCGTGCTCACGGACATTGCACGGGACTTCAAGGTCGAGGTTCCGGCGGTGGCGGTGGCGATTGCCCTGACCCTCTATGCGCGCCCCTTCGGTGCCCTGGTGTTCGGCCTGCTCGCCGATCGGTTCGGCCGTCGCGCCGTGCTGCAGATCGACGTGATGCTCTATTCACTGCTCGCCTTCGCCTCCGCCTTTTCGCCGAACCTGATCACCCTCCTGATCCTTCGGACAGCGTTCGGCTTTGCCATGGGCGGGGAGTGGGGGGTCGGCGCGTCCCTCACCATGGAAAGCATACCGCCGAAGATGCGGGGCATGGTCTCGGGCATGCTGCAGGTGGGCTATCCCACCGGAGCCCTGCTGGGTGCCCTTGCCAACCTGGCCCTGCCGCATGTGGGCTGGCGAGGGCTGCTGATGTTCTCGGCCCTGCCGGCGCTGCTGGTGCTCTACATCCGCCGGAATGTGGAGGAGAGCCCTTCCTGGGTCGAAGGGCGGGAGGAACGACGGCAGGCGGGAGTGCTCGGCCCGCTGATGCGGCACTGGCCGCTGCTGATCTACGTGGTCGTGCTGATGACTGCCTTCAACCTCTTCAGCCACGGGACCCAGGACCTGTTCCCGACGTTCCTGAAGAAGCAGCACCATTTCGACACGGTGGTGGTCACGACCATTGCCATCTGCGGGAACATCGGGGCGATCTGCGGCGGGATCTTCTTCGGGACCCTGTCGGAGGTGATCGGGCGGCGACGGGCCATCCTGCTGGCTGCCCTGTTCGCCCTGCCGGTGATCCCGCTGTGGGCCTTCTCGCAGACGCCCCTGCTGCTCGCCGCCGGTGCCTTCCTGATCCAGATCTCGGTCCAGGGGGCCTGGGGCGTGGTGCCCGTGCATCTGAACGAGCTCTCTCCGGACACGGCCCGGGGTTTCTTTCCCGGGTTTGCCTACCAGCTGGGAAACCTGTTCGCTGCGTCAGCGGCCCCGCTGCAGGCGGCATTCGCCCATGATCGGGGGGACAATTACGGCCTGGCTCTGGGCGTCATGGCGGCCGGCGTCGCCGTGACCCTGTCCATCCTGACGATCTTCGGTCCCGAGAGCCGGGGCAAGGCGTTCGGCGCGTCTGGTCCTGCCAAGTCCTAGCCCCGCAGGTCGGCAAACTCCGGATGGCGGCTCATATAGGCCGCCGCATATTCGCAGGTGGGGGCCACCTTCAGGCCCCGTTCGCGGATGATGGCGAGGACCCCTTCCATCAGTCGCGCGGCGGCACCGGTGCCGCGCAGGCCGATGGGGGCCTCCACGTGCGACAGGATGATGCGTCCGGATTCGGTCCGGTAGTCGGCGAACGCGGTCTGGCCGTGCTCGATCAGTTCGAAGCGCTGACGATCGGGATTGTCGATGACGTCGTGCATGAGGCTTCCTCCAACCCGGCTTGTGCTGCCTGACGATCCTGCGCCGGGTCGGGGCCTGATCACCTTGTTTCGGCCGGGCCACGGGCCGTGAGCGGACCGCGTCATCGACGCTGGAACCGTCCGTGTCCGGTCGTAAACGGCCGTCGCGGCACGAGTCAGCATGGATGATGATCCCGCCAGGGCCGCAGGACAAGACGCCGTGTGATCCGGCGCGGTTGATCAGACCTTGGCGAGGGTGATTTCGACGCCCACGTCCGCGTCGGTGCCAAGGGCTTCCGGCTTTTCCACCCGGACCGTCACGCGACGGACCCGGGGGTCGTCCAGCAGCAGGTCCGCATAACGCTCGGCGAACGTCTCCACCAGATCCACGTGGCCGGCATCAGCCAGAGCCCGGGCCTTGGTGGCGAAATGCTCGTAGTTGACGGTCTGGTCCGGTTCGGCGACCCGCTGCGCCTCGATTTCGGCCTCGACGCTGAGGACGAGGGGCTGGCGTCGGCCCCGTTCGCGGGCATAGAGCCCGATTTCGGCCTGCACGGTGAGGCGATGCATGAACACGCTCAGGCGCTCGACCCGGCGCTGGGGCTGGTCGACGGCAAGGATCAGACTGGCCGGTTTCGGTGCAAGCGGGGTCTGGGTCACGGGTTCCTTCCGCGGGTCGATCGCGCTGCCGACGCGGCCAGCACCTGGCCGGTGACGGCGGACGCCCGCGCGAGATACCGGACGAGGTCGGCGGTCGGTGACGGGTCCCCGACGATGACCGCGTTGATGCGGACAGGGGCCCGGGAAAGGGCATCCAGACGAACCTCGCTCAGCAGCTGCTGGCGATGGAACGGGGACGGGGGACGTGGGTAGAGGCGGATCACGGCCTCGAATCCGGTGAGCTCATCGGGGCCGAACACCAGCCCCGGCGCATCGGCCAGCGTCGCGGACACCTCGGCCGGCGCATCCAGGACCAGACAGCGGGCCGTCACAGGTTCAGTCGGCACGACCGAATTCGAACAGGTTCAGGCCGATGATGGCGATGACGAAGATGAGGATGGGCAGGATGGCGGCCATGACAGGCTCCTGTGACGATTTGAGGATCGTGTAGTCGGCTTTTCCCGGGAGGGGAAGACATGTCGGGGCGGCGCAACCCATTCGGGTCTCAGGTCCAGCCGTAGTTGAAGCTGATCGAGATGCGATCCCCCCGGCCGGTGTTGGGCGTGACCTCGTGCCGCAGCCAGCTTTCCCAGAGATACAGGGTGCCGGGTGCCGGCTCCAGATAGACGAAACTTCGCTGGGCCTCCGGTGCGTCTGTCCGCCGGGGAGGCGCGGCCATCATCATCGGCAGCCGGGGGTCTTCCAGCTTCAGCGCGCCGCTGCCCGGCGGGATCGCCACATAGAAGGTGCCGGACACGACGCTGTGCGGATGGATGTGTCCGGTGTGACCGCCGCCCGGCTTCAGGATGTTGATCCACAGACTGTCGAGACGCAGGCGCCGCGCGCCCAGATCCATCTGCGCTGCGGCGGCAAACGCGTCCACCTCCCGGTCGATGTGACGCTTGAGCCCGGCGAAGGCCGTGGCTCGCGTGGGCAGGTCCGCCAGGGAGGCGTAGGAGGTATAGCCGCGATAGCTGTTCCGGCGGCACCAGGCACGCCCGGCACGATCGTCCTCCGCCGTCTGCAGGCAGGCCTGCTCCAGATCGTCCAGGAGGTCGGCGAATCCCTTGCGGTCGCCGAGATGTGCTTCGGCCAGGGGGGTGACGAACAGGGAGCGGAGGGTCTGGGTCATCGGCCTAGCCCCAAAGGTCTGCGGACGGGGGCGCGATCATCGAGCCGAGGATGGACAGCCCGGGTTCGCGATCCTTCGCCAGCAGCAGCGGTCCGTCCAGGTCCACGACCTCGGCGCCCTGGGCGATGAGCAGGGCCGGGGCCATGGCCAGCGAGGTCGCCACCATGCATCCGGCCATGATCATCAGCCCCCTGGCGCGGGCCGCCTCCCGCAGGGCCAGGGCCTCGGTGAGGCCGCCGGTCTTGTCCAGCTTGATGTTGACGGCGTGGTAGAGGTGCGCGCAGGCGTCCAGCTCCGCCCGGCTGTGCAGGCTCTCGTCCGCGCAGAGGGGAACGACCCCGCGATACTCGACCAGGGCCGCATCGTTCCCGGCGGGCAGCGGCTGCTCGATCATCTTCACGTCCAGGCGGGCGAAGTCGGGGGCAAGACGGTTCAGGGTGTCGATATCCAGGGCTTCGTTGGCGTCGACGATCAGCCGGGTCCGAGGGGCCGCGCCGCGAACGGCCTCCACCTTGTCCAGGTCGTCCGGCGCGCCGATCTTCAGCTTCAGGAGCGGGCGTCCCGACGCGACCCGGGCGGCTTCGGCCATGGCGGACGGGGTGTCGAGGCTCAGCGTATAGGCCGTCTTCACGGGATCGAGCCGCGCAAAGCCCGCCCGTTCCCAGGCGCGCTGGCCGGAGATCTTCGCCTCCAGGTCCCACAGGGCGCAGTCGAGGGCGTTGCGGGCCGCGCCAGGCGGCAGGCGGGACTGCAGCGCCTCCCGGGTCAGGCCATCGGCCAAGGCGTCGGCGAGGGCGGCCATGTCCCTCAACACGCCCTCCACCGTCTCGTCGTAGCGGGCATACGGCACCGCTTCGCCGCGGCCGGCGTAGGGACCCTGGCGTAGGGTGGCGACCACCACTCGGGCCTCGGTCTTCGATCCCCGGGCAATGCGGAAAGCGCCGGCAATCGGCCAGCGCTCCTCCACGACCTCGAGTTTCATGGCCGGGAAGGCGTTCGCAGCGGTCACGCGGTCGGGCTCACCGATGCATCCAGCAGCAGGAACACCCGTCCCTGATCGGATCCGAGCAGGCCGGATGCCGCCGCCTGATCCTGGGCCAGGGCCTCTACCACGAGGCTGCCGAACCGTCCCACGAACCGGCGGGCGTCGTCCTTCAGTTCCTCGTCGGAATCCATTCGCCGCGCCAGGCGACGGACGGCGGCCGGGGCCAGGCGGCGCACGGTGTCCCGACCTGCATCCAGGTCGCCATCCCCGAGGGAGCGGGAAATCTCGTCGATCCGACCTCGCGGCAGAAGGGCCGCCGGATCCACACCCAGGGCCTCCACCTCGCTGCGCAGGCGGTTGGGAAGGGCCTCGTCGCCGCCTTCCGTTTCGTCACCCATCTTCTTCAGTATGTCGCGCCAGGTGCGGACCTCGCTCGCTTCCCGCCGCTGGCGATCCGGCCGGACCGGCTCGAACACGGTCTTCACGTCCCGATCCTGGTCGGTCATGGTCAGTCGCAAACGGGGACGGACCGCGCCGGTCCGGGGCGGGTTGCCGCTGGCCGTCGTCATCTCGAAGCTGAGGGGCGGACCGCCGTCCTCGTCGTCCAGCGCGTCAGACGGGACATGGATGGCCTCATGCGGGTCCGTCGCGCGGGCCGGCGACACCGGAGCCTTGATCGG
>CAIQUG010000197.1 GCA_903874895.1 uncultured Caulobacterales bacterium | reverse complement strand
CACGGCGACGGTGCCCGGGGACTGGAGCTGGAAGCCCCAGCCCACGGCCTCGCCGGCATGTCGGGCGGCGATCAGGGCCGCGGCGAGGGCGACGAACGACAGCACCACCCCGGCCAGATAGGCCACACCCTCCGCCCTGGCGGCGGCCGGATGCTCCGTATGTCGGGCCAGCGCTGCAGCCTTCATGGACAGGACCGGAAAGACGCAGGGCATCAGGTTCAGAACCAGGCCGCCCAGGAAGGCGAGGGCGACGGCGGCGGGGAAGGTCAGGCCCGTGGCCGCGACCGCGGCCTTGCCGGATTGTGCCGCCGTGGCTGCGGCGGTGCCCGGCTCGGCAGGGGTGACCGATGCCGATGCCGGTGCCACCGGCGTCGGCGTTCCGGCGGCAACGGCGGGGAGCGGGGCAGTCGGTGCTGGCGCGTCAGCCAGCGCCGCCGCCGCCGGAACCTTGCCGGGCTTCGCCGCGATCTCGACCGCCGGGGCTGCGCCGAGGGCCAGCACGCCCTGAATCTCGTCCGGCATCTTGCCGTGCGTCAGGTCATATCCGGCGGCCATGACGATCTGCACGCCGTCCGATGTGGCCACCGCTGTCTGCGGCTTGGCCTGATCGATCACGGTGCCGGAGAAGGGATAGAAGTAGATGTCCCCGGCGCGGGCCTTGCCGGCTGCTGTCGCAATCGATGCGGCGCGAACCATGAGCCGGAGCGCGTTGCCCTGGACCTCGAACACGGCCTTGCCGGGCGTGGGCCGGGGGGTGGCCGCCAGGGCCCGGGCAATGGCGGACGACCAGCGGGGATCGGGATCGGCATGGGCGGCCACCGGCACGTCCAGGGACAGGGTGGCTTCCTCCGGCACGCAGATATCCTTGCACACCAGGAGGCTGACATGGGCCGCCAGGGTGATGCGGGAGCCGGGCGCGGCGCTGGCCGGTGCCGTGATCGCGGATGGGAGCAGGACCTCGCGGGAATAGACGTAGTTCATCAGGGGCCCGGTCACGGCCCGCTCCGGCGCCGGCCACTGGATCGGACCGGCCGTCCATCCCGCCGGGAGGGTCCAGTCGATCTGCGTGGCTTCACCCGCGTCGCCCGGATTGCGCCAGTAGGTGTGCCAGCCGGGCGTGATCTCCTGCCGCAGGGCCACCTGGACCTTGCCCCCCGGCGTCACCGCGCCGCCGGCAACCAGTTCCAGCTCCAGATGGCCGGTGCGCACGGGAGACGCCCGGGCCGGGGTCACGAGACCGGCCAGGAGGACCGTCACAAGGAGGGGCAGGGCCATACCCCAGCCGCGATGCTCCCTCTGGCGGCCGATCGGGAGGGTCTTGGACCGTGTCGTGGTCAACATCAGGGTTCTCGTGGCTGCCTTGACGGTAGTTTGGGGCCCGGTCTCGACAAAGCAAGACCAAAGGTCAACATCGACGGTGGTTGTCACCCACGCGATTCGGAGCTGCCATGCCCGGCTATTTTGACGAGATCTCGGTCGGTCAGGTGGTCCAGCTCGGCCTGGCGGCGGCGGATGAGCGCGGTGTCGCCACCTTCTGCGAGACCTTCGCCCCGTCCTGGGACCCGGCGTCCGGTGCCCCCGATGCCCTGGTCTACGCCATCTGGTCCAAGCTCGACTCCGAAGCGTCCAAGGACTGGCCGCAGACCAAGCGCCTGGGTGTCGATGCCCTGCGGTGGCTGAAGAACCCACCGGCGGGAGAGCTGCTCCGCGCCCGGATGACGATCCTGGCCATGGACCCGGTGGGCGATGGCAAGGGCATCGTCATCGCCCAGCACGACCTGCTGGATGAGGCCGGCCGGCTGGTGTTTTCGTGCCTCAGCCGGTCGGTGTTTGCCTGCCGACCGGACTGAAGCCTCCGTTCCGGCTTACGCCGACGCCGCGTCGCGCGAGATGGTGCGGGCCACCAGCTTGTCCCAGCCATGCAGGGAGACCAGCTGGGCATACATCTGCATCAAGGCACCATTGTCCCGCAGTTCCCCCAGCTTCTCGAGGGGCAGGGCCCGCAGCTTGGTTTCCGAAATGGCAAAATAATCCGCGAGGCGAACCGGCTCGCCCGGAGTCCCGTCCGGGTTCTGCGGGGTGAAGTAGGCCTCCTTCAGTTCGAACAGGTCCAGCTCCTTGAGGGTCTTCACGAAGGACTCGGTCCGCCGGCGCTCGGACTCGTAATTGGTGCAGAACTCGATGGCGGCCTTGGTGAAGTCCGTGGGCTGGTCGCCTTCGAACAGGGCCAGGTCTCCGCCCATGGTCACCGCCTCGGCGGCGACATCGATGCAGACGATCATGCGCTCATTGTCCGGATCGTCGGCGAAGACGAAGGGAAAGCGACGCAGATAGGCCGGAACATACGCGTCCGAGTCGAACGCACCGTCCGGAGACACGAACAGGTTCTCGTTCTGCCGGATGCTCAGGATCGCCATCGGTTGCAGCAGCTCGCCGGCGAAGATGATCGGATAGTTCATCGCCGCGGGCCCGAACTCGGTCACCATCAGCGGCACCGCATGGGCGGTCAGGGCGAACTTGTACGGCGTCGGCGACGTGCGGATTCCGAGCTTGCCATGCTGTTCGGGGTTCAGCGGCTCCGGCTGGGTGTACAGCAGGACCGCGCCAGAAACCTGGCCATCTTGAGGGGCTTGATCGGACATCGGGAACGTCGCCTTCCGGGTGGGCGGGAAATGGAAGACGGCTTCCTAGCGGATTGAGGTCGCACAGGCAACGCACCCTTGCACAGGTCACAGGATCAGCCCCATTGTGCCGGTCCTCACGCAGCAAGGCGGAACAGGAGTTCACCGGTGCCGATCGCCTATCCCCAAGTCCTTGATCTCACCTCTGTCGGCCAGCGCTTCTCCTGGACCGACCGCGAGACAATGCTCTATGCGCTGGGCGTGGGCATGGGATCCGATCCCCTGAATGTGGACGAGCTGCGGTTCGTCTACGAGAATGACCTCAAGGCCCTGCCGACCCTGGCGACCGTCGTGGCCTGGGGTGCGGGGCCGACGGGCCAGATCGGCCTCAATTACCTGATGGTGGTGCACGGAGAACAGGCGGTGGAGCTGCACCGGCCGATGCCGACCGAGGCCGCCATCCTCGCCGACAGCCGCGTGGTCGGCGTCTATGACAAGGGACCCAAGGGGGCGGTTGTGGTCACCGAGACGGTCCTGCGCGACGAGCAGGACGGGGCGCCGATCGCGACCCTGACCTCGTCCATCTTCGCCCGGGGGGACGGCGGCTTCGGCGGCCCGTCCGAGGGCGCCCCCGAGCCTCATCCGATCCCCGACCGGGCACCTGATGCCTCCGTCGACATTCCGACCCGGCCGGACCAGGCCCTGATCTACCGCCTGTCCGGTGACCGCAATCCCCTCCATTCCGACCCGGGCTTCGCGGCGGCGGCCGGCTTTCCCCGGCCGATCCTGCATGGGCTTTGCACCTACGGGATCACCTGCCGCGCCGTCCTGTCCACCTTCGCCGAATTCGACCCGGCCCGGATCAAGAGCCATGCGGCCCGCTTCTCGTCGCCCGTGTTCCCGGGGGAGACCATCACCGTGGACCTGTGGCGGGACGGGGAGGTCGTCAGCTTCGAGGCACGGGTCAAGGCGCGGAACGTCACCGTGATCAAGAACGGGCGTTCCATTGTCGTCTGACCGCCCGGACAAAGCCCGCGAAGACCCTCGAGGAGACGTCCCCCCGGCCGTCGGGGTCCCGGTCTGGCGCGGCGGCGTCAATACCTGGGAATGCGACGAGATGGGGCACATGAACGTGCGCTTCTACGTGCAGCGCGCCATGGAGGGGCTGGCGGCGCTGGCCGCAAGGCTGGGGATGCCCGACGCCCTGGCCCCCCATGCGGAATCGACCCTCATCGTGCGGGAACTTCACTTGCGCTTCCTGCGGGAGGCGCGCGCCGGGGACCCGCTGCACATGACCGGCGGCGTCGTCGACCTGGACGAGACCGGCGCGACCCTGTTGCTGGTGCTGGTCCATTCCCGGACCGGCGTTCCGTCCGCGACGATGATCACCCGCGTGGTTCATGCCCGGCCGCGGGACGGGCGGGGATTTGCCTGGCCGCGCCGTACCGCCCAGGCGGCGGCGGAACTGGCTGTGGAGATTCCCCCCTATGCGGCTCCCCGCAGCATCCGCGCGGGCGGTCAGGCACCGCTGGCGGGGCTGACGGCGGGACGATCCGACCTGACCGAGATCGCCCGGGGAGTGATCATGCCCGCCCATGTGGACATCTTCGGCCGGATGCGGCCCGACGAATTCATCGGCCGGGTCTCCGACGGCGTGCCGGCCCTGCTCCGCGGTATTCGCCAATCCGTGGCCGCGGCAGCGCCCGAAGTGCCCCAAAGGGTCGGCGGTGCCGTTCTGGAATACCGGCTGGCCTTCCTCGATTGGCCCCGGTGCGGCGATCATGTGGCCGTCCGTTCCGGTCTTGCCGGTCATGACGAGAAGACCCAGCGGGTCGGGCACTGGATGGTCGATCCCCTCGACGGGGCACCGTGGGCCTTTGCGGAGGCCGTGGCCGTGAGCTTCGACCTCGATACGCGGAAGATCATCCCCATCGGCGAGGCGGCGCGGCCGGTGCTGGACGCCCATGTCCGGCCGGACCTGGGCTTCACCGACTGACCTGTGGCGTCAGACCACGTTGAAGCGGCCGGTGGCCACGACCGGGCCGGTGGGCAGGCCGGTGGGGGATCCCCCCTTCGGCTCCACGGACACGGCAAGGACAATCGGCGTGTCTCCCTTGCCGGCGAAGGCGTCCGGCATGGGCATCCTGGCGGAATGATCCGATGGGATTTCACCCAGCAGCTGCGGCACGCCTCCCGGCGGGATCATCCAGAGGACCAGGGACTTGCCCTTGGGCGCCGGTGCGGCACCGGGTGAAACCGTCATCACCTTGCGGGTCCGGTCCAGGGTTGCGACGAAGGCCGTGGGGCCCCGCGTGGGCTTCAGCAGGGCGACCTGCATGGGCTCCGGTTCGGGCGATGCCGAAAGGGCCGGCACGTCGGTCCTTGCCATCTGCGCCGGGGGCGTGGCACGGCCATTCACCACCACCAGGGCCAGACAGACCATGGCGATGAAGACCGACGCCGCCGTCAGGCCACGCCAGAAGGTCAGGCCGTCGCGGGCGCCCGTGATGTCATTGGCAGGCAGGGCCTTGCGGATCTGCGGCCACAGATCCTGGGTCGGCGAGATCGCCTCCGCCGCCAGAACCAGGGGGGTCAGCCGGGCTTCCCAGACCGCGACCTCTGCGGCGAAGACCGGATCGACGGCCAGGCGTGCCTGGGCTGCCTCCCAGTCTGCGGGCGAAAGGACGCCCAGCACATACTCGGCGGCCAGATCCATGGGCGGATCATCAGGGGTGTCAGAGGGGGTCGGGGTCTGGCTCATGAGTCGAGACACGTGCGCAGGCTGGCCAGTCCCCGACGGATCCAGCTCTTTACCGTTCCGAGCGGCGCCCCGAGACGCTGGGCGAGGGCTTCGTAGGTCACGCCATCGAAAAAGGCGGTTCGGATCGCGCTGGACTGTTTCTCGTCCAGGGCTTCGAGGCAGGCAGCAAGGCGACGGGCATCGTCATCGGCCTCGAGGGCGGCCCAGGCGGGGGCGGCACCGTCGGCAACCTCTGCGGCGGCCTCCAGGGGCTGGGTGGGTCGGGCGGTCCGTGACCGGATCCGGTCGATCGCACGGTTGCGCGCCACCGCTGCCAGCCAGGTGATCGGGCTGACTCCGCGGGTCGGGTCATAGGACCCTGCGCGGTTCCAAACGGTGATGAATACCTCCTGCAGCACGTCCTCGGCCTCGTTGCGATCTCCCAAGATACGGAGGATGACGCCAAAAAGCTTCGAGGACGTCCGACGATAGATGTCTTCCAGGGCCGCCGCCTCGCCGGATGCGACGCGCTGGAGGGCCCGGACCAGCCTCACGCGTTCCAGATCGGCTGCAATCGCCACGTTCGAACTATCCTGACGTCTCATCCGGCGCCGGTGCAGCGCCATGCCTCGGGACAGACGCTTACACGCTCGTTCGTAACAGGCAACCGGTCGCGGAGGCGATTTCGCACGGCCTGCCAGCGTTGTCCGGCACAGTTGTTGTGACAATAAGACCACGCTGCGTCAGGGAATCGCGGGTGACTTTGCGAAGATGCATTCCCGCGACCAAATATGGAGCGGGTTTGGGCATTATACCGACCTGCCGATGGCTGGATTTTCAGGACAGTTGGAATGCGCGGAGCGTTGACCCTAGTTGCAGCCGCCCTGGTCGCAGGCTTCGCTGCGTCGGCCGTGCAGGCGGCGGAGGCCACCATCCAGCCCGGCTACTGGCACAGCGTGAACCGGTCGAGCT
>CAIQUG010000196.1 GCA_903874895.1 uncultured Caulobacterales bacterium | reverse complement strand
GTCGTGCCAATGCCGACTTGAATCCCGCGCGGTTGGCCAGGCCCGTCATCGGGTCATGCTCTTCGCCACTTCCAACAGGCGCGTGCGGCAGATCGGCCGCCGCCGGCGAGCCAACGACCATCAGACGGCGGATGGCACCATCGGCCTCGAAGCTCGCAGCGAGGGTAAGATCCGCTCCCGCCTGGCGGAGGGCCGCGGGCGGAGACATCGTGAAGCCGACGGCCGGACAGACCGGGGACAGACGTCCAAGCCCTTCGCGGAGGCCGGCCACCAGCTCCGGCGCGAAGTCATCCTCGAGCGGCTGGCGACAGGGGCCTTCGGATGCGCCGCAGGTCGCCGCGGCCGACGCGTTCCTGAAGGTTACCGTCCGGTCCCGGGGGTCCAGGATCCAGATCGCCTGGGACACGACCGTCGCGAACATCAGGAGGTCATCGGTCAGGTTCGGTGGTGCTGCGGTCATCAGCCCCAGGGGACCGAAGGCCATGTCAAACCCTGATCGAGCGTTCAATCTGACCGGCGTCATTTGATCCGTTGACTGACAAAATTCAAGTTCAGCACCGGTGAGGTGCGTCAGGCGACTTCCAGGAGTTCGACATTGAGCCAGACATAGTCCGCCTTCATGTCTTCGGCGAACTCGATCATCATGTCGTCATCCGGGTCGTGGCGGAACTCGAGGGTGATCTTTCGCCCTCCGGACGCCGCCTTGTCGAGGACGCCCATCAGCTGGAAGACCATCTTGGTCGAGGCGCTGTTCATGTACTTGAGGCCCAGCACGAAGGTGACCGGCACCTCTCCGCTCCGGTTGAGATAGTCGGAGACGGCCTGGGTCAGGGGTGTGAAGAACGCCACGGCGTTCTCGGGATAGACCTCTCCGGTCATGAGCAGGTGACCGCGCGAAAAGGCGAAGTCGATTTCGGGCGTCTGGCGTGTCGCAGGGATCTTGATGTCGGGCATGGATTTACACCGTCACGGTCAGGTTGAACATTTTGTGGCTGGGGCGGCCCGGGATCTCGTCGAACCGGTAGAGGAGCGGCTCGGAGGAGTCCCGCGCGAGGGTCAGCAGGCCGATGCCACCGCCCTTGCTCTCGACGTCGCCTTCCGCCCTCAGGGCTTCCCGGTAATGCTGCTTGATCTCTTCGAGGCTCATCGTCACCAGAACACTCAGTTTCCGGTCCAGCCGCTCATAGCCCGCGGCGGTGACGGGGTTGGAGCAGGTGATGATGAACCGATCACCCACCTCTTCGACCCTGAGACCACCGAACCGGATTTCAGCATCCAGGGCGTCCTCCGGCGTCAGGGACTCCGCGGAGTAATGGACGATGTTCTGGCCGAGTTCGATGAAGGCCCCGAGCAGGCGCCGGGTCGTCTTGGTGCTGGCCGTCTTCGCTTCGAGGCGCATCCGCAGGGCGTCGGCACAGGCCTCGATGATCGACTGCGAGAAGTAGCCTTCGTAGAAGAAGAAGACCCGCGCCCCCACGGGGGACAGGGCAAAATTGTCGGTCGGCAGGGCGTTCAAGGCTGAACCTCCGAAAGCTGAGGTGTGAAGTCGAGGCCGATCACTGTCACGTCGTCCCGGCGCTGCTGGCGGCCCTGGTAGTCGATGAAGGCGTTCCAGAGGCTGTCCACCTGGCCGCAGATATGCTGGTTGGAGCCGTTTTCGATCGCCTGGCGGACGCGGTTCCAGCCAAAGGCAATGGACTTGGCCTCGCCGATCTGGTCGCAGAGGCCGTCGGTGGCGATGATCATCCGGGAGAGGTCAGCCTGGGCAAAGGTGTGCTCGGTCCACTCGAAGTCCGCGGGCGTGTCCCGGTATCCGACGCCCTTGCGGTCGCCCTTCAACGCCTCCAGGGTGCCATCGGCACGGGTCAGGAAGACCGGCAGCTTGGCGCTGGCGAGCTTCACCGTCTCGTCCAGCAGGTCCACATAGACGAAGACGGCGTCCATGCCGTCATCCGCGCGGGTGTTGTCGAGGGCGTTGGCATCATGCTGCTGGAGCGCCGCCTTCACCCGCTGGTTCAGGCCCTTGAGCATGGCGGCGGGGCTCGACCGAAGGTCCTCATCGGCGGAGAGGCGATTGGCTTCCGACAGGGCGATCGAGGTCAGCAGGGCCCCGGGAACACCGTGGCCGGT
>CAIQUG010000195.1 GCA_903874895.1 uncultured Caulobacterales bacterium | reverse complement strand
AGGCTCGAGACCAGTCGCCCGACCAGACCGGTGACCTCCCGCCGGGCATCCGCATCGAGGCTGGCCGTCGGTTCGTCCATCAGCACGAGCTGCGGGCGGGCCAGCAGGGTCCGGCCAATGGCGACCCGCTGTTGCTCCCCCCCCGACAGCCCCTGGACGGAGCGGCCCAGCAGGGGGGCGAGGTTCAGCAGTGCCACCACTTCGTCCCAGCCCAGACCCCCGCCCTTGGTCTCGCCCTTGCCACCGGGCGTCGTCCTCCGCGCGCCGAAGCGCAGATTGTCCGCTACGGACAGATGGCTGAACAGGCGGTTGTCCTGGAAGACATGCCCCACCTCCCGCCGGTGCGCAGGGACAGAGCGCGGGCCGTCCTGCCACGTCGCCCCGTCCACGGCAATGCGGCCGGGGAGGCGGGTCAGGCCGGACAGGCAGCGCAGCAGGGTGGTCTTGCCCGCGCCGGACGGGCCCGTGATCAGGGTCAGGCCATCCAGATCGGACTCCAGACGCAGATCCAGGGCCAGCTGCCCTAGGCGGCCCGACAGGGCGACGGAGAGGCAGCGGCTCATCCCGTCACCTTGCCCAGGCGACGGTCCAGCAGCATCGCCACCGTCAGGGCCAAGAAGGAGAAGCCCACCAGTCCCGCGGCCAGCCGCCCGGCATCGGCGGTGTTCGAGGTCTCGACCAGCTGGAACATGTGGGTGGAGACCACATCGGTCCGGCCGGGGATCGCGCCGCCGATCATCAGCACCACGCCGAACTCGCCGACCGTGTGGGCGAACACCAGCACCGCGGCGGACATCAGACCCCGTCGGGCGAGGGGCAGGGCCACGTTCGCGAATGTATCGAGGGGGGACGCCCTGAGGGTCGCCGCCGCTTCCCAGGGGGCCGGACCCATGGCCTCGAAGGCGTTGCGGATCGGCTGCACCGCGAAGGGAAGGGAATAGACCATCGAGCCGATCACCAGGCCTTCGAAGGTGAAGGCCAGCGACGTGATGCCGAACGGCCGGAGCAGGGCCATGGCCGGGCTGCCCGGTGCCAGCGCCAGAAGCAGGTAGAAGCCGAGCACGGTCGGCGGCAAAACCAGCGGCAGGGCGGTGATCGCGGCCACCCCCTCCCGCAGCCAGCTTCGCCCCCGCGCGAGCCACAGGGCCAGCGGCGTTGCGACGATCAGCAGCAACACGGTGGTCAGGCTGGCCAGCCGCAGGGTTGTCCAGATGGCCTCAAGCATCGGTGCGACCGGCCGGGGCGGAAACGGGCAGGGCGAAGGTCGGCAAACCGGCAGGCTCCGATGGAAGGGTGTGCGATATGTAGCTGAAGTTCATAGAAGGCGAAATGCCTCTGACCCCGCCGGGCTTGGCGACGGCGGCCGGTGCGCCTATTCAGACACTTCGCCGTCCGCTGAATCCGGGCACGGGAGGTCCTGACATGTCGACGCCGCCATCGGCGCCCGCCCCCATTTCCCTCTACGTGGATGCTGACGCCTGCCCGGTGAAGGAGGAGTGCTACAAGGTCGCCCGGCGCTACGGGCTGCCGGTCTTCGTGGTGGCCAACAGCTTCCTGCAGGTCCCCCGGGAGCCGGGGATCGAGCGGGTGGTGGTGGAGGCCGGACCCGATATTGCCGATGACTGGATCGCCGAACGTGCCGGGCCGCGGGACGTGGTGATCACCCAGGACATCCCCCTGGCCGGACGTTGCCTCGAGCGGGGGGCACAGGTCCTGGCGTCCAACGGCCGGGCCTTCACGCCGGATACCATCGGCATGGCGCTGGCGAGCCGCAGCATTGCTGAGCACCTGCGCTCCACCGGAGAGATCACCCGCGGCCCGCCGCCTTTCCAGGCTTCCGACCGGTCCCGGTTCCTCTCTGCCCTCGACGAGGCAATCCACCGCGCAAGGCGACGCGTCTAGGCGGACGACTGTCACCGCTTCGCAGCGAAGGACGTCCGGGATAAGGTCAACCGACAGATCGGGGTCTGGGGGGACTGCTGTGAAACGACATCTCAGCCGTGCGGGGCAGGTTCTGGATCCTGTTCGCGTTGTGGCGACCCTGGCGCAGTTGCAGTCGCGCATCGAGGAGCGGTTCCCGGACTCGGGGCTGGCGCGGGTGTGCGGGGAGCTTGTGCTCACAGGCGAGGACACGGCCCGCCGGGCGCGCCGGCTGTCACGGCCCTATGTGGCGCTTCGGACCCTCGTCGCCGTCGTGGTCTGTGCCGCGGTCGCGATCCAGATCTTCGTGCTGCAGCGGATCGACTGGTCTCCGGTCTGGCGCAGGAACGACATTCTCGCCGTGACGCAGGGCCTGGATTCCGCCGTCAATCTGACCGTGCTGTCGGCGGGGTCCATCTGGTTCCAGGCCGGCCTCGAGCGGCGCTGGAAGCGGGCCCGGGCCCTGCAGGATCTCTATCGGCTCCGGGCCTTCGCCCACGTCATCGACATGTACCAGCTCACCAAGGACCCCAGCGTGGTCCTGGCCGGGGCCCGGCCCACCGCCTCGTCGCCCCGGCGGATCATGAGCGAGCCGCAGCTGTTGCGGTACCTCGACTACTGTTCGGAACTCCTCGCCCTGATCTCGAAGCTGGCGGCCCTCTATGCGGCGCACAGCCGGGACTCCGAGGTGATCTCGGCGGTGAACGACATCGAGGAGCTGACCTCCAACCTGGGCCGGAAGATCTGGCAGAAGATCACGATCCTCAGCCAGCTTCGCGACGCGGACGACCCGCCGGCCCTGGACGGGTAACGGGCACGGTCGGCGCCGCGGGTTCGCCACGCCGACCGTCGGCCTTGCTACTTGTCCAGCTGGATGAAGGGCGTGCCCCCCGACGTCACCTGGGGCAGCTTGCCGTCCCACTTCTCGATGGCCCGCAGGCGAAGCACTTCGGGATTGGCGCGCAACGTGGCACCCTGCAGCTGGATGGCCTTGGCCTCGCCCTCCGCGGCGGCGATGCGCTGCTGCGCCTCGGCCTGGATGGTAGCCACCTGAGCCTGGGCGGCCAGGGCGTGCTGCTCGTTGGCGATCTTGTTGTTGATCTGGGTCAGCACGACCTCGGGAACCCGGACATTGCCCGCCCAGAACAGCTTCTCCACATTCAGGCCGTAGGGCTCGAAATAGGCCGCCACGTCGTTCTGCACGGTGGTCAGCAGCTCCTGCTTGCGGGGGCCGTAGATCTCCTCCACCCCCATGGCCGCGGCGCGGTTGACCAGAGCGTTGCGGATGGCGTTGCGCAGGGGACCGGCAATGATGCCGCCGGCGTCGGTCCGGTACTTCTGGAACAGCTTCGGTGCCAGGTGAGTGCTGACCGAATAGCTGACGGCAATGTCGGCGCTCAGCCCCAGGCCGTTCTTGTCCTGGAAGTTGAACTCCTCGTCGGTGCGCGAGCCCTCGGTGGCGCTGTGGGTGTAGGTGTAGGTGTTGGTGAACACCGGGTACTCGTAGATGGTCGTGCCGAACGGCGTGAAATAGGTGCCGACGCCCAGCGCCTCGTTGCTGACACCGGCATTGGTGCCGAACTGGTTGACCCGGATGCCCACGTGACCCGGTTGCACCTGGCCGCACGCCGCAAGCGTCAGGGCGCAGGCCGAGACGATCCAGAACTGTTTCATGATAAGCCCCTGGTTAGTGGAGGGAGCGCGAGAGGTCGCGCCGCTCCTGCTGAAATCGCCTCAGGTCGGTCCAGACCTGGAAGGCGAGCCACACCGGCGCGACGACCGCGGCGGCGAGGAAGATCACTCCGGCGATCAACGCCCAGTCCTGATGCAGGTCGATCAGTTCCGGGGCGGCAATGCGCAGGCTGATGAAGTCGAAGAGGCCGATGGCGGCCATCTTGGCGGCAATCAGGCGTGTGTAGCGACGCACGAGGCGGATGTCCGCCGCGCGCGAGGTCTCGAGGTCTTGCGACCGCATGTCCGGTGCTCCGGAAAGAGTGGGAAGGTTTTTCACAAAAGGTCGCTGTGCCACCATCGGGCGACGAGAGCGCCTCGGGTGTCGAACGGGTCCATCAGGGATACCACGCTGACATGTCGCATATATAGCATTCCGACCCGGCGGCGGCCATGTGCGGCTGATCACCAGTGCGTGACCGCAGCGCGCATGGGCGGTTGACCGATACCTGTCGTGGCGAGAGCATGGTCGGGCCGGCATTTCGACCGGCGGGAGACCCCATGGCGTCGGCGACATCCTACTGGCTGCTCAAGTCTGAGCCGGACACCTACAGCTTCGATAACCTGGTCCGCGACGGCGAGACCCTGTGGGACGGGGTACGCAACGCCCAGGCGGCCAACAATCTGAAGGCCATGCAGGTCGGGGACCCGGCCCTGTTCTACCATTCCGGCCCAGGCCCCGGGGTGGTGGGACTGGCGGAGATCTCTGCCGCTGCGTGTCCTGATCCGGGGGATGCCAGTGGCCGTTTCGTCGCCGTGCGGGTGCGGCCGGTGCGGGCTCTGCCGAGGTCCGTGCCCCTGTCGGCGATCAAGGCCGACCCGACGCTGACACAAATGGCCCTCGTCCGGCAGGGGCGCCTGTCCGTCTGTCCGGTGTCAGCAGACGAATGGACGCGGATCCTGCGACTGGCCGGGGCGTGACCGCCGCCGGCGGGACCCTGGACGCCTTGCTCCGCGAAGTGCGGGCCTGCACCCACTGCGCCGCTCACCTGGAGCCGGGGCCGCGGCCCGTGTTGCAGATGGGTGCGACGGCCCGGATCCTGATCATCGGCCAGGCGCCGGGGGCCCGGGCCCATGCCAGCGGAATTCCCTGGAGCGATCCCAGCGGCGATCGCCTGCGCGACTGGACGGCTCTGTCCTCGGAGACGTTCTATGATCCGGCCCGGGTGGCGCTGATGCCGATGGGTTTCTGCTATCCGGGGACGGGGGCAAGCGGCGATCTGCCCCCCCGGCCGGAATGTGCCCCCCTGTGGCACGACCGCCTGCTGGCGGCCCTGCAGCCGGACCGGCTGACCCTGCTGGTGGGGAGCTACGCGCTGAAATACTACGCCCGCAAGGCGCTGGGCCTGCCGGCCAGCCGGGTGGCCCTGGCGGACTACGTCCGCGACTCCGGTGCCTTCGGGGACCGGGTGAGGGTGCTGCCCCACCCGTCCTGGCGCTCCGGCACCTGGATGCGGGGTCATCCCTGGTTCGAAGCGGAGCGGGTGCCGGACGTGCGGGCGGCGGTGGCGGGTGCGCTCAGGTCCGGCTGATCCGCTTCAGGCGGCGTCGTGGAAGATGATCCCCAGGGTGCGTCGCTTCCCGGAGCGGATCTCGCTGACCCCGTGGCGCAGCTTCAGCCGGTAGGGGCCCCGGGTGCCCTGGGCCGGGCGGGTGTTGACGGCGAAGATCACCGCATCCCCCTGACCCATGGGAACCACATGGGGGCGGGACTGCATCCGCGGCCGCTGCTCCACCAGCACGAACTCGCCACCGGTGAAGTCCTCGCCGGGACGGGACAGCAGCACCGCCGCCTGAAGGGGGAACTGCTCGGCCCCATAGAGGTCCTGGTGCAGGCAGTTGTAGTCCCCGGGGCCATAGGTCAGCAGCAGGGGCGTCGGCCGGGTCTGGCCCGCCTGGTGGCAGCGGTCCAGATAGGCGGCGTGCTCTGCGGGAAAGTCCGCCGCCTCACCCAGCGCGTCCTGCCACCGATTGGCGATCCGGGCGAGGGGCGGGTAGAGCCGGGTGCGGAGCGCCTCGACCGGATCCGGCAGGGGATAGGCGAAATACTGGTAGGCTCCCCGCCCATAGCCGTGCCGCTGCATCACCACCTGGCTGCGGAAGAGCTCCGGCCGCTCATAGAGGCCTGCCGCTGCCGCGCAGGCGGACGGGGACAGGAGCCCCGGGACCACGGCAAAGCCCCGCGAATCAAGCGACGTCGCGATCTCCTCCCAGTCGGTAGCATCCATCGCGCTCACGCCTCCTGCTCCCGGGACAGGAGGGTGCGCTTGCGTTCCACCCCCCAGCGATAGCCGGACAAGGCCCCGTCGCCGCGCACCACCCGATGGCAGGGCACGGCGATGGCCAGCACGTTCTCGCCGCAGGCCCGGGCCACGGCCCGGTGGCTCCGGGGTGCCGCTATGGCCGTGGCGATCTCCCCATAGCTGCGGGTCTCGCCGGGCGGTATGGCGCGCAGCGCTTGCCAGACCCGTTGCTGAAAGGCCGTGCCACGGATGTCGAGGGGGAGATCGACACCCAGGCCGGGGCGTTCGACCAATGTGACCACCGCCGAGAGGGTGGCCTGGAAGTCGCCGTCGCCGGGGACCAGCTCGGCCTTCGGGAAACGCCGGTGCAGGTCCGCCACCAGTTCGTCCCCGGTCTCTCCCAGCAGGATGGCGCAGACGCCGGTGGTGGTCGCCGCCGCCAGCACGGCCCCGAGGGAACTGTCGCCGACAGCATAACGGATCTTCGTACTGGGCCCGCCGTCCCGATAGGTCGAGGGCTTCATGCCCAGCAGCTCGTCCGCAGCCGCGTAGAACCGCCCGCTGGAATTGAAGCCGGCGTCATAGAGGGCCGCCGTCACCGGCGCGCCGGTGGCCAGTTCATCCCGCACCCGCCGACCCCGATGGGCGTCCGCATAGGCCTTGGGGGTGAGGCCGGTGATCCGGCGGAACAGCCGGTGGAAGTGGTGCGGACTGAGGCCAGCCTCGGCGGCCAGGGTGGCGAGGTCCGGTGCGGTCTCCGCGTCCTCGATCCGGCGACAGGCGGCGGCCGCCACCCTGGACTCCCGCTGCTCCCGCGAGGGTTCATCCGGCCGACAACGGCGACAGGGGCGGAAGCCCGCGATCCGGGCCGCATCGGGTGTTGCGTGGAAGGCGATGTTCTCCGTCCGGGCGGGGCGGGCGGCGCAGCTCGGACGGCAGAAGACGCCGGTGGTCCGGACGGAATAGACGAACTGCCCGTCAAAGGCGGAATCGCGTCGCCGCACGGCGTCCAGTCGGACGGCATCGGGCACCGGGACAGGGGCGGGGGCAGCGAGGTCGAGGGGGCGCATGTCGGGCTCCGGGTCTGAAGCGGTTGGGGGAGCGGGGGCTCCGGATGACGGGGATCGTGCCGACATGGACGAAGGGTCGCACTCCGTCTCTTGCGCGGCAATTCAACTCTGTTCGCCTCCGTCGAAACAGGATCATTTAGGGCGTCCAGACGGCCGCCAGGCTGGTCGGGCGCAACGGGAGGCTTGGGGCCATGATCGACTACAGTGGACGCAATGTGCTGGTGACCGGCGGGGCCTCGGGGATCGGGGCGGCCGTGGCCATCGGGCTGGCGGCCCGTGGCGCACGGGTGGCGGTGGCGGACCGCAATCTCGAGGGGGCAGAGGCGGTGGCGGCGCGAATCGGCGGCGGGGCCGTGGCGCTGGTCTGCGACCTGACCGATCCGGCGGTCCCCGCGGCGCTGGTCACCGAGGTCTACGCAAGGTTCGGCGGCCTTGACCTGATCTGTTCCAATGCAGGGGCGGGCAAGGCCAAGCGGGTGCTGCGCGAGCCCTTTGACGAGACAGCCATGGCGCTGTTCCAGGTGAATCTCTACGCCGGCTTCCGTCTGGCCCAGGCCTATGTGGCAGAGCTGGAGGCCCGGGGTGCGCGGGGCCGCTTGATGCTCACCGGCTCGGAGAACTCCCTCAGCGTGCCGGACGCGGTGAAGCGCTTCGCCATGGGGGTGTACGGGGCCAGCAAGCACGGACTGCTGATCATGGCCGAGTGGCTTCGCGAGGAGTCCCGGGACAAGCCCCTCGACCTCCACGTGCTGCTGCCGGGGGGCGTCTATACGCCCCTGGTGTCCGGTGGCCTGCCGGACTTCGACCAGCTGCCGCCGGAGATGAACATGATTTCGCCGGAGCGGTGCGCCGAGCTGGCGCTCAAGGGGATGGACCTCGGGCTGTTCTATATCCCCACCCACGCCCATATCGCCGACGACATGCAGCCGCGGGTGCAGGGAGTGGTCGCATCGCTCAAGGCACTGGGCCTCAGGGACTAGCCGTCGGGCGAAAGACTAGAGGCCAGCCTCGTGGCGGCGCAACTGCGCTGCGGCCTGCAGGTTCCAGCCCAGCCCAGCCAGCAGGATGCCCGTCGTGGCAAGGCCCGCTGCCACATAGCAGGCCGGGCAGTGGACCAGCCCGCAAAGCGGTGCCTGGGCATGGGTGCGGAGCGCGATCAGCAGGGCCGCGATCGCGCCGGATAGGCTGATGGCCGCGCCCTGGATCAGGGTGGCTCCGTCCAGATCGAACCTCGATCGCATCTCACTCTCCCACCGGCGACGCATCACGCAGACCGGGCCCGGGCCGGATCCACCCATGGCCTGACCCCCTTATCCAGGGCCGCGATCGACGACGCCTTGATCCACCGCAAAGCGAACCCGCGGTGCCTCCCCTATGCACCTTTCACCAGTCGGGGCCCCTGCGCGCCCGGCGTTTTGGCGAATGTCCGGCGGCTCCAGCCCCGGACCCAGGCTGACGAGGGGTGATGACCGCTATCGCATTGAAACCCAAGGGGACGCCGGGCGATGTGCTCGCCGTCGTAGCCCTGTCCGTAGTCGGCCTTGTCTGGTCGCTCTGCGCCGCCGCGTTTGCGGACGATGGTCCGTTCCGCATCCATGCCTATGTGATCATGGGCGCCTCCGTCGCGTCCCTGGTGGCCTGCATCGCAGGCCTGGCGGACGGCCGGTTCGTCAATCGTCCGGACCGCTATGCCGATGATGTCATCCGGGCCGGTGTGTTCGCCTCGCTGTTCTGGGGGGTGGTCGGCATGCTGGTGGGGGTGGTCATCGCCTGCCAGCTGGCCTGGCCCGACCTGTTCTACTTCCCGAGTGCGGGCTGGCTGAACTTCGGACGGCTGAGGCCGGTTCACACGTCGGGCGTGGTGTTCGCCTTCGGCGGCAACGTGCTGCTGGCGACCTCGTTCTATGTGGTGCAGCGCACCTGCCGGGCGCGGCTGTTCGGCGGGATCGCCTCCTGGTTCGTGTTCTGGGGCTACCAGCTGTTCATCGTGCTGGCGGCTTCCGGCTATGTCATGGGCATCACCCAGGGCAAGGAATACGCCGAGCCGGAGTGGTACACCGACCTGTGGCTGACCATCGTGTGGGTGGTCTACCTGCTGGTCTTCCTGGGGACGCTGTGGAAGCGCAAGGAGCCGCACATCTATGTGGCCAACTGGTTCTATCTGGCCTTCATCGTCACCATCGCGGTGCTGCACATCACCAACAACCTGGCCGTCCCGGTCAACGTCTTCGGCTCCAAGAGCTATGACGTCTTCGCGGGTGTGCAGGATGCCCTGACCCAGTGGTGGTACGGGCACAATGCCGTGGGCTTCTTCCTGACGGCGGCCTTCCTGGCCATCATGTACTACTTCATCCCCAAGCGGGCGGAGCGGCCGATCTATTCCTACCGGCTGTCCATCGTCCACTTCTGGGCCCTGATCTTCATCTACATCTGGGCCGGCCCGCACCACCTGCACTACACGGCCCTGCCGCAGTGGGCGCAGACCCTGGGCATGACCTTCTCGATCATGCTGTGGATGCCCTCATGGGGCGGGATGATCAACGGACTGATGACCCTGTCCGGTGCCTGGGACAAGCTCCGCACCGACCCGGTCCTGCGCATGCTGGTGGCGGCGGTGGCCTTCTACGGCATGGCGACCTTCGAGGGTCCGGTGATGTCGATCCGCGAGGTCAACGCGCTGAGCCACTACACCGACTGGACCATCGGCCACGTGCACTCCGGTGCGCTGGGCTGGGTCGGCTTCATCAGCTTCGGCGCGATCTACTGCATGGTGCCGTGGCTGTGGAAGAAGCAGCGGATGTATTCCAACGCCCTCATCGAGTGGCATTTCTGGATCTCCACCATCGGGATCCTCCTCTACATCACCTCCATGTGGGTATCCGGCATCATGGAAGGCCTCATGTGGCGCGAATACACGCCGCAGGGCTTCCTGGCCCACACCTTCGTGGAAACCGTCGCCGCCAAGCACGTGGAATACGTGGTCCGGATGGCGGGGGGGCTGATGTACCTCTCAGGTGTCCTTCTCATGATCTACAACGTCTGGCGAACCATCCGGGGTGATGCCCCGGAGGAGGTCACGACCTCCGACCTCGCCTATCCCGCCAATGCCGTCGCGGCCGAATAGGGGAGGACTGGCCATGAAGTTCAATCACGGTTTCTTCGAACGTCACTCCATCGCGCTCCTGATCGGCATCGTCATCGTGGTGTCCATCGGGGGGCTGGTGGAAATCGCGCCCCTGTTCTTCATCGAGAACACCATCGAGAAGGTGGAGGGCATGCGTCCCTACACCCCCCTCGAGCTGGCGGGTCGGGACATCTACATCCGCGAGGGCTGTTATCTGTGCCATTCGCAGATGATCCGCCCGCTCAAGGACGAGGTGGAGCGCTACGGCCACTACAGCCTGGCCGCCGAGAGCATGTACGACCACCCGTTCCAGTGGGGCTCCAAGCGCCTCGGTCCGGACCTGAGCCGGGTCGGGGGCAAGTACTCCGACAGCTGGCACCGGGATCACCTGATCAACCCCCGCAGCCTGGTGCCTGAGTCCATCATGCCGCCCTATGCGTTCATGGCGGACCGGCCTCTCGACTCCCACAACATCGACGCGAAGATGCGGGCGCTGAAGGTGGAGGGGGTCCCCTATACGGACGAGATGATCGCCGATGCAAAGGCCGATCTGAACGCCCAGGCGGACACCTATTCCGACGGGACCAAGCTGAAGAAGCACTACGGCGACAAGGCCGCCCAGCGGGACTTCGGCGGCGCGTCCAAGGTGACGGAGATGGACGCCCTGGTGGCCTATCTGCAGATGCTGGGCACCCTGGTGGACTTCTCCAAGTACCACCCCGAACGTCCGGGGAACAGCCGATGAGCGGGCTCACCTACGAAACCGTGTCCCGGGTCGCACAGCAGGCCGGCACCCTCTACTTCGCGGTGATCTTCGCCGTGGCGATCGGCTGGGCCCTGTGGCCGAAGAACAAGTCCGGCTTCGACGACGCCGCACAGATTCCCTTCCGTGAGGGTCTGCCCACGGAGGGGCCCGCGGCCACCGACGCCCCCCGGACGTCCCCGAACCTGAGCCCAGACCTGAACAAAGGGGAGCTCTGACCATGTCTGAACGCGAACGCGACGACCATTCCGGTGTCGAGACCACCGGGCACGAGTGGGATGGCATCAAGGAACTGGACAACCCGCTGCCTCGCTGGTGGCTGATCGTCTGGTACGCCTGCATTGCCGTAGCCATCGTCTACTGGGTCCTGTTCCCGGCCTGGCCGACCTTGACGGGGTATACGCCCGGCATCCTCGGCCAGTCGGACCGGGTCAATGTGGCCAACGACATAAAGGCCCTGGACGCCCAGCGCGGTGCCGAGGGGGTCATGCTGGAAAAGGCGTCCCTCGAGCAGATCGAGAAGACCCCGAACCTGCAGGCCTTCGCCATGGCCGAGGGCCAGGCGATCTTCGGCAACAACTGCGCCCCGTGCCATGGGCAGGGCGGGGCCGGCGGCAAGGGGTACGCCAATCTCCGGGACGATGTGTGGCTGTGGGGCGGACAGCTGGCCGACATCGAGCAGACGCTGAAATACGGCATCCGCTCCGGCCATCCCCTGGCCCGCGTGTCCATGATGCCGTCCTTCGGCCGCGACGGTCTTCTCAAGCCGCAGGAGGTCAATGACCTGACCGAATACGTCGTGTCCCTGTCCCACCGGACGGCCAGCCCCGGTGCCGTCGCCCGGGCGGCCCCGATCTTCGCCGCCCAGTGCGCGGCCTGTCACGGTCCCGACGGCAAGGGCAATCAGGCTGTGGGGGCCCCCAATCTGACGGACAGCGACTGGCTCTATGGTTCGGACCGCCGGTCCATCCACGACCAGATCTGGGCCGCCAAGGGCGGTGTCATGCCCGCCTGGATCGAGCGCCTGAGCCCGGCCCAGATCAAGGCCGTCGCCGTCTATGTGCATGTGAACTCCGGCGGGTCCGGACAGGCGACACCGGCTTTGACCTCAGCGGCAACTCCGACCGCGGCGGCCACGGACAACACCGTGTCGACGACAACGGCTCCCGCCCCGGCGGCTCAATGACCGTTGTCATCGATCGCATCAGCGGCGGGGGCGACGACGCCCCCCCGCCCGGGGGCGGACACGGACCCGGCCTCTATCAGAAGCGCAAGGCCATCTATCCCAAGCTGGTGCACGGGACCTTCCGCCGTCTGAAGTGGATCCTGATGGGGCTGATGCTGGCCATCTACTACGGCACCCCGTGGATCCGCTGGCCGCGGCCCGCCGGGGCCCCGGAGCAGGCGGTGCTGATCGATTTCGCCCACGGACGCTTCTACTTCTTCATGTTCGACCTCTGGCCGGACGAGGTCTATTTCATCACCGGTCTGCTGGTGCTGGCGGCGCTGGCCCTGTTCCTGGCCACCGCGTGGCTGGGCCGCCTGTGGTGCGGCTATGCCTGCCCGCAGACCGTCTGGACGGACCTGTTCCTCTATGTGGAGCGCCTGTTCGAGGGGGACCGCAACGCCCGGATGCGGCTGGCCAAGGCCGGGTGGGGCCCGGACAAGATCCTGCGCAAGGGCGGCAAGCACCTGGTCTGGCTGGCCATCGCCGCCGCCACCGGCGGGGCGTGGATCTTCTATTTCGAGGACGCACCGACCCTGTTCGCCAACTTCTTTGCCGGCGAGGCGTCGGTCACGGCCTATTTCTCCTTCGGTCTGCTGGCTTTCACCACCTACACCCTGGCCGGAACCCTGCGGGAGCAGGTGTGCATCTACATGTGCCCCTGGCCCCGCATCCAGGGCGCCATGGTCGACCGTCACTCCCTGCAGGTGACCTATCGCTACGACCGGGGCGAGCCCCGGGCCGCGCACCGCAAGGGCGAGACCTGGGCCGGACGGGGCGACTGCATCGACTGCCAGGCCTGCGTGGTCGCCTGCCCCATGGGCATCGACATCCGGCATGGCTCGCAGCTGGAATGCATCAACTGCGCCCTGTGCATCGACGCCTGCGACGAGATCATGGTGAAGGTCGAACGCCCCACCGGCCTGATCGGCTATGACAGCGACGAGGCCGTGACCCGTCGCTCCCAGGGGCTGAAGGCGGTCTACCGCCCGATCCGGCCGCGGACCGTGTTCTACGGCCTGGCGCTGTTTGCTGTCTGCGCCATCATGATCTGGGGCTTCCTGCAGCGCACGCCCTACCAGCTGCACGTGGCCCGGGACCGCAATCCCCTGTTCGTGCGCCTGTCCGACGGGTCGATCCGCAACAGCTATTCGGTCAAGGTGGTCAATCGCAGCTACCAGCCGCGCAGCTTCCGCGTGACTTTCAGCGGCGTTCCGGTCCGCCAGCTGCAGGTGCCGGGCCTCATGCCTGATGGTACCGGCGTGACCGTCACCGTGGCGTCGGGGGAGCAGCGGAGCATCCGCCTTCTGGCGACCGTTCCGGCGGATCGCCTGGCCCAGGCCCTGACCCCGGCCGAGGTGACCGCTACCGTCGATGATGTCGACGCCCCGGTCCGCACCCTGGCCGCCCACACCATGTTTGTTTCTGAAGGAGCCCGCCCATGACCAATGTGTCGCCTCCCGCCCCGGCCGCGCCGGGCTTCGTGCTCAAGGGTTGGCACGTGGGCCTGATCGTGGTCGCCTTCTTCGCCGCGGTGATCGCCGTGGACGTCTCCATGGCCATCCGGGCCTACTCCACCTTCCCCGGCGAGGTCACGGCCAAGCCCTATGAGGAAGGGATCGGCTTCAACGGCGAGATCCATCGTCGCGCAGCGGCCCGGGCGCTGGGCTGGAAGGCTCGCCTGGCGGATCGCCGCGACGGCACCGCCCTGGTGCTGGAGGTCGCGATCCGCGACGCCCGCGGTCAGCCGGTGACCGGCCTGCACCCTATAGCCACCCTGTCCCGAACGGTCACGACGGCGGGGTCACAGCACCTCGCCTTCACGGAACGGGGAGCCGGAACCTACATCGTCCGCACACCCGCGACCTCGGGACTATGGACCCTCGATCTCACCGCGGCGGGGCCCGCCGGTGCCGATTTCGAGATGGAGCAGAGGTTCGTCTGGCCATGACGGCTCTCGACATCACATCCGGCCTCGCGGGTCAGGACCTGTCCGGCTTCGTCCGGGCCGAGCCCGGTGGCGGCGCCGGGCTGGAGCTGCTGGTCCGCGGGGCCCGCTGCGCCGGGTGCCTCGCCAAGATCGAGCGGGGGATCACGGCCCTGCCGGGGGTGGAGAGTGCCCGGCTGAACCTGACCACCGGACGGCTCGCGGTCCACTGGCGGGCCGGGCGGGCCGATCCGCAGGCTGTCGTCCGCGCCCTGGAGAACATGGGCTATCAGAGCGCGCCCTTCGATCCCCTCGAGGTGGAGATCCGCATCGATGCGGAGGGGCGTCGGCTGGCCGTGGCCCTGGGGGTCGCTGGTTTCGGCGTCGGCAATGTGATGATGTTCTCCGTCCCGGCCTGGTCGGCCCTGTTCGGCCAGGAGATGGGTGACGGCTCCCGCACCGCCATGTACTGGCTCAGCGCCCTGATCGCGGCCCCCTGCACCCTCTATGCCGGCCAGACCTTCTTCACCTCGGCGATCCGGTCCCTGCGCAAGGGTCAGGCGAACATGGACGTGCCTATCTCGCTCGGCCTGGTCCTGACCCTGATCATCAGCTTTTCCGAAACGTTCCAGGGAGGGCGGCACGCCTATTTCGACGCGGCCATCGGGCTGGTCTTCCTGCTGTTGATCGGTCGCTATTTCGACCACCAGCTGCGCCACCGGGCCCGGGGGGCGGCGCGTTCGCTGATGCTGTTGCAGGCCCCCACGGCGCAGGTTCTGGACCGGGAGGGCATTCCCCGGGGCGTGCCCGTGCGCGAGGTGGTGGCCGGCGACCGGCTGTCCATCGCGCCGGGCGAGCGGGCCCCGGTGGACGGGATCATCGAGATGGGGCAGTCCGAGCTCGACCTCGCCCTCGTCTCCGGCGAAAGCGCGCCGGTGGCGGTGGGGCCGGGCATGCGGGCCCCCGCCGGGGCCCTGAACCTGGGCGGCCGGATCGTGCTGCGGGCCAGTGCCGGGGCCGACGATTCCAGTCTGGCGGAGACCGCCCGGCTGATGGAGGCCGGAGCCCAGTCCAAGAGCCGCTATGTGCGCCTGGCGGACAAGGCTACCGCCGTCTATGTGCCGGTTGTCCACGGCCTGGCGGCGCTGGGCTTCATCGGGGCCATGGTCGCGGGGCTCGGCTTCCGCGAGGCCCTGTTGCGGGCCGTGGCGGTGTTGATCATCACCTGCCCCTGTGCCCTGGGACTGGCGGTACCGGCGGTCCAGATCGCCGCATCGGGCCGTCTGTTCCGCAAGGGGGTGCTGCTCAAGTCCGGGGCCGCGCTGGAGCGGCTGGCGGAGGTGGACACGGTGGTGTTCGACAAGACGGGCGTCCTGACCCATGGCCGAGCGGCGGTGATCGGGGCCGATCCCGTCGCCCTCGGCGTCGCGGCGCAACTTGCCCGCGCCTCCCGCCATCCGTTGAGCCGCGCCCTGGCCGAGGCTGCCGGACCGGGTCCGGTGGCCGATGAGGCCCGGGAGGTGACGGGGCAGGGGATGACGGGCCGGATCGACGGTCGTTATGCGCGTCTCGGCCGGGCGGCCTTTGTGGGGGGCGACAGCTCGACCGGCACCGAGACCGAGCTCTGGTTCTGCCTGGAGGGTGACGCTCCCCTCCGCTTCACCTTTGCCGACGACCTGCGGGACGATGCCGCCGCCTGTGTCGCCCAATGCCGCCGCCTGGGGCTGAAGGTCGCCATCCTGTCCGGCGACGTGACGGCGGCGGTCGAGCGGATCGCAGGCCAGGTCGGCATCGACGACTGGCGCGCCGGGCT
>CAIQUG010000194.1 GCA_903874895.1 uncultured Caulobacterales bacterium | reverse complement strand
CGCCAGCTTCGGCGAGCGCAATGACCGGAACACCAACGCCACGGTCAATATCCCACTCGGCACGGACCTGGCTGTCCGCGTCACCGCGTTCGACCAGGGCCAGGACGGCCCCGGGCAGTACACCACCGTGCACAAGTCCCTCGGGGCGTTCGAGGACTGGGGCTATCGCGCCAAGCTCCTCTACAAGCCGAATGACGGCTTCCAGTTGCTGGTTCTGAACGACTATCAACACCACTGGGACAGCTCGATCCGGGTCGCCGTGTCCGGCCAGCCGGCAATCGTGGCCTCGACCCAGGCGGCTTTGGGCGTGACGGCGGGCCCGCAGAACGGAGACGATGCCGACAGCTCGGTCGGTGCCATCGTCACGACGTCGCAGGGCACCTCGATCCAAGCGAAATTGAAGATCGGCGGCGACACCCTCACCTCGATCACGGCGGTACGTGAAACGACCTATAACAACGACACGCCCGCCGACCTGGTGCCCACCAGCACCTTCGCCTACATCCCCTTTAATTCCGGCCGTCTGAAGACTTCCAAGGTGAGCCAGGAGCTGCGTTGGGCCTCTCCGACAGGGCAGTTCGTCGAGTACGTGGGCGGTCTGTTCTACAACAAGCTCATTGCCGACCAGACCCAGCTCCAATGGGCGACACTGGGCGCGCCCCTGAATGCATCGACGACCAAGCTCTTTGCCCTGACGGGTGCCATCGGTGCGCCGGGCAACATCTCCAAGTTCATGGCGCGCAACACGACGGCGGCGGCCTATGGCCAACTGAAGTTCAATCTGACGCCGAAGTTCAACATCGCCCTGGGCGGACGGTACAGTTATGACGACAACAGCCAGTCCCTGTCCTATCCGTTCGTCGACCCGGTCCCGCTGGTTGGCCACTCCGTCACCTTCCAGGCGACCAGCGCCCAGCCGTTCCAGCCGGCAGGCAGCCTGGTGGGCCACAACTTCTCCTACCGGATCGCGCCGGAATACCGGCTCACCGACGACGTGATGCTCTATGCGAGCTATTCCACCGGCTACAAGCCCGGCGGCGTGGCCTTCGTGGGCAACAAGTACGACCCGTTCCGCGAAGAAACGGTCAAGGCCTATGAGGTCGGGGTGAAGTCCGAGCTGTTCGGCCACCGGCTGCGTCTGAATGCGGACGCCTTCAACGAGGACTTCAAGCAGTTCCAGGCCACGATCCTGACCGCAATCCCCGGCAGCGTCCTGCTTCAGTCGGTGATCGGCAATGCCGGCGGCCTCAAGAGCCAGGGCGCGGAAACGACCTTCGCCTGGAAAGCGACGGACGCCCTGACCCTCAACGGCTCGGTGACCTACACCGACGCCTATTTCACCAACTACGTGCCCAACACCACCACCAACTACACCAACACCCGCCTCACCAACGCGCCGCGCTGGTCGGGCTTCGTGGCCGCGGACTATGTACGGCCGATCACCGACAGCCTGACCATGAAGGCGACCGTCGACTACGCCTATCGCTCGACCCTGTGGACGGTGACCGGCCAGCCGGCCTATTCCCAGGTGAAGGGCTATGGCCTGGTCAATACCCGGATCAGCTTCCAGATGCCGAGCCGGGGCCTCGAGTTCGGGGTCTATGCCCGGAACCTGTTCGACCACTACTTCTCCACCGGCTGGCAGCAGTATGGGGCCCTGGGCCTCCTGCACTACCAGTCCCTGGATGCGTCGCGCACTGCCGGCGTCTTCCTGAAATACGCCTACTGAGCCGGCCAGAACTGGCATAAGGACCCGGCCGGCGCTGAAGACCCCCTCAGCGCCGGCCCCATGGCCCGCCCGGTCGCGTATCTGATCCGGGCGGGCCGCTTCTTTTTGGCGGCCGGAGCCGCACGTACCGGAGCGACCGATCATGACCCGTGTGCTCATGCTGCTGGCGGCCAGCGCCGCCATTGCCACCTCGGCCGCCGCGGCCGAGGCGCCGGACCTGTCACCGGACCTGAAGATCAACCAGATCCAGGTGCTGGGCACGCACAACAGCTATCACGCCGCCGTCGACCCCCACATCCTGACCATGATGGACGGGAAGCTGCCCTCAATGGGCAAGATCGTCGCCAGCCTGCCCGAGGCGGCGCGGCGTCAGTTCCTGATCGACCACCCCAACGACGTGACCTTCAGCCAGGCCCTGGACTACGTCCATCCGACCCTGACGGAGCAGCTCGACCTCGGTGTCCGCGGCCTGGAGATCGATGTGAACCCCGACCCGCTGGGCGGCGCCTATGGCGACCCGGCAGCCTATCGGATCCTGCGCGCCCAGGGCGTGACCGATCTGCTCCCCTTCGATCCGGCGACGGTGGCGGCGCCGGGTCTGAAGGTGCTGCACATGCCGGACGTGGACTTCCGCAGCACCTGCCCCACCTTCAAGCGCTGTCTCGCCGAGATCCGGACCTGGTCCGACCGCCACCCTGGTCACGTGCCGATCTTCGTCATGATCGAGGCCAAGGTGAAGTCGTTCCCGATCCTGCCGGGCTCGAAGCCGGCGCCGCCCTTCACGCCGGAGACCTATGACGAGATCGACCGGACGATCCTCGAAGGCTTTCCCCGCGACCGGATCATCACGCCGGACGACGTCCGCGGAGATCATCCCACCCTCGAGTCCGCCGTGCTGGCCGGTGGCTGGCCGACCCTTGGCACGTCCCGGGGCAAGGTGATGTTCCTGCTGATGACCGCCACGGGGCACGATGGGGCCGCCGCCTATCTCATCGGCCATCCGGGACTCAAGGGCCGGGTCGCGTTCATGGATTCCCAGCCCGGACAGGCCCACGCCGCCTTCATCCTCGACGACAATGCCGTCGCGCGGGGGGATGAGGTCCGCGACGAGGTCCGGCGCGGGTACCTCGTCCGCACCCGGTCCGACATCGAGACCTACGAGGCCCGGATCAACGACCTGAGCCGTGCGAGAACCACCTTCGCCAACGGCGGCCAGATCGTATCCACGGACTACGAGACGCCTGGACTGGCCCCCGGCGCGACCTATGTCGTGCGCCTTCCGGGCGGTCTTGTCGCCAGGTGCAATCCCGTGTCCGCGCCCGATTGCGGCAAGTAGGTCGACGCCGAGCTCGAACCTCAGGCGCCGACCGATCGGGATCGACCGCGAATAGCGACGACACCGAATATCGGGCACTGCGCGACGGCAGCAATCCCCCCATCTCAGACATCAGCTGCGTCTGCTTGTGGGCATCAACCGCTCGGGAGCTAACCAGTACTCGGAAGCGGACTCTCCAGAGTTCTGGTGAGGGGGGATTGCGGACCCACCTCCGCTCGTTGGTTTCGAGATGAACCCGCCGCCACGCAGAACCTGCATGTCCGGCTCGAAGGTCACGCCGGACGCGGCGGCAAAGCTCCCGCTTGATGCAGCAGTGCAAACCGATCGGGCACGCCCCAGTGCTCAACCATTCTTCCGTCCTGAAACCGGCAGACATCGAACACGGTGATCTCGACGGCGCGACCGGATCGCGCCTCGACTCCAGTCCCTCGCATCCGAACCCAGAGGCGCCTCGCGGCATCGACCGCTTCTGCAGCTGGAGCGCCGTCCAGTGGTCGAAGCCGCCATGGTGCTCCGACTGGAGGCGCCAGGCGGTGATCCGGCGATACATCCAGACCGACCGACAGGTCGGAGCGCGCTCCCAGCGCGCCTCCCAAAAGGACCGGAGCCCGGCGACCGACATGCTCCCGATCTGGTCGATCAGGTCTTCGATCTCCGCGTCGGAGCATCGTTTCGTAGGTCTGAATCCCATACCGCCCCCCGGATGCGCAGAGTGCACAAAACGGGGTTGTCTATGCCGTCGGAAGCCAGATCCGAACAGTCCAGAATGTCATGAATAACAGAAAAAACCGGAACATTTTCATGTGGTTACGGAGACAGTTTCGCGTTTGTCTCCCACCACCCACCGGAGAGCTCGAGGAGATCTCGGCCTACATCATCCGGCATTCTCTGAAACGTCCCCGGGACATCATGTTCATCGGAGGCCAGATCGCGGATGTCTCCCCCACAGATCGGACCCCGATCCGGATCAAGGATGTGGTCAACACCGCCGCCGCCGGTGTCGTCGCAGAAGATGGCCATGGTCCGGGGACGCGTCGGACGAGACGGTCCTGCGTCCCGGACCTATGCGCCCTTGCGTCGGCTCCGCATCAGGTGACGCCAGGCCCAGAACCAGGCCAGCAGGATCGGCGTGACCACGGCATAGGCCATCAACCCATGCAGCCCGCCCCCCGGAATGGTCCAGAACAGCCAGGTGTCAGTCCCGCCCGGAACCATCTGGCCGCCGGTCTGCATGATGAAGCCGCCGGACAGGCATCGGATGCTGGAAACCAGCCCGGGAGGCTCGAACCGCCACTGGCCCGCCGCAAGGCTGGCGACAATCGCGCCCAGGAACAACGCCACGCCCGCCAGTTGCTTCAGTCCGAGGGCGAAGGGGCCCAGCCGGGCCAGCCCGGCAATCG
>CAIQUG010000193.1 GCA_903874895.1 uncultured Caulobacterales bacterium | reverse complement strand
GCTCCGATACCGGCGCGGTGGAAATGGCCATGTGGTCGATGCTGGGTGCCCGCCCGGTACAGCTGCTGGCCTTCGAGAGCTTCGGCAAGGACTGGGCCACCGACGTGGTCAAGCAGCTGAAGCTGAAGGACGTCGAGGTGCGGGAGGCCGCCTATGGCGAGCTGCCGGACCTGGCCCGGGTCCACCCCGCCGCCGACCTGGTCTTCACCTGGAACGGCACCACCTCCGGGGCCCGGGTTCCGAACGCGGACTTCATCGCTGCGGATCGGGAGGGCATCACGATCTGCGATGCCACCTCCGCCGCCTTTGCCCAGGCCCTGGACTGGACGAAGCTCGATGTGGTGACCTTCTCCTGGCAGAAGGTGCTGGGCGGCGAGGCGGCCCACGGCGTGCTGATCCTGTCCCCCCGCGCCGTCGCCCGGCTGGAGAGCTACAGCCCGCCCTGGCCCATGCCCAAGCTGTTCCGCATGACCAAGGGCGGCAAGCTGAACGGGGAAATCTTCGAGGGTGCCACCATCAACACCCCCTCCATGCTGTGCGTGGAGGACTATCTGGACGCCCTGAACTGGGCCCAGAGCGTCGGCGGCCTGCAAGAGCTGCACCGCCGCTGCGACACCAACCTGGCGACGATCGAGCGCTGGGTGGCCACGGCCCCCTGGGTCGCCTTCCTCGCCGCCTCCCCCAGCACCCGGTCCAACACCTCGGTGTGCCTGAAGGTGATCGACCCCCGGGTCACGGCCCTGCCCGCCGCGGACCAGGAGAAGCTGGCCAAGCGGCTGGCAGCGCTTCTGGAGTCCGAGGGTGTGGCCCTGGACATCGGGCATTACCGTGACGCCCCGCCGGGACTGCGGATCTGGTGCGGTGCCACGGTGGACTCCTCCGACCTCGACGCCCTGACGCCCTGGCTGGACTGGGCCTTCGCCCAGGCCCTGTCCGAGCTGTCGCCGGCCTGATTTTCCTGACGTTTTCCTGATCCCGAGGCCGGACGACGCCCCCCGCTGGCAAGCTGGGGCGCGTCCGGCGCTCCCGCCTCCTCACACCTCACCCGAAAGGCGCCCGCCCATGGCCCCCCGCGTTCTCATTGCCGACAAGCTCTCCCCCGCCGCCCTCGAGATCTTCAAGTCGCGGGGCGTCGCCGCCGATGTGAAGACCGGCCTGTCCAAGGCCGAACTCCTCGAGATCATCGGCCAGTATGACGGCCTGGCCGTCCGCTCCGCCACCAAGGCCGATGCCGAGGTGATCGCCGCGGCCAAGTCCATGAAGGTCATCGGCCGCGCAGGCATCGGTGTGGACAATGTGGACATTCCCGCCGCCACCAAGGCCGGGATCGTGGTGATGAACACCCCCTTCGGCAACTCCATCACCACGGCCGAGCACGCCATCGCCCTGATCTTTGCCCTGGCCCGCCAGCTGCCGGAGGCCGACATCTCCACCCAGGCCGGCAAGTGGGAGAAGAACCGCTTCATGGGGGTCGAACTGACCGCCAAGACGCTGGGCCTGATCGGCTGCGGCAACATCGGGTCCATCGTCGCCGACCGGGCCAACGGGCTGAAGATGAAGGTGATCGCCTATGACCCCTTCCTGACGCCGGAACGCGCCGTGGAACTGGGAGTCGAGAAGGTGGAGCTGGACGACCTCCTGGCGCGGGCGGATTTCATCACCCTGCACACCCCCCTCACCGACAAGACCCGCAACATCCTCTCCGCCGAGGCCCTCGGCCGGGTGAAGAAGGGGGTGCGGATCATCAACTGCGCCCGGGGCGGTCTGGTGGACGAGGCGGCCCTGCGCGCAGGCCTGGACAGCGGCCACATCGGCGGCGCGGCCTTCGACGTGTTCGTGGCAGAACCGGCCAAGGAGAACGTCCTGTTCGGGGCCCCCAACTTCATCGCCACCCCGCACCTGGGCGCCTCCACTGCCGAGGCGCAGGAGAATGTCGCCCTGCAGGTGGCCGAGCAGATGTCGGACTACCTGCTGAACGGCGCGGTCGCCAATGCGCTCAACTCCCCGTCGGTCACGGCGGACGAGGCCCCCAAGCTGAAGCCCTTCATCCAGCTGGCGGAAAAGCTGGGCTCCTTTGCCGGGCAGATGGTGGACGGGGGCCTCACCGCCATCGAGGTGACCTATGTGGGCGAGGTGGCCAAGCTGAACGTGAAGCCCCTGACCGCCGCGGCCCTGGCGGGGGTGCTGCGCCCCATGCTGGCCGAGGTGAACATGGTCTCCGCCCCGTCCGTCGCCGCCGGGCGCGGGGTGACGGTGACCGAGAGCAAGCAGGAGATGTCGCCGGTCTATGACAGCCTGGTCCGCATCACCCTGACGGCGGAGGGCGGCCAGCGCACCTTCGCCGGAACCGTCATCGCCGGAACCCCCCGGGTGGTCGAGGTCAAGGGCATGGAACTGGACGCCCCGTTCGCGCCGGCCATGCTGTTCGTCAACAATCTCGACAAGCCCGGCTTCATCGGCGCCCTCGGCCTTCTGTGTGCCGACGCCCATGTGAACATCGCGACCTTCAACCTCGGCCGGACCGCTTCGGGTGGCGATGCCATCTGTCTCGTCGGTGTCGACCAGGCCCTGACGGACTCCCAGCTGGCCGCCGTCCGGGCCCTGCCCCACGTGAAGGAGGCCCGGGTCCTCAGCTTCTGAGACCAGCCCGCCCGCGCCACCCCTTCCCCCCGGACACAAGACGGGCGATAGAGGGGTGGGGCGGACGGGTGACACCAGGACTTTGGGGGCTGAGATGATCCATTGGGTTCGAGGGCTGGCGCTGGCCGGTGTTCTTCTGTTCGCGACGGGCACGGAGGCAGGGGAACTGATGGCCGGGGCCTATGGCCACGACCTCGGAGCCGCCAGCCGCGAGGGAGGGGCCGATTTCCTGGTCGGCTGGCGGTCGGAGCGGGTGGAGAGCCTCGCCCTGATCTGGAAGCCGCAGATCCATGCCGTCCTCGTCGCCAACACCTCCGTGCCGACCGACTGGGTCGCCGTCGGCTTTGACTGGAAGGTGGGCCTGCAGAGGCTCGGCCTGCCCAGCCGGATCTATCTGCGTCCCGGGATCGGGATGGCCTACACCACCGGCAAGGCCAAGCTGCCGCCGGTCAACGCGCCTGGCCTCGCGCCGGCGGAGGTCCAGCGTCGCCTCCATCTGTACTACACCCGCAAGGACTTCGGGTCCCACTGGGAGTTCGAGCCGAACCTGGCGCTGGGGTATCAGATCACCCCGCGGGTCGCGGCGGAATTGTCCTACGAGCACCTGTCCAATGGCGAGATCCTGCACCACGGCAAGAACCAGGGGCTTGACGACCTGGGCGTGCGCCTGATTTACGCCTTCTGACGTCGTCGCCGCCGCCGGAGTCCCGGCGCGCGCGGCCCATTGCGAGCCACATCCGGTCGCCGAGTCCTGTCGAAGGGCCGCCGGGTGTCCCCCGGGCAGGTGAGGACGGCTATCCATGGCCAATGTTGCAGTCGTAGGCGCCCAGTGGGGTGACGAGGGCAAGGGCAAGATCGTCGACTGGCTGTCCAACCGGGCCGATGTCGTCGTGCGCTTCCAGGGCGGACACAATGCCGGCCACACCCTGGTGGTCGGGGACAAGACCTACAAACTGTCCCTGCTCCCCTCCGGGGTGGTGCAGGGCAAGCCGTCCGTCATCGGCAACGGCGTGGTCGTCGACCCCTGGGCCCTGCTCGACGAGATCGCCAGGATCGAGGGCCAGGGCGTCTCCATCGGGCCGGAGCTGCTGACCCTGGCCGACAATGCCTGCCTGATCCTGCCGATCCACCGGGACCTGGACTCCGCCCGGGAGGCGGCAGCGGGGGCCGGCAAGATCGGCACCACTGGCCGCGGCATCGGCCCGGCCTACGAGGACAAGGTGGGCCGTCGGGCCGTGCGGGTCGCGGACCTGGCCGATCCCGTGGCGCTGGAGACCAAGATCGCCCGGCTGCTCGCCCACCACCAGGCCCTGCGCCGGGGGCTGGACCTGCCCGACGTGGACGCCGGTGCCCTGCTGCAGACCCTGAAGGACGTGGCTCCGAAGATCCTGCCCTTCGCCCGACCGGCGTGGAAGATGCTGGACGATGTCCGCCGCGCCGGGAAGCGGGTGCTGTTCGAGGGGGCGCAGGGGGCGCTGCTGGACGTGGATCACGGCACCTATCCGTATGTGACGTCGTCCAACACGGTAGCGGGGCAGGCGGCAGCGGGCTCCGGCCTCGGGCCCCGCTCCGTCGGCTTCGTGCTGGGCATCGTGAAGGCCTACACCACCCGGGTCGGGGAAGGCCCCTTCCCCACCGAGCTGTTCGACGCCGACGGCGCGCGTCTGGGGGAGCGGGGCCGGGAGTTCGGTACCGTCACCGGCCGCCCCCGCCGCTGCGGCTGGTTCGATGCCGTGCTGGTGCGCCAGTCCATCGCCATCAACGGCATTGACGGGGTCGCGCTGACCAAGCTCGACGTGCTGGACGGCTTCCCGACCCTGAAGGTCTGCGTCGGCTACCGGGTCGGCGAGCGGGTGCTGGACTATCTCCCCGCCGGAATGGCCGACCAGGCCGCAGCCACCCCGGTCTATGAGGAGATGGAGGGTTGGGCCGACAGCACCTATGGCGCCCGCAGCTGGAAGGACCTCCCCGCCGCGGCGGTGAAGTACGTCCGCCGCATCGAGGAACTGACTGGCGCACCGGTGTCGCTCCTGTCCACCTCGCCCGAGCGGGACGACACCATCCTGATGCGCGACCCGTTCGAGGGATAGGTGCCGGATGCGGGGTTCACGACGCTCCCGGAAGTAGACGCACCAAACGTCCGCTATGGGGGGGGAGCGGACTCCGCCCTACTTCGTCGAAGGACACCGGGCTCACACCTTGCTACCTATGTCATCGACTTTATCGTAGTTCCCAGCGAACGAGGTAACGGCATGCCGGAGGTAATCGTTGTCATAGGCGCAGGGTCGATTGGTGTGGCGATCGCCCGCCGCGTCAGTGCTGGCAAGCATGTCCTACTGGCCGATCTGCGGCGAGAAACGGCCGATGCTGCGGCAAAAGTGCTGTCTGACGCCGGCTTCACGGTCAGCACAACGTCAGTCGACATCTCAGATCGAGTGTCGATCGAGGCCTTGGTCGTTGCGGCGACCCGCCTTGGCGAAGTCACCGGCGTGATCCATGCGGCTGGCGTCTCACCGTCTCAAGCCCCGCCTCAAACGATCTTGCGTGTCGATCTTTATGGTACGGCTGCCGTCCTGGAGGCGTTTGGTGAGGTGATCGCCAAAGGGGGCGCGGCGGTTGTGATCGCTTCGCAATCCGGACACCGGCTGCCGGCGCTGCGCGCCGAGGAGGACGAACTCTTGGCGATCACGCCCGCCGACGAGTTGCTGGCCCTGCCCATGCTGCAGCCCGATCAAGTCGTCGACCCGTTGTATGCATATCAACTCTCAAAGCGCGCCAATTCCTTACGGGTGAGGGCTGAGGCCGTCCGCTGGGGCAAGCG
>CAIQUG010000192.1 GCA_903874895.1 uncultured Caulobacterales bacterium | reverse complement strand
GGCCGCATCCGCTACAAGCAGGTCGGGCCGATCACGCCGGAGGTCTGGCAGGGCAAGCTGGCACCGATGATTGCCCAGCTGGAGCGCGGCCAATGAGTCGCCGGTCCGGACCCCTGGCGGCCGCGCTGATGTCGGTCGCATGGATAAGCGTCGCCGGCACCGCCCTGGCGGTGGAGCCGGACGAGATGCTGCCCGACCCGGCCCTCGAGGCCCGGGCCCAGCACATCAGCAAGGAACTCCGCTGCGTCGTCTGCCAGAACCAGAACATCGACGATTCCGCCGCGCCCCTGGCCCGCGACATGCGTCTGCTCGTACGGGAGCGACTCACGTCCGGCGACAGCGACGCGCAGGCCAAGGCCTTCCTGGTCGCGCGATACGGGAACTTCGTGCTGCTGCGTCCCCCCTTTCAGCCGAACACCTGGGCCCTCTGGCTCGGGCCGTTCGTGATCCTCGGTCTGGCCGGGACGGCGCTTGTCTTTGCCGCCCGGACCGGAGCTGCGGAGCTCCCGGACGATGGGATCGAAGACGACCCGCTCTCCTGATCCGCCTGCCGTAATGACCCCTGCTTTTGCGCAAAAGGACTTCGCCGGATGCCCATGACGATCGTTTATTTCCTCCTCGGCGCCGTCGCCATGGGCATTGTGATGGTGCCCTTCCTTCGCAAGGCCAACGGCACGCCGGCAGAGCCCAAGGTGCCGACGGCACCGGATGCGACCGCGCCGGCCGCGGCTGCGGCGGCATCGGGCGAGGCCAGGCTGTTCGGCTATCCGCGGACCTGGGTGCTTTCGGGCGGCGGGGCTGCGGCCGTGCTTCTGGCGGCGGCGGCCCTCTACGCCATGACCGGGGACAAGACACCGCAGGCCGCCGTGGCCTCCGGCGGGGTGGCCGCGCCGGGCGCGCCGGGTGCGCCGCCCAGTCTGCCGGACGTGGACACGCTGATGTCCCGCCTGGAGAAGCGGCTCGAGAGCAAGCCCAACGATCCCGACGGCTGGCGCATGCTGGGCTGGTCCTATTACGCGACGCAGAAGTACGATCAGGCGGTGAAGGCCTATGCCCATGCCGTGGCCCTGAAGCCCGACAATGCCGCGTTCCAGTCGGCCTATGGCGAGGCGATGACCAAGGCGGCCGGCGACAAGGTGACGCCGCAGGCCCAGGATGCCTTTCGCAAGGCCCTCGCCGCGGATGCCAGGGATACCCGCGCGCGCATCTACATGGCCCGCCTCCGGCATGAGAAGGGCGACAGCAAGGGTGCCATCGAGGAGCTGTTCGGCATCCTCGACACCCAGGCCCCGGACTCCAGCGAGGCCCTGGCGGCCCGTCAGGCGATCCGCAAGGTCTCGGCCGATAGCGGCATCACTGTCGCGGACCGCCTTCCGCCGGAACCGGCGGCACCGGCTGCGGCCCCCGTGGCCTCGCCCCTCGGCAACCCCGCGGCCACGCCATCCGCCACGGCCGGCGTCGGTGCCGGTATTCCGGGCCCGACCGCGGCCCAGGTGCAGGCGGCGCAGCAGATGTCGTCCGGCGACCGCCAGGCGATGATCGAGGGCATGATCGGCAAGCTGGAAACCCGCCTGAACGGCTCGCCCCGGGACGCGGACGGCTGGATCATGCTGATCCGCTCCCGCAAGCAGATGGGGCAGGATGACAAGGCCAAGGCCGCTCTGACCCACGGCCTTTCGGCCTTTGCCGACGACGCGGCCGCCCGCGCGCGGATCAGCGACGCCGCGCGCACCTACGGAGTGCAATGATCTTGCCGGAATGGATGAACGGCCTGACGCTGCCGGCGTGGTTGGACGAGCAATGGCTCTTCTATCCGGCGCTTTGCCTTCCGATCCTGATCTACTGGCTGGTTCGCCGGGGCAACCTGGAGAAGAAGAGCCTGGCCCGGCAGCGGGAGGCCCTGGAGACCGGCCTGGATGAACCGCCGTCCCTGCACCCGGCCATCGATCCGGTGAAGTGCATCGGCTGCGGGGCCTGTGCCAAGGCGTGCCCCGAAGGCGACATCATCGGCATGATCCGCGGCAAGGCCGAGCTGGTGCAACCCAGTTCCTGCATCGGACACGGCGCGTGTCGCGCCGCCTGTCCCGTAGGGGCGATCACCCTGGTGTTCGGCACCGAACGCCGCGGAGTCGAGCTGCCGCACGTGAAGCCGGACTTCCAGACCAACGTCGCGGGCGTCTACATCGCAGGCGAGCTCGGTGGCATGGGTCTCATCCGGAACGCCATCGAACAGGGCCGTCAGGCTGTCAACGAGATCAACAAGCGCCTGAAGTCGCAGGGCCGACGATCCGACGTGGACTATGACCTGGCCATTGTCGGCGGCGGGCCTGCGGGCATTTCCGCCAGTCTGGCGGCCAAGATGCACGGCCTGCGCTTCATCACCCTGGAGCAGCAGACCCTGGGCGGCACCGTGTCCCACTATCCCCGGGGCAAGCTGGTCATGACCCAGCCGGCGGAACTGCCGGGTCACGGGACGATGAAGTTCCGGGAAGTGAACAAGGAAACCCTTCTGGCCTTCTGGACGGACGTCATCCAGAAGTCCGGACTGAAGATCCACTATGACGAACGGGTCGACGCCGTGCGGAAGACCGGGTCCGGCTTCGAAGTCCATACGACCCAGCGGACCGTCAGCACCGCCACCGTGCTTCTGGCCATCGGCCGTCGCGGCACCCCGCGCCCCCTGGGCGTGCCGGGGGAGGAACTCGACAAGGTGGTCTACCGGCTCATCGACCCCGACCAGTACAGGGGTCAGCGCGTCCTGGTGGTCGGCGGGGGCGACAGTGCCCTGGAGGCTGCGGCCACCCTCGCCGAGGAGACCGACGCGGCGGTGACCCTGGTCTATCGCGGCAAGGCGTTCCAGCGCGCCAAGCTGAAGAACATGAAGCGGGTGGAGGAGGCGAGGACCCGCGGCCGCCTGCGGGTGTCGATGGAGACCGACGTGGAGCGGATCGATGTGGACAGCGTCACCCTCGTGTCGGGTGACCGTCGCGGAAGCATCCCCAATGACGTGGTCATCGTCTGCGCCGGCGGGGTTCTGCCCACCGGCTTCCTGCGGGAGATCGGGATCGACGTCGAGGTGCGGTACGGCACCTGAAGCGGCTCCGTCGGTGCCTCAGTAGGCGCGCCGTCGCGCCAGGGTGATCAGCACCAGCGTCGCGATCAGGAGGGCCACGGCGACCCACGGCAGCAGGTCGCGGGCCGTGTCGTCCCAGTCCGGTGCCGCCGAGGCCGTGACGGTCGAGGCCGTCACCGGGGCGGCCTTGACGGGGGTCGGTGCGGGAGCCGGGGCCGGCGGGGCAGACGGAGCCGGGCTGGTCTGCTGCGAGGTGGTCGGCGGGGTCGGCGCGGCCACGGTCGCCGGCGGTGCCGCGGCCGTTGATGGCGCGGTCGTGGTGTCCCCGGTCACATCCTTCGGCGCGAAATAGTTCGATCCCACCACGGTGGCGCCGGCGGCGGTGGCCGTGGCCCCGGCGGCCATGGAGTACTGCCGCGACCGCGTCGAACTGGCAGGCTCGGGCAGGGGCCGCAGATCGGCCACTTCTGTTCCGGCGGTGCCCTTGGCCGGGGCTGACGCCTGCACCCGGCGCACGGCATCGCACAGCAGGAGATAGCCCTCGGGATCGACAATGCCCGTCTGCGGCGTGTTGCAGCTCAGCTGGAAGGCCTTGAACACATTGGCGGAGCCGGTGCCGAAGCGCCCGTCCACGCCGGTCTTGGAATCCAGCAGACCGAGGATCGACAGCAGCTGCTGCACGTGGCGGTCCCGGCCCTCGGGCATGATGGCGTGGCGGGCCTTGACCACGCCGAACCGCTCCGGATCGACCCGGAAGACCGGGTCGGGGAACAGATGGGCGTTGAGGTCCCAGGCGGTGAGGGTGAAGCTGTAGCCGGTCAGCTGAAGGGCCAGGGGCATCTCCAGATCCCACTGGCCGGAGGTCACGAGCCCGTTCAGGGCGTCGATCCGGTAGACGGACCGGGCGAGATCGGCCCCCCGGCTGGCGAGCCAGGCCCGGCGGGTCTGCAGATAGGCGGCGACCCAGGTCTTCTCGTTCTCCGCCGTCGGTTCGCCGGCCACGGCGATGGTCTTGCCCTTGATGTTGGCCCCGGTGGACCAGGAACCCTGGATGAAGCTGTCATAGACGATCGCGCAGCCCAGCGCCGTCTGGAAGCCGAGCTTCGCGGCCTCTGTCAGGGCCGGGGTCATGTAGTGGTCGTAGAAGTAGGTGTCCTGGACGTCCTGCATCACCGGATCGGCGGCGGCGGTCTTCAGGATGGCGACGAGGGCGTCGTCCTTGTCGAGGGTCCGGTCCGCCGCCTCCATCCGCGGCAGATAGGGCTTGAGGGCCGCCGCCTGGAGGGCGCCGGGCGCGTTGCAGTAGGCGGAAATCATCCGGAACAGGCTGCCGCCCGCCAGGGCCGCCTGGTGCTTGCCGTAGCTCAGACCCCCGGCATCCGAGGCGCTGCGGGCCACGGCGTCATAGCGGGCTGGCGAGTTGCTTTCGAACAGCGAGACGATCGCGTCGATCACCGCGATTTGCACAGGTGTCAGGTTCACGGGGACAGATGACACGGCACGCTCACCAATTGCATAATGTCTTAACGTATATTAACCTTCGATCCGATCCAACCCAAAAGGTGGGGCCAAGGGGTTGGGCCGCCGGGTGGGGATCGGGGCGGCTTGTTTCAGCAGAGTAGTGTCGCGCGCATGTTCAACAGCCCATTATTTCAGGTGGCGCTTTGCGTTCTGCTCGTGTTCCTGATCATGAGTGCGATCGTCAGTGTTCTGCAGCAGATCGTTATTCAGTTCTTCCGCCTCAGATCGTGGACGCTGAAGCGAACCGTCCGTGGGCTGATCAGTGACGACGTGTATCGCCTGGAAATCGCCCGACGCTTCTACAGCCATCCGCTGACCGCCTCGGTCTCGGGCGGCGAGGCCCATGCCACCACCATGGATGCCATGACGTTTGTCACGGCCCTGTCGACGGCGGTCCAGCCGCGCTGGTCGGCGGGGGACCCCATCGCGACCCTCCCGGCCTCCGTGGCGGCGCTGAAGGACGGGGCGCTGAAGACGCGGCTCACACTGATCCTTCCCCCCGCCGGGGCCACCCGGGACGAGGTGATCCAGTCGGTCACCGCCTGGTTCAACAATGCCGAGGGCAAGATGACGGAGGGCTTCACGGCCAGCCTGACCGCGCTCTCCTACGGCATCGCCACCGCCGTGACCCTGCTGTTCAACGTCAGCACCCTGCATATCGCCGACAACTTCCATTCCAATGCCCAGCTGACGGCGGCGCTGGCGGCGATCACGCCGACCCTGGCGGCGACCATCGACCAGAAGACCACGGCCCTGAATGCGGCCATCGCTGCAACCCCTTCGGATCAGCTGCCCTCGGCCCAGACCGCGCAGATGGCGGGTGCCGACGCCACCAACCTGGAGACCCTGGTGGCCTGCGCCCGGCTGAACAACGAGCTGCCGATCGGATGGCCGTGGATGGCGGACCTGGTGAAGCAAAGCGCGAGCGTCCTGTCCCTGCAGACGGCCCCGGACACCTGCGGCCAGGCCTTCGCCGCGGCGGACGCCAGCCCGACCCTGAAGCCCCATGTGGAACTGATCGAGCAGGCGGCGCCCAAGTCCGTGGCGGTGTCCATGGCCAAGGCGGGGGTGACGGCCAGGACCGGCAAGCATCCCAGGGCACCAGCCAAGGGCGGGGTCGCCAGGGACGCTGCGCCGGTGGCCAAGACCGGAACCCCGGCGGCGGGCTCGTCGACCCCGGTCAGTGCGGTGCCGACCACCGCCCCGGCATCATCGGCCACCGCGTCAACCACCACGCAGGTCTCTGCCGCGCAGACACCTGCGGCCACGTCCGCGACGGACACGCCCGACCCT
>CAIQUG010000191.1 GCA_903874895.1 uncultured Caulobacterales bacterium | reverse complement strand
GGGGCCCGGGCCTCGACGGTGAGGCCGTCCCCCAGCCGGTCCACGCCCTGGTAGTGGACGGAATTGACGGCAAGCTCTGTCCGGCCATAGGCCTTCGCCAGCTGTCCGCCCGGCGTCAGGGCCACGGGGTGGATCAGGTCGAACATCGCGTCGAAGTCCACGCCGTCGGGGGTGTGGTGGGCGATGAGCTCCGGATGGGTGGCGCAGTCCCGGCGCAGGGTCCCGCCGAAGGCCAGGTTCAGCTCCTGGAAGCCGCGGCAGATGCCGAACACCGGCCGCCCCCGGGCGATCATCGCCCGGATCAGGCTGAAGGTCATCTCGTCCCGGTCGGGATCAAACGGGCCGTAGGCGTCCTCCGCGTCGCCGTGGCCGTAGCGGTGCGGCTCCACGTTGGACGGGCTGCCGGTGAGCAGCAGGCCGTCGATCCGGGGGGCCACGTCCTCGGCCTGCATGTGGTCCGGCAGGGACGGGATCAGCAGGGCGGCCGCGTCCGCATGGCGGATCGCGGCGGTGACATAGCGTTGCATCACTGCCTGGGCGGTCTCCACGCCGACGGAGCGATTGCAGCAGATGATGCCGAGAACGGGACGGGACATGCACTTCCTGACGCGGGACGCGAGACGACGCCGTCAGTCTAGCGGCGGCCGGGCGGGATTGTCATGCGCATCGTTCCGCTGTCCACTACGGCCAGCTGTCAGGAAAGGACGGACGCGCCATGTCAGGATTCCAGGACGCCATGCGCCGGATCATCACCGGCGATGACGGGGACGGCCGGTCGGTCATCATCCTCGACGGCGGGCCCTCGTCCGCCTCCGGGACACCCGACATCGGCGGCCTGTTCGAGATCTGGGAGGATGCGGCGAGCGGCGTCCTTGATCCCCGCAACCCTGCGGACCTCGGCACCCGCCAGCCGGTGCTGGGCCCGCGCCCCGGCAATGTGCAGGTGCGCTGGTTCGTGGTCTCCCCGCTGCCGGAGGGCGTGCCCAAGGCCGAGCTGGACGCCTCCACCCGGGCCCGGTTCGCCAGCTTCGGCGGCGAACACCACATCATCGACCAGACCCTGCATCCTGCCATGCACGAGACCCACTCCATCGACATCATCTGCCTGCTTCAGGGGGATGTGTCGCTGATCCTGGAGGGGGCGCGCACCCGGGTGAAGCCGGGCCAGGTGGTCATCCAGCGGGGCACCAATCATGCCTGGGAGGCCCATGGGGGGCCCGCCCTGCTGCTGGCCGTGCTGATCGACCGCTCCCTGGGCGGACACGGCTGAAACGCGGAAACCGGATGTCTGGATGCTTTACGCAGATGGCTGCGGCGGCCAGACTGCACCGGACACGAGATCAGAGGTGCGGCTTCAGGCACCCGGCGGGAGGATCCATCGATGACGAACACGCTCACAGCCCTTTGGGGTGCCCTGGGCCTCGCACTCGCCACGCCCCTGGCGGCGACCGCCGCGCCGACGGCCGAGGCTCCGGCCGCGACCGCGGACGCCCCGTCGGCGATCACCCAGGACGAGGCCTATGCCATTGCCCGGGAAGGATATGACTTCCTGTTCCCGCTGCTGACCATGGACTTCACGAGACGGGCCCAGACCACGGTGGTGGCGGAGGGCCGCGCGCCCCGCAATGCAGTCGAGAATGTCCTGTCCCACGCCGCGACCTTCCCGCCGGGGGAGTTCCGGATCATCGTCCGGCCCAATTTCGACACCCTCTATTCCATGGCCTGGATCGACGTCTCCAAGGGGCCGGTGACGCTGGCGGTGAAGCCGGGGCTCGATCGCTACTATCTGCTGCCGCTGATGGACATGTGGACCGACGTGTTCGCCGTGCCGGGCACCCGGACCCTGGGAAAGGCCGGGGGGCGCTTCCTGATCGCCAGCCGAGGCTGGACCGGGGAGGCGCCGAAGGACGCCCAGGTGCTGCGCGCGCCGACGGACAAGGTCTGGCTGATCGCCCGCATCCAGACCAATTCGCCGGCCGACTATGAGCATGTTCACCAGCTCCAGCAGGCCATCACCCTGACACCGTCCGTCCCCCCCGGTCCGCCGGTGGTGGACCTGTCCTTCGATCGACTGGCGCCCCCGGCCCGGCTCATGGCCGGCCTGTCGGCGGATCAGTACTTTGCCCGGGCCGCGGACCTGACCGGGCTCTATCCCGCCCACGACGTGGACCAGCCGGTGCTGGCCCGGCTGGCGCGGATCGGCTTCCATCCCGGCCAGGCCTATGACCTGGCCCGGCAGCCCCCGGCCATCCAGGCAGGGGTGCGCATGGCCGTGCGGGACGGTCTGGAGGCGCTGAAGGGCAACGGCGTCGGCGGTCTGAAGCGGATCGGCCATTGGAACTTCCAGCCGGGCCATCTGGGGGCCTATGGCGGCGACTACCGGTTCCGGGCTCAGGTCGCCCTGGGCGGACTGGGAGCCAACCGGGTGGAGGACGCCATCTACCCGAACACGGGGGAGGACGCCGATGGCAAGCCGCTGCTGGGGTCGAACACCTATGGGCTGCATTTCACCAAGGACCAGCTGCCGCCGGTGGGGGCCTTCTGGTCCCTGACCGCCTATGACCGGGAGGGGTATCCGATCCTGACGCCGCAGAAGCGCTATGCCATCGGTGACCGGGATCCTCTGGTGTATAACCGCGACGGATCCCTCGACCTCACTGTTGGCCAGACCCCGCCGGCGGATGCGGCCCGGACCGCCAACTGGCTGCCGACGCTGGCGGCCCCGTTCAACCTGACCTTGCGGCTCTATCTGCCGAAGCCCGAGGTTCTGGAGGGCCGCTGGACGCCGCCGCCCGTGACCCGGCGCTGAGCCTGCGGGTCGGGTGGGCCGATTTCAGGGACGGCCAAATTTTTGTGACGAAACAACAATCCCCTCACAGCTGCATTGAATCCGGGGTCAGAACGACCTATTTACACGGCTCATAAGAGTTAACTCTGTGTAGTTGTTGCGGATTTCGTCCAATCTCGGTGCGGGGCAGTCTTCGCCGCCCGGGCACCGCAGTTCACCGCGGGGCCGCCGAGGCGATCCATGCCCTATCCGACAGGACAAAGCCTTGCGAACGGCCGACGCTCCCCGAACCGCTGACCCGGCCCTGCCGCCCCCGACGCGGACCCTGCGACTGGACGGCCCGTCCGTGCTGGCCAAGCGGCAGGAGATCCTGACCTATTTCCATGCGACCTTCGACCTGTACGAGCGCCTGTTCGACTGCATCGCCGACGAGCGTGGCTTCTTCACCAAGGCGATCCCGCTCCGCCATCCGCTGATCTTCTATTTCGGCCACACCGCCGCGTTCTTCGTGAACAAGCTGTTGGCGGACGGCCAGATCGGCGAGCGGATCGACCCGGTGATCGAGGCCCAGGTGGCCATCGGCGTCGATGAGATGAGCTGGGACGATCTCGACGAGCGCAACTACGACTGGCCCACCGTTGCCGGTCTGCGCGCCTACCGGGCCCGGGTGCGGGAGCTGGTCTCCCGTCACATCCTGTCCATGCCCCTGACCCTGCCGATCACCTGGGAGAGCCCGGCCTGGGTGATCCTGATGGGGATCGAGCACGAGCGCATCCATCTGGAGACCTCCAGCGTGCTGATCCGTCAGTTGCCGCTGGAGTGGGTGCAGGACCAGCCGCACTGGCCGGTCTGTCCCACCGCACGCACGACCCGTTCCGCCGTCCCGGCCAACCGGCTGGTGCCTGTGGCCGGGGGCGACCAGGTGCTGGGAAAGCGCGACGCGACCTATGGCTGGGACAACGAGTACGGTACGCACCGGGTGGCCCTGGCCCCCTTCGAGGCGTCGGCCATGCTGGTCAGCAACGGGGAATATCTCGGCTTTGTCGAGGCCGGGGGCTATGCGGACGATCGCTGGTGGACCGACGAGGGCCGGGGCTGGCGCGACTTTGCCCGGGCCGCCGCCCCGACCTTCTGGGTGGGCGATCCCGCCCGTCCGGATGGCCTGAAGCTCCGGCTGATGACCCGCGAGGTCCCGATGCCGTGGGACTGGCCGGTGGAGGTCAACGCCCTCGAGGCCCAGGCCTTCTGTCGCTGGAAGGCGCACGCCACCGGCCGGTCCGTGCAGCTGCCCTGCGAGGCGGAATGGGCCGCCCTGCGCGCCCAGGTGCCGGGGGACCAGTCCGGCTGGGATGTGGCCCCGGGCAACATCAACCTCGCCCACTGGGCCAGCTCGTGCCCGGTCGACATGTTCCCGCAGGGGAACGGCCTGTTCGACATCGTCGGCAATGTCTGGCAGTGGACCTCGACGCCGATCAGCGGGTTCGAGGGCTTTGCCGTCCATCCGCGCTATGATGACTTCTCCACCCCCACCTTCGACGGCAAGCACGACCTGATCAAGGGCGGCAGCTGGATCTCCACCGGCAACGAGGCCATTGCCTCGTCCCGCTACGCCTTTCGCCGTCACTTCTTCCAGCACGCGGGCCTGCGCTACGTCGTGTCCAGCTATAAAGAGCCCGCCTTGGAAAACCCCTACGAAACCGACGAGCAGGTCTGCCAGTACCTGGACTTCCACTACGGTGCCGCCCACTTCGGCGTGCCCAATTTCCCCAAGGCGCTGGCGGAGATCGCCCTGCAGCACTGCCCGACCGGCGGCCGGGCGCTGGACATCGGATGTGCCGTCGGCCGCGCCAGCCTGGAGCTGGCCCGCGGGTTCGAGCATGTGGACGGGGTCGACTTCTCCGCCCGCTTCATCGATGCCGCCCTGCAGCTGATCGCCCGGGACAGCTACCGCTACACCCTGCCGGTGGAGGGAGAGCTGGTGGACTATCACGAGGTGCGCCTCGCCCCCCTCGGCCTGGGTGCCGAGCAGGCGGCCCGGGTGCAGTTCAGCCAGGGGGACGCCCTGAACCTGAAGCCGAAATACACGGGCTATGACCTGGTGCTCGCCGCCAACCTGATCGACCGCCTGCGGGAGCCGGCGCGGTTCCTGGCGGACATCGGCGGGCGGATCAAGCCGGGCGGGGTGCTGGTGCTGACCTCGCCCTATACCTGGCTCGAGGCCTTCACGCCGAAGGCCAACTGGCTGGGCGGCGTCCGCGAGAACGGCGAGTCGGTGACCACCTACCGGGCCCTGCAGCTGGCGCTCGCGGCAGACTTCGAGGAGATCGCAGCCCCGCAGGACGTGCCCTTCGTGATCCGCGAGACGGCGCGCAAGCACCAGCACACCCTGGCCCAGCTCACCGTCTGGCGTCGCCGGGGCTAGTCCCGGCTACGCCTTGCCGGCGGTGCGGGCAGGGGCGGTCTCCCCCAGCATCCACATGCAGGCTATGCCGACCACCATGGCGCCGGTGATGTAGAAGGCGGGCGCCACGGGGTTGTGGGTGACCTCGATCAGACCCCGCGACACGAACTGGGTGGTGCCGCCGAAGGCCGACATGGCCACGGCATAGAGAGCCCCCAGCAGGCCCGAGCGCACGTGCCGCGGCAGGCTTTCCGTCACCGCGATCAGGGCGGGGCCGGTGATCAGGGCGCTGAGGATGCCCAGGATCGCCGTCACGGCAAAGATCACCCCCGGTTGGGGGAAGGCGTTCAGCAGGGTGAAGGCGGGGGCGATCACCAGCACCACGCAGACCGAGGCGGCGATCATCACCGGACGCCGGCCGACCCGGTCGGTCAGCATGCCGCACAGCACGTCCGTCACCACCATGACGAGGCCCAGCACGATGGTCGTGCCGAAGGCCAGCTTCACCGACAGATGCAGCGTGTCCTGGGCATAGGTGTTGATGTAGGCGATCCCGTAATAGGCGATGGTCGAGGCGCCCAGCATCAGGATGCCCAGCACCACCACCCGGGCGTGGGTGGCCACTCGGGTGGGCGGTGCCGTCTCCCGGTGATGCACGTGGAAGGTTTCCGGCAGGCTGCGGCGGACCGCCAGGCCGAAGGGCACGATCAGCGCCCCCAGCAGGAAGGCAACCCGCCAGCCCCAGGCGTCCAGCACCGTGGGGCTCATCATCACCGACAGGGCAAAGCCCACCAGACCGGCCACCAGCACGGCCAGGTCCTGGGTCGCCATCTGCAGGCCGATGTAGAGGCCCCGGTGACGCCGGGGCGACGCCTCCATCAGGAAGGCGGTGGAGGGGCCCACCTCGCCTCCCAGGGCAAAGCCCTGGATCAGGCGGAACATTACCAGGAGGATGGGCGCGGCCATGCCGATCTGGGCGTAGCCGGGGGTGAGGGCGAGGCCGAAGATCGCCACCCCCATCAGGGAGAAGCTGAGGATCATGGCGGGCTTGCGCCCGACCCGGTCTCCATAGGCCCCGAGGACCAGCCCGCCCAGCGGTCGGGTCAGGAAGCCCACCCCGTAGGTGGCCAGGGCATAGAGCAGGCCATGGGAGGTCTGGCTGACCGGAAAGAAGGCGTGACCGATCTGCAGGGCAAAGAAGGAAAATGCCATGAAGTCATAGAATTCCAGGGCGTTGCCCACGCCCACCGCGGCCACCTGGGACAGGGGCAGGGTTTCCGGTCCCTCCGGCGTGTGCGTCGTGCTGGCGGACATCTGTGAGGCTCCCTGATACCCCCGTCCTGTGCCACAGGCCTGCGGGATTGGAAAGCTGCGTGCCGGTCGCGGCTTTTCCGGGCACCTAGCGGGGGCGGCGCATCTCGAAGAAGGCCTCGGGGGTGATCTCCACATAGTCCCCCATCCGGCCGGCCCGCAGGATCGGCCGGGCCGCCCCGGTGTCATAGACGCCGTCCACCACCAGGGACGGGTCGATGTGCACGGCCACCACCTCGCCGAGCGTCAGCCAGCTGTCCACCTCGGCCCCTTCCGCGGTCGTGAGGCGCAGGATCTGGGTGACCTTGCACTCGAAGTTCACCGGGCTCTCCAGCACCCGGTCTGCCTTCACCTTTCGTCCCGGAACCGCGGTGAGGCCCGCAAGTGTGAACTCGTCCACCTCCGGCCCGACGGAGGCGCAGCTGGCATTCATGGCATCGGCCAGGGCGCGGGTGGCGAGGTTCCAGACGAATTCCCCCGTGGCCTTCGCGTTGGCGACCGTGTCCTTCCAGCCGATGGTGGAAAAGCCGACGATGGGCGGCACATAGTTGAAGGCGTTGAAGAAGCTGTAGGGTGCCAGGTTGCGCACCCCGCCCGCGCTGACCGTGGAGATCCAGCCGATGGGCCGCGGGCCGACAATGGCGTTGAACGGATCATGCTTCAGGCCGTGGCCGGAGGCGGGCTCGTAGTAAAGTGCCGAGGCGTCGGCCATGGGGGCTTCCGGGTCTGAAGGGGCGGGGTCCGAGGGTCGGGGAGGACACGGCTTACCAATCCCGGGCCGGTTCCGCCAGCACCTGTCCCACGGTGACGCCGCGTTCGGGGCTGGACTTCCGACGGACGGCGCCGCACTCGGAGAGCCATGTCGCCGGATCCGAACCCCGCCCCGTCCTCCGCCTCCGCCTCCGTGGTCTATGGCACCCCGTCCCCCGAGCTGGTGGAGGCCGGGGCCGACGCCCTGCAGACCTCGCCCCTGGTGCCCGGGTCCACCGCCCTCGAGGCCCTGGCACCGGAGAGCCTGGAGCGGGCGGTGATGGCCGCCCCGCCGGGCACGCTGGAGCGGCGCTACGTCCAGGCGCTGGCCCTTCGCGCCCTGAAGCCCGGCGGCGAACTGATCGTGCTGGCCCCCAAGGACCGGGGCGGCGCGCGCCTGCGCAGCGAACTGACCGGGTTCGGCTGCGAGGTGGAGGAGACCGGCCGACGGCACCAGCGGATCTGCCGGGTGCTGCGACCGGACACGCTGCAGGGCATCGAGGCCGCGACAGGTGCCGGGGGACCGCAACGGCTCGCCGGCCTCGATCTGTGGACCCAGCCGGGCGTGTTCAGCTGGGACCGGCCGGACCCGGGCACGCAGCTGCTGATCCAGCATCTGCCGAGCTTCAGCGGTGTCGGGGCCGATCTGGGCTGTGGCCTCGGCCAGATCGCCCGGGCCGTTTTGGCCTCCCCCGCCGTGACGGAGATGACGCTGGTGGATATCGACCGCCGGGCCATCGATGCGGCGGCGCGCAATGTGCCCGACCCCCGGGCCCGGCTCGTCTGGGGCGACGGGCGGGTGACGCCGGAGCTGTCCGGCCTCGACTTCGTGGTCATGAACCCGCCCTTCCACGATGCGGGGGTCGAGAGCCGCGGCCTCGGCGTGGCCTTCGTCACCCGGGCGGCGGCGCTCCTGCGCAAGGGCGGGGTGCTGTGGCTGGTGGCCAACCGGCACCTGCCCTACGAGGACAGCCTGACGCGCCTGTTCACGCGGGTGGCACCGGCGCGGGAAGCGTCCGGCTTCAAGGTCTACGAGGCGCGCAAGTGAGCGTCGTGGTCCGCCTCGACCGGCTTCTGGCCAACATGGGCTACGGCTCCCGGCGGGAGGTGCAGCAGATGGTCCGCGCGGGCCAGATCCGGCTGGACGGCACCGCGGTCACGGTCGCGGACATGAAGCTCGCTGCCGCCCCCGACCTCCGGGAGCGAATGACCGTGCGGGGCCAGAAGCTGGATCCGCCCCCGGGCGTGGTGCTGATGCTGCACAAGCCCCTGGGCGTCACCTGCTCGCACAAGGATGCGGGGCCCCTGGTCTATTCCCTGCTGCCCGCCCGCTGGCGCAGCCGCGAGCCCGCCATCTCCACCATCGGGCGGCTGGACAAGGAGACATCAGGGCTTCTGCTGCTCACCGACGACGGGGATCTGCTGCACCGGATCATCTCGCCGAAGCGTCACGTTCCCAAGCGGTATCTGGCCACGCTGGCCCGACCGCTGGACGGTACGGAGGTCGCGCGCTTCGCCGCGGGGACCCTCATGCTGGAAGGGGACGACAAGCCCGTGGCCCCGGCGGTGCTGGAACCCCTGTCCCCCACGACGGCCTATCTGACGGTCACCGAGGGGCGGTACCATCAGGTCCGCCGGATGTTTGCCGCGGTGGGCAACCACGTGGATGCCCTGCACCGGGACCGGATCGGGAGCCTGGCGCTGCCGGACGACCTGGCGCCCGGGGCCTACGGCTTGCTGGGCGAGGGGGAGGTGGTGGCCATCTTTTCCGCACCGGACGCGCCGGGGGATCCCGGCCCTGCGGCGGTGGAATCGAACTGACAGACGCGGGACGCGGCGTCCTCGAGGACCGTGCCGACGACCAGCGTCTGCCAGGTCGCGACCGGGCCGCTCAGGACCGTCGGGGCACCTGAGAGATTGGGCTGCACATAGGTCGTGACGCTGAGGGGGCGGAACCTCTGCCCGGCGCAGTCGAACTCGTATGCCACAACGGACGACCGCACCGTGGCGGCCGGCGCGTCGGACTTTGCATAATATTCGTAGCGGACCGTCGCCCGCACGGTGGTGGGTGACAGGCGGGTCTCTGCCTTCCAGAACGAGATCTGGCCCTTGGCAGGGGCGGCATAGCGCCAGTCCAGAGGGGTGATCGACTGGCCCCAGAGGATCACGGACGCCGGATCATCGGCCCCCGCGGCAGCCGTCGCCGGCGCCGTGGCGGACAATGCCGCCTCGGACTCGGCGCTGAGCTTGGGCGTGAAGGCCACCCGGATGGTGACCGTGGCATTGACTTCTGCGCCGGTGACCGGTTCCGGCAGCACGTGGAACTCGGCCTGGGCCATCTTCACGGCCGCCGGGCCGAAGTCGTTGTGCTCCGGCGTTTCCGACTTGACCAGGCACTGGTCCAGGTCCCGCCGGTTGCGGACCCGGCAGTTGATCTCGGCCACGCCGGCGATCCCGTGGTCCTGCTGGTACTTGGGATAGTAGCGGTAGATCACCTCCTCTGACGGAAGGATCACCCAGCTGGAGCTGACCGTGGTCGTGGCGGCCACGGACTGGGCCCTGGCCGTGCCGGACATCCCGGTCACCAGGGCGGTGACCAGGGTGGTGGTCAGGGCTGCCGCGGCGAGGGCGGGGCCGGGTTGGACCGACAGGCGGGGCGCTGAGAGGGACATCTGGGGCTCACGGTCGTGTCTGGAAGCGTACAGACTACACCGGGACCCCTTAATGCGCGATGATTTCGCCACCCCGCCGGCCGGGCTCGGTGCTCACTTTACCGGGTTGTTGCGGGCCAGGAAGCCGGTCATCGCCTCCAGCATCTTGGTCCGGGTGGACGCGGACTCGATGTGGTGGGTCTCGTTCTCCAGTATGACGAACTCGACAGGCTTGCCGGCCTGGCGCATGGCGTCGGCCATTTCCTGGCTTTGCTCCAGGGGGACGGTGGTGTCCTGGCGGCCGTGAATCAGCATCAGAGGCACGGTGACGCGGGACGCGAGCTTGGCCGGGGACACCGCATCGCCTGCGGGATCGGTCTCGCCCTTGAGGCCCATGGAGGTCTTCCAGTACCGAACCGTGCCGCTCAGCTTGCCGCTCCGGTCGCGGGACCAGACCAGCATGGCGTTGAGGTCCGCAACCGCAGCGCCGGCGGCGGCACAGCGATAGAGACCGGTCTGCACGGTGACGCTGGCCAGGGTGGCGTAGCCCCCATAGCTCCACCCCACGACACAGGCCCGGCCGGGATCGATGATGCCCGCAGCGGCAACGGACTTGAAGGCATCGGACACATCGGTCTGCATCAGCTTGCCCCACTGGCCCCAGCCAGCCCGGGCATATTCGGTGCCGAACCCGCCGGAGCCGCGGAACTGCGGCTGGATCACCACATAGCCCCGGCTGGCCAGGGCCTGGGCCCACCAGTCAAAGCCGTAGTGGTCCCGTCCCTGCGGTCCGCCATGAGGCAGGACGACGGCGGGCAGGTTCTTCGCGGTCGCTCGGGTATAGCCGGGTGGCAGGGTCAGCAGCGCCTTCTCGTGCAGGCCGTCGCCGGTGGTGTAGTCGAACCAGCTGAACTCCCCCACCTGCTCGTCGGCAATGTCCGGATAGGCAGCCCCGAGGATGATCGCCCGATGCCCCGCGAGGTCGACCAGGTAGTAGTGGCCGGAGTCGTGGGCGCCCTCGACCTTGACGATCCAGGTGGACTTGTCCTCGCTGGTGCTTTCGAAGCTCACCTTCTTGCCGGGAAACGCCGCCCGGACGGAGTCCCAGCGACCCTGGATGGTCTCGTCGAGGAACTGGACGGACTCGATGAAGCCGTCGAGATAGAAGCCGATGAGCAGGCGGGACTTGGGATCAAACAGGGGACTGACGTCCACCGCTCCCTTCACGAGGTCCTCGCTGGCCACGCCGGTGGTCAGGTTGATCTCGTGGATGCCGCCGGTGGAGCCATTTTCGCTGCTCGCCACGAGCACGGTGTCCGGGGTGCGCCCCAGGCCCACGACTTCACTGCCGCCGACCTCGGCCTCGCCGCTGGCCAGCACCTTGGGGTCGGCCTCGCCCTTCAGGATCGACCATTTGCGACCATGGTCCTTGAATTCCATCCGTGCCACGATCTGGGCATCCGGCGACAGGATGAAGTCCCCCTGGCCCTCCCCGGACCGGGCGACCGGAACAATCTGGAGGCTGTCCAGATCAACCCGGTAGAGGCGACGTCCACCCTGGAAGTAGCCATAGGTGCGGCCGTTCTGATGAAGGACCCGCTCCGGCAGGCCGATGCTGTTGAAGTCGTTGTCCGCGACACGCCCATTGGAGGCTTCCTCCGCGACGGGGGACACCTGCTGGGTTGTCCCGGTCTTCACGTTGATCAGGAACAGGAAACCCTGCTCGTAGACATAGGCCGTGCCGGTGTTCTCGGTCCGGTGCGTGAAGACGAACAGGTGATCGTCGTCGGCCCATTGGGCGACGCCGTTGCGGTCGTTGACCTGCATCGTGGTGACGATGCCCTTGTCCCCCTCCAGGCGACGGACCACGACGAAGCGCTGGTCGCCCTTGTTGACGAAGAGCGCCATGAACTTGCCCGAGGGAGACAGCTTCAGGCGTTCGATGGACGGCAGGGCACCGTAGGTGGCCACCGGCGGCGGCGTCACCGCCGCCGTGGCAGCGCCCATCTCGGCCGCGGACAGGACAAGGGCACCAGCAAGGCTGAGCCCGAAACGGAACGAATGACGCATGAACAACCCCTGATTTGGATCGACATAGAAATGCCGTCGCCGATCGCCGTCAATCGGCGCGCCGCTCAACCCCGGCGGGCGGGTGCCACCTGCCGGGCGGGAGCAAGTAGATGGTGTGCCGTGTCCGCGCCCAATTCGAGGACGTAGGTCCCGACATGTTTCCTTGCGGTATCAAGAGGGCCGGAGACGGGCAAAAAGGGTAAATTATTTTTAATGTTTCAAGCGTTCCCCGCCCGGAGCACTTGTTCGGTCCCGATTTCGCCGTTTGAAATAAGGCGAATAATGGCCGTTTATTGTGTGACGATTTCCTGGGCCTTCGGCTTGATTGAAAGCCACAATCTGGTTGTCTTGTGCCAAATATCGCCTCTGCGGCGATTGATTGAACAAAAATCGCCCGCGAAGCGTCCGCGAGCCGGCATAACGTGCTTCAATGCGCGTTGTAAAATTGTCGCAATGCCCCGGGGAATCGGTGGCGCCGTGTGACTCTCGTTGCAAATGCGACACCGACGAAACACTAAATGTTCATCTTGTGACGCTGGCCGAACGCTGGCGTCGGGTCAGCCTTGAGTGGGGATAGGATGAAAACTTTGAGTTTGCTGATGGGGTCGACGCTGCTGGCGTCGATGGGGATCGCCGATCAGGCGATGGCCCAGGCTGCGGCCACCCCGACGGACGTGACCGAAGTGGTCGTGACCGGTTCGCGGGTCAAGAAGGACGCCTTCAACGCGCCCGAACCGATCCTGGTCATCACCGCCGAGAGCGCCAAGCTGGCCGGCTATGCTGACACGGCCTCCATGCTGCAGCGGTCATCCATCGCGGCGGGTTCCTTCCAGACCAACGGCCAGCTGACCGGCTACGTGGTGACCGGCGGTCCCGGTGCCCAGACCCTGAACCTGCGTCGCCTGGGCGCGCAGCGCACCATCGTCCTGATGGACGGCAAGCGCCTCGGCCCCGCCGGTGTCGGCGGCACGGTCGGCCCGGTCGACCTGAACGTCGTCCCCCAGTCGATCATCGACAAGATCGAAGTCCTGAAGGACGGGGCCTCCTCGATCTACGGCTCCGACGCCGTGGCCGGCGTGGTCAACATCATCACGAAGAAGAAGCACGACGGGGCGAACTTCGACGCCTATGCCAGCGGCTCGCAAGGCGCCGGCGGCAACTCGTATCTGCTGAGCGGCGACTGGGGCAAGACCTTCGACAAGGGCTACATCGAGGTCGCAGCCGAGTACTTCACCCAGGAAGCCCTGACCCGTGGGCAGCGCGACTACACCAACTGTAACGAAGACTACCTGTTCAACCCGACGACGGGTGCCCGGGTCGACTTCGGCGCGGATGCGGCGACCTACAACTACGGTCACCAGTACAAGTGCTACAACCTGACCAGCAACGACATCGCCACCTCGGCGAACGGCACGCTGCAATATCTCCGCCAGGGCGTCGTCTATCCGACGTCCGCGCAGGGCAACAACGTCCCGACGACCGTGTCGGCGGCCCTCGGCGGCCCGCTGAACACGTTCTTCGCCCGTCAGGCCCGCGCGGGCTACCCGGCGACCTATCCCTACGCGAACTACTCGACGCCGTTCACCAACCGGGCGTCGATCATCTCGCCGGACCGTCACTACAATCTGAGCGCCAATGTCGGCTATGACCTCGACGCCAGCGCCCACCTGTACGGCCAGTTCCAGTTCTCCGAGCGTCTGTCGTTCCAGACCGGTGCCCGCCAGCTGTTCCCGACCCTGGGTGCGGCCTGGAAAGCCGGAAATCCGAACAACGTGTTCGCCGGAACCGGCGTGTCGGCGGTCTACCCGATCATCGCCCGGCCGTCGGACTATCGTCAGGACGTGAAGTACACGCGGGCCGTCGCCGGCATCAAGGGTGACTTCCGCAACCTCGGCTGGTTCAACCGCTTCAGCTATGACGCCTACGCCGTCTACTCGCGTTCGGACGCCGACTACCAGAACGACTCGATCTACAACGACCGCGTCGTGGCGAGCACCACCGGAGCCGGCGCCTGCAACCCGCTGACACCGAACCTCTCCAACTTCAGCTGCGCGGCCCTGGGCACCAACGGCATCCCCTGGCTGAGCCAGCGGGTCGTCAGCGGCCAGTTCACGCAGGATGAGGCGAACTTCCTGTTCTTCAAGGCGCACGGCACCACGCAGTACGACCAGATCATCCTCGAAAGCGATTTCACGGGTGACCTGATCAACCTGCCGGCCGGTCCGCTGGGTTCGGCCTTCGGCGTCAGCTATCGCCATGACCGCATCAGCGACACGCCGGACCAGCAGGCCCAGCTCGGCAACCTTTGGGGCCAGACGGCTGCGGGCCACACGGCCGGGACCGACGGGGTGGGCGAAGCCTACCTCGAGCTGAACGTGCCGGTGATCAAGAACCTGCCGTTCATCCAGAACCTGACCGCCGACCTGTCGGGCCGCTATTCCGACTACAACAGCTACGGTTCGACCACGACCTACAAGGTCGCGACGAACTGGACGGTGTCCCCGGAACTGAAGTTCCGCGGCTCGGTCGGCTCCTCGTTCCGCGCTCCGGCGCTGTACGAGCTGTATCTGGCTCACCAGACCAGCTTCTCGGGCCAGACCTCGGTCGACCCCTGCGTCAACTACGGCAGCAGCGGCGTCAGCGCGACGGTCCAGGCCAGCTGCGCGGCGCTCGGCATTCCGTCGACCTACACCGGCGTCAGCCCGAACGGCGGCGGCGGCAGCGCCACCATCTCCACCGGCGGCGGCATCGGCAACCTGAAGGCCGAAACCTCCCTGGCCAAGAGCGTCGGCCTGGTCGTGACGCCGAAGCACTTCGGCATCGACACCTGGGCCAACCTGTCGGTGGCCGTGGACTACTTCCAGTTCAAGGTCTCCAACGAAGTCCAGACCTTCGGTTCGGCGGCGATCCTGACGCAGTGCTATCAGGGCAACTCCGCCTTCTGCAGCCTGTTCCAGCGGGATCTGAACCCGGCCTCGCCGAGCTATCTGAACATCCTGACGGTCAACAACAACTACGTGAACGTGGCCAGCCAGTATGTGAACGGCCTCGACGTCACGATCCGTGCGGATCACGACTTCGGCGACAAGGGCAAGCTGTCCTTCGAGACGAACCTGACCTGGACGATGACCGACAAGAAGGTGCTGCTGGGCGGCTCCGCCATCCAGGATTACAACGGCGCCACCTACAACTATGACGGCCCGGACTTCGCGGGTAACGCCTCCCTCCGTTGGGATCGTGGCAACTACACGGTGTTCTGGAACTCCCAGTTCATCGGCAAGGGCTCCGACACCCAGCTGTTCGGCGGCGACGTGTTCTC